>JAIMAN010000030.1 GCA_023511915.1 Armatimonadota bacterium
CCCAAGCCCGACGCCGCGCCGGAAACAGTGGTTCTGGAACATAAGCCGCCCATCAAGACCACTATGCAACTTTTCGGGCAAAAAATCGACATGCAGGTCACCTACCAAGTGCAACTCAACGGCGAGGTCTATCAGCAGCGAGTGATTACCGACCCGCAGGGCAACAAGCAGATTCAGCGCGAGCGGGTGCGCCCCTAAACGATGTCCAGCGGCGGCTGGAGCGCAACCCCAGTCGCCGCGATGCCCAGATGCGCGTAGGCGCGTGGGGTCGCCATGCGCCCGCGCGATGTGCGCTGCACGAAGCCCAACTGCATCAGGTACGGCTCGTACATGTCCTCAATCGTGCCCGCGTCTTCCTGAATGGCGGCGGCGAGCGTGTCCAGCCCCACTGGACCGCCCCCAAACTTCTCGATGAGCGTGCGCAGGATTTTGTGATCCATCTCGTCCAGACCCAGCGGGTCAACGCCGAGCCGTTGCAGTGCGTCTTGCGTAATCTCCAGCGTGATGACGCCAGTGCCCAGCACTTGCGCGAAGTCGCGGACGCGCCGCAGCAGGCGGTTGGCGATGCGCGGCGTGCCGCGCGAACGCTTCGCAATCTCCTCGACGGCGGGTTCCTCAATGGGCGTCTGCAAGATGCGCGCCGAGCGTCGCACAATCTGCACTAACTCTTCGGGCGTATACATCTGGAAGTAGTGGACGATGCCGAACCTATCGCGCAGAGGCGAAGTGAGCAGCCCTGCCCGTGTGGTTGCGCCAACCACCGTGAAGTGGGGGAGGTCTAACCGCAGCGATCGAGCCCCCGCGCCCTTGCCCAGCACGATGTCGATCTGGAAGTCTTCCATCGCGGGGTACAGCACCTCCTCGACGGCGCGTGCGAGGCGGTGAATCTCGTCAATAAACAGCACCTGCCCGCGCTCCATGCTGGTCAGAATCGCCGCGAGGTCGCCAGGACGCTCGATAGCGGGACCCGAGGTGATGTGAATCGGGACGCCCATCTCGTTGGCGATGATAGTCGCAATCGTCGTCTTGCCCAGCCCAGGCGGACCGAACAGCAGCACATGGTCTAACGCCTCGCTGCGGGCGCGCGCGGCTTGGATAAACACGCTCAGGTTCTCGCGTAGTTGCTGCTGCCCGATGAACTCGCTGAGCCGTTGCGGGCGCAGAGTCGCTTCACTGGCGGCGTCTTCTGCGCCGCGCGCAGGATCTACCACGCGGGGCTGGGCGTCGGATTTTGGCATGCCTCAATTCTACCCACTGGGCGGGAAAGCGTCGGCGCGCGGCGAATCGGCTCCGTATGCGAGGCAGGAACCGCATCAGGGTGCTCACTGTGGACGACACGGCGTGGAAAGCCTTCACCGACGACGCCGAGCGATTGCAAGCCCTTCTCAAACACGGCTTGCCGCGCCTACACGCCCAGATTGACTGGTCGCGCGGCGTCGAGTGTCTGGACAAAGAGCTGTTGCGCGTTGCCCCCAAAGAGTACGCTAACTTGCAGGTGGTGGACAAACTCTTCCGCGTCTACCTCAAGAACGGCACGGAAGAGTGGATACTGGTGCATCTGGAGGCGCAGTCCACGCCTGACCCGAACTTTGCGGAGCGGATGTTCGCGTACCACATCGCTATCTGGCTACGGTATCGGCGGCGTGTGTTGAGTATCGCGATCCTGGCGGATGACAACCCGAACTGGCGTCCGCGCGAGTTTCAGTATGCAGTGGGCGAGTGCGAGATTCGCTTCGCGTTTCCGAGCATCAAAGTGCTGGACTTGGACGAGCAGCAACTGCTGGAGGCGGGCGATGCGGCGTCGCTGATTCTGGCGTCGTTTGTGCGCGCCGTGCGCACAAGGCATACACCCGAAATCCGCCTCCAAGCACGGGTGGAGTTGATGCAGTTGGCGTTGGAGCGCGGGTATAATGAAGAGGAAATTCGCCAAATCTTGGCGTTTCTGGAGCGCGCCATGCGATTGCCAGCCGAGTTGGAAGAGCAATACGAGAAGATGCTGGAAGAGGCGAGCCGCAAGCGTCCAGAGGAGTTGCTCACCTCGATAGAGCGGCGAGCCATCCGTCGCGGGTTATTGCGTGGGTATCGTCGGGGGATGCAACGCGGTATGCAACGCGGCGAGAAACAGGGTCTGCAGCAGGGTTTGCAGCAGGGTCTGCAACAAGGACTACGGCAAGCGATTCTTGGCATCCTGCGCGAGTTGTACGGCGAGCCACCCACAGAGCTGGTTCACGAACTGAACCAGATTGACGACCCCACGCGCTTGCTGGAGCTGCAGACGGTTGCCCTGCGCGCGGGCAGCTTGGCAGCTTTCCTGCAGCGACTGCGCGAGATGATGCATCGCGACGAACCTTCCGCATAAGCCATGGTCGAGCGCAACTATTACCTGCCGCGTTCGGGACCGATGCCGCGTCCGAAAGACCTCGCCGAGGCGGTGGAAGCCCTCCGCCAGGAGGCGTTTCCCGCGCCTGCCGTCAAGCGCGTCACCCTGCACGCGAAAGAGTTCACTGCTATCTGCCCGCGCACAGGACAGCCCGACTTCGGCGAGGTCATCGTGGAGTACGAGCCGAACCTACTCTGCCTCGAATCGAAAGCGTTCAAGTTCTACCTGTGGGCATTCCGCGACGAGGGCGCATACTGCGAATCGCTGGCGGCGCGTATCGCTGACGACCTGTTCGAGGTGCTGAGCCCCCGTTTCCTGCGTGTCGTCGTGAAGCAATATGCCCGCGGCGGAATCGAACTGGAAGCTGAAGCCGTGCGCTATGGCGACGAATGATTTGTCGCATGGGGTATAATAGTACGCGCAGGGGGCACAAACGCGCACATTTCGGGAACTCTCCTGACACTATATTCGTAGCAGAGATGGGAGACAGTTATGTCGAGATACAGAGGAAGTCGGAGCTACCGACATGAGGGGGATGCGCAAAATCCTCTTCTGACAGGGTTGGCGTTGGTCGGGATAATTGCTGCAGTGGCTGTCGCTGGGCGGTGGATTTGGAACTACAGTCGCGCCCAAGACATCAAGACGCCACTGGCAGTCGGCGCAGGGTTCGATGTGAGCCAGTCGATGAGTAAAGAGCAGAAGCAGCGCGCGGTCGCGTTCCTGAACAAGGTGATTGGCGAAGTCATGCCCGCGCGCACGCCCACCAAAATCTGGCGCTATGCCGAGACCATCGAGACTGTGCATGAGAGTCGCCCTATCGCCTCGAAGGAGCTGAACACGGTCTCGCGCGAGACCATCGAGAACTATCTGGGCAAGTGGGGCACGCGCCCCGATAAGGTGATGCAGGAATTCCAGCGTTTTGCGGCGCAGTATCCCGAGCGCAAGTTCGTGCTGTGCCTGTTCACCGATGGTGAGTGCCACACGCCCAAAGAGACGCGCGAGCAAGCGGCTCGACTGGCGCAAGACAGCCGAGTGGCGGCTGTGGTCGTGGGTCCCGTGATTAACCGCTATCGCCGTGCGGTCGAGAACAGCTACTACGCGCCCCTGCACGACGCGGGCAAGCTGTTCGTGTTCGGCGAAACGGACGGTCTGGACGCGCTCGCACGCCTCAAGGAGCGGCTACGCGCACTGGAGAACTGAGGGGGACAGAAATGGAGATGGAACGCAACGAGTTCGACCGAGTAGCGGCGCACCTGCCCACAGACGAGCCTGAGACTGCCACGCCTAACGCTGTGGAGCCACAAGCGAGCCTATCGCCCGCTGCGCCGCCGCCCAGTGAGACCAACAGCACGATTGCCGAAGCCACGCAGCGACAAGTTGGCGAGCCGCCCGCCGTGCCCAGTGTGGACGGCGTCTTCGCGCCCAGCCCGCTGATTGAGCCGTACCGCGACGCCGCGCCGTTCTGGCACATGCCGCTGGAGCCAGGCGTGTTCCACGAGACGCCGCTGATTGTCCACAGCCAACTCTCGGACGCCGAGCGCGTTGTGATGCTGGTGGAGTCGTACCTGCGCAAGGCGGGCTACGAGGTACAAGCCAGCGAACTGCGCATGCGCTACACCCACTGGGTCAAAATCCCTGCCACCCAATACGAGCAGCTGCGCCAAGAGCTGGAGCCGCAGCGCATCGAGTGCCAGCGGGAAATTCACGCGACAGACAAGGCGATTGAGCAGGCGCAGACCGAGTTCATGCAGGCGATGGCGACCGCCCGTATCCCGCTGCCTGTGCCGCCCCCGCCCAAAAAGCGCACGAAGCAGCCGCCTGCGCCCGAACCGATTAGCCCGCTGCTGGTGGAGCGCGCTCTGCAAGCCGACTTCGCGCATGAAGACGAGGTGTGCGGTGAGCAGGGCGTCGCGCCTGTATCGTCCAAAGGGAATGTGCTTGTCACAGTCGGGCAGTGGCTGTTCGAGTTTTTCGCGCCGTTGGCGGCAGGACTGTTGCTGGGCGTCAACTTGGGCGTGATTACGGGACTGCTGAGCCTGGAGGTACTGCAACGCGGTGAGGCGCTGTGGCTCGTCGCGCTGGCGGCGGTCATCGGGCTGTTTGTCGAAAAGCTGGTCGGCAACACCGCCTACTCGCTGATGTCCTCGGCAGCGATGGCGTCAGAAAAGCGCGAGGTAGTCGGCGCGACAGAGCCGTTTCCCAGCATGCGTTCAAGCGTGCGCACTGTCTTTTTTATGGCGATTATCGCGCTGATGACCGTCGCGATTGCCACAGTGGACGCGCTCGGCTTGCACATGCTGTACCAGGAGCGCCAGCAGGAGGCGCAACTGGAGGGGGGCGGAGGCGGCGAACAAGTGCCGCTGTGGGTCTTCTTCATCGCGGGGCTAATCATCAGTGCGCCGTACATCGTCTACAAGGCGGTCAAAGGCTGGCGCGAGCCTGAAACCCGCCAACGCGAGGCGCGAATCACCTACCTGCGCTGGAAGCATGTGGATCGTCGGCGCGAGGAGCCTGCCGTGCAGCAGGCGTTCGCCAAAGCGCAAGAGGTAGCGAACCTACACCAGCGCCGTGAGACGCTGATTGCCGAGCTGGAACACATCGAGCGGCGGCTCGACTCGGCGCGCACCGAGTGCGTCGGCAGCACGCAGAAGTTCCGCGACTACTGGGATGGGCTAATCGCGTGGTTGCGCAAGGAGCAGGCGCCCTACGCGCACGCGCCGCGCTACGCCCCCCGACGGCGCGGTTCCAACGAAACGCTGCTGCAGAAACTGCTTGGGCTGTTTCGGAGGTAGGCGATGGGGGTCAGGCTGCTGTTTGGCGCGATAGGGCTTGCCGTCGCTCTGGTCGCCGCGCTGGGGCTGAACGCGCTGTTCGATGCGCTGAACACCGGCGCACTGCTGGCGGGCACGCAGGTGCTGCTGTTCGACACCGACGACGAGGTGGTGGAGCGTCTGCAGGAGGCAGGCGCGCAGTTCGGCGACCCGCAGTTCTCGCTGGCGTGGAACAACCGCAACGACTTAGACCTGCATGTGATTGACCCCGCAGGCAACCATATCTGGTATCGCCAGCGCACCAGCCCCACAGGCGGCGAGCTGGATGTGGACGCGAACGCTGACCGACTGCGCACGACGGAGCGACCCGTGGAGAACATCTACTGGCCGCCCGACAACGCGCCCGAAGGCGTCTACAAGGTCTATGTGCATCACTACGCCAATCACGGCGCGCCCGACCCCACGCCGTACACCCTGCGCATTACGATTGGCGGGCGCACACGCGAGTTTCAGGGGAGCCTGCGACATGGCGAGGAGAGCCAGCGGATGAGCATCGACCCGCGCGCGGTGGACGACTGGTATCCGCTGCCTGCGGAGCGGATGGGCTGGGCGTTTGTGGTGATGGGCGCGTGGGGCGCAGTGTTGGGGCTGGTGTTGGCGTTGGGGCTGCGCCTGCCGCAGGCGTTCTTCAGGCGACACGAGGCGTATGACCCACGCGAGTTCAATGTCGGGCGCATCGTGGTCGGTGCGCTGGGCGGGGCGGTGCTGGGCGGGCTGGCGGGCGCGCTGGGGCAGGCGCTGTTCGGCTGGTTCTACGGGCTGGGCGAGGACTTCGCGCGGCTGGTCGGGCTGGCAATGCTGGGCGGGCTGCTCGGCTATGGGCTGGCGCACTGCGTCCCGAACCTGCCCGTGAACCCCGCGCGCTGGGCTGGCGCAATCGGCGGCGCGCTGGGGCTGTGGGCATACGGCTGGGCGCTGCAGCACTACTCCGACGCCACAGGACGCTGGCTCGTCGCCGCGCTGCTGGGACTTGCCATCGGGCTGATGATAACGCTCATCTTCTGGGCGATGCAGTACGCGCTCGTGCCCTCGGGCGGCACGATTCGCAAGGAGCGACTCAGCAAAGCATATCGGCTGAAGGCTGGAGGCTCGTGAATATTGATGGTGACCTCTATCGGGGCATTCTTCACAAGGATAGGGCAAGCCAAGAACCCCCTCCTAAAGGTTCCCCCTGCGAGCAGGGGGAACCGAATGGGGGCGCTTCTCGGTTTCCCTCACGAAGTGGGGGGAACCTCAAGGAGGGGGGAATTTTGCTTTGAGAGCCTAACCCCGTCCCAACTCCCGTTGCATCTCGCGCTCGATGTCTTTGCGCTTGATGGTCTCGCGCTTGTCGTACTGCCGCTTGCCCTTGACCAGCCCAATTTCCAGTTTCGCCTTGCCGTTGCGGAAGTAGAGTTTGAGCGGGATGAGCGTGTAGCCCTTCTGTTCGGCTTTCCCGCGCAGGCGTTCGATTTCCCATCTGTGCAGCAGCAGTTTGCGCTTGCGGCGGGGTTCGTGCTGGGCGTAGCCTGCGTTCTCGTAGGGCGCGATGTGCATATTCTGCACCCACATCTCGCCATCGTCGACGCGGCAGTAGGCGTCGGTCAGGCTCGCCTTGCCCGCCGCGATGCTCTTCACCTCCGAACCCGTCAGCACGATACCCGCTTCGATCGTGTCTTCCACATGGTAGTCGTGGTACGCCTTGCGGTTCGTGGTGATAATCTTAATTCCGCCTTCCGACTGCTTCGCCATCATGCAGATTGTACCTTCAAGAGGGGACGCTATGCGACGCTATTGCTGGATACTGTTGGGGATGGGTCTTTGGCTGGCGGGCTGCGCGCCTGAGTATCGGGTGCACGAGCTGCCCGCCGAGCCGTTGGGACGCGAGACGCGCGTGGCGCACGCTGTCTATTTTAAGGCGGATGCGCCGCAGTTGCGCGAGCCTGACCCAAGCGCGTTCAAGGTTGTCTGCGACACGCCTGGCGTGCGAGTGGAGGTGCTTGGCTGCAAACCGTCTAAAGCGCGCCGCCCGCAACAGCAGCGACGCCTCAGCGCGCTAATTGCGTGGGATCAGTCGCTCTCGCTCCAAGAGACTGACCCTGAGCGACGCCGCTTCCCTGCAGGCGAACGGCTGGTGAACGACCTGCCCAGCGATGCGCGGCTGGGGCTGGTGAACTTCGCCTCGCTGGGCGTTAGCTACGCCGACTACGATGTGCGTGCGCCGATGGGCAGCACGAAAGCGCAAGTCATCGACGCGCTTCAGTACCTGAACCGCAGCGACTTCTCCACACACGGCACGCCGCTGTGGAACACGCTCTGCTACGCCATCCCCCAACTGCTGGCGAACGAGCCGCCCGACCGCGAGCGATGGGTCATCCTGTTCACCGACGGGCAGAACGACACGGCAGGACACACCCGCACGGAGCAGGAGGCGTTGCAGGTGGCGCAGCAGCATCGCGTGAAATTGGTCTTCGTGCTGCTGGGCAGCGAAGCGACCATCCCGACCTATGCGCAGGTGTACCGCACGCTGGAATACATGGCGGACGCGACGGGGGGCAGCGTGGTCGCCGTCGCACAGGCGCAGGACTTGCGCGAGGCGTTCGGCGCGGTGCTGGACACGCTGGAGTACGCACCGTGCTACGACCTGCACCTGCGGCTGCACAAGCAAAGCGGGTTTCGGCGCGGCGAGACAGTGCGCGTGCGCATTCAGGCGACGGGCGGCAAGGAGCGCGTCGCCACGCTACGGCTCTGACGGGCAGGGAACCTTGCGCAGCCCGCGCACCAACTGCTCGGCGAACATCCGCCCGATTTGCTCCTTGCTGAGCAAGCCGCGCGGGTTGTACCAGTTGGGAATCCAGTTCAGCGCGCCCAGCACGACATACGACGCCATCTTGACATCCTGCGCCTCAAAAATGCCCTGCTCGATGCCGTCTTGAATGCACTGCTGATAGGTCTGCTCGTACTGGTCGCGCATGGCGATAATCTCCTTGCGCTTGCGTGGGGGCAGGGCGTGGTGTTCGCGCAGCACGACGACGCTATACATCGCGGTCGCGCCGCCTACGATACGCACATACTCTTCGATCATCGCCTGCAGTTTCGCGTCGGGCGGGTCGGGACGCGCCATAATCGCTGCCTGCGATTCCAGCAGCATCGTCATCGCGCGCTTGTAGAGCTGATAGAGCAGGTCGCTCTTGTCCGACACATAGTAGTAGATGCTGGCTTTGGTCAGCCCCAGCTCCTTTGCGATTTCATCCACCGTGCTGGCGTGGTAGCCTTTTTTAGAGAACACGCGCGCCGCGCCGTTGAGAATCTGCTCGCGCCGCGCCTCTTGCCGTTCCGTTCGTCGTGCCATCGTCAGGTCGCCTCTCCCAGAGGGGCTGTAATACGCCGTCGTGCCGCCGATTCCTGCAGGTTAGGCAACGATGTCGGTGCGCAAGCCGATTTCGCGCAGCACCGCCTCCACGCGCAGGCACTCGTCGATGTCGCCCGTCCACACCACCGCACGCCCTGTGGTGTGCGCCTCCATCGTAATCGCGTAGGCACGGCGGTAGGGGTAGCCCGTCGCTTTCTGCACCTGCGCCACCACTTGGTCGAACAGGTGATAGTCGTCGTTATAGAGGATTACCTGCCACACATGCCCTTCCGAGTCGCCGATATGCTCAAGCGTCTCGCTCTCAGGAACATCCAGCACTGGCATCGCGTCTCACCTGTTGCAATTATACCGCGTGGGGTATACTGTGGGTAGGGGGTAATGCATGCGAGTTGACGATTGGGCAGCGTTGCAGTATATGTTGGACTCTGGGGTTAGCCCCGATGTCGTGTGTCCCTTCGAGCATTTCCTCTACTTCGACGATGCGCGTCTGGCGGGTTTTGCTGCGCTGGCGTTGCAGGATGTGGGCTACCAGACGGAAATCGAGCCTGCTGCAGGCGGGGAGTGGCTGCTGGTGGTCTATGCTTACCACTGTCCCCGCGCCGACGAGCTAGAGCGACGGATTGCGTTTTTGGAGCAGATTGCCGACTCGTTCGGCGGCGAGTACGACGGCTGGGGCGTGCCTGTGAAGCGATAGAGGAGGCTGACTGATGAAGGCTGAGATCGAACTGACGCCCGAACAGTGGGAACGGCTCAATACAATAGCGCGAGAACGCTGTATGACCGTATCGCAACTGCTGGAGGCGCTTGTGAACCAAGCCCTCGCAGAAAATGCTCCTGAAGACTGGGAAGAGCGGAAGCGACGCGCACTTTCGGTGGTCGGGCAGTTTCGGGGAGCGCCTGACCTTTCACAGAATCACGACGAGTATTGGGAGTGAACTCGTGGCTGTGTTCGTGGATACATCAGCGTTCCTCGCGATCTTGAATCGCGATGATTTGAACCACGAGAGCGCACGCGCTTGTTGGGAATCGTTGCTACAGGCGCAGGAGCGTATAGCTTGTACGAATTATGTGATTGTTGAGACTGTATCCCTGATGCAGCGGCGTCTTGGGATGGAAGCTGTGAATGCGTTCATACACAGCGTGATGCCCGTTTTGCAGATCTATTGGGTTGAACCGCCTGAGCACGACGCGGCACTGCAGCAATTGTCCACTACGGGGCGGCGTGGGTTTAGCCTTGTGGACTTCACGAGTTTCATAGTCATGCGTAGGTTAGGCTTGACAACGGCGTTTTGCTACGACAGCGACTTCGCTACGCAAGGCTTCTCAATAATCCCTCAACAGGTATAATCTCCCTGCGATGAAGGCGATTTGTAAAACCCAGCCCGATGTGGGGCTGGCAGTATGCGAGGTTCCTGAACCTACGATTGGAGAGCAAGAGATTCTCATCCGCGTGGTGCGCTCCTCGATCTGCGGCACGGACTTGCATATCTATCAGTGGGACGCATGGGCGCAGAGCCGTCTGAAACCCCCTGTGATTGTCGGGCACGAGTTTTGCGGCTATGTGGCGGCAGTCGGCAGCGAGGTTTCGCATGTGCAGGTGGGCGACTTCGTGGCGGCGGAGAGCCATATCGTGTGCGGGCACTGCACGCCATGCCGACTGGGGCAGGCGCATGTGTGCCTCAACACGCGCATTCTCGGCGTAGATGTGGACGGGGGCTTCGCGCCCTATGTCGCTATCCCCGCAGCGAACGCCTGCAAGACCGACCCCAGCCTGCCGCCCGAGGTGGCGACAGTACAAGAGCCGCTGGGCAACGCCGTGCATGCGGTGACGGCGGCGGATGTGCGCGGCGCAACGGTGCTGGTTACGGGTTGCGGCGCAATCGGGCTGTTCAGTATCGGCGTGGCGAAGGCGCTGGGCGCGGCGCGCGTGTTTGCGACCGAAGTGCGCCCCTACCGCGCGGAGCTTGCCCGACGCATGGGCGCGGACGCCGTGCTGAACCCCACCACCGACGATGTGCTGGGCTACATCCACCGCGCAACCGACGGGCTGGGCGTCGATGTCGCGCTGGAGATGTCGGGACACCCTGCCTCGATAGACTTCATCACCCGCGCCATCCGCCCTGGCGGCGAGGTGAGCCTGCTGGGGCTGTTCGCGCAGCAGGTATCCGTAGACCTGAACGCGCTGATTTTCAAGGGCGTGGCGATTCACGCGATTATCGGCAGGCAGCTGTTCCACACATGGCAGGTCATGCAGAACCTGCTGGGGTCGGGCGCGCTCGATGTGCGCCCTGCCATCACGCATGTATTGCCTTGGTGCGAGTACGAGCGTGCCTTCGAACTGATGGCGTCGGGGCAGTCGGGCAAGGTTGTGCTGACTTGGGAGGACTGAATGCGCATTGCTGCGCTGGACTACGGCACGCAGCGGATTGGGATCGCCGTCGCAAACACAGAGGTCGGGATCGCCTTTCCCGCCGCCGTGTTGCCGAACGACCTTGAGCAAGTGGCGCGCTGGCTACAGCAGGAAGGAGTGCAGCAGGTGGTGATTGGCGCGCCGTACATGCTGTGGGGCGAGCGAGGCGCACAGCTGCAGACGGTGGAGGCGTTCGCCGAGCAGTTGCGCCAACGACTGGGCATTCCCGTCGAACTGTATGACGAGCGGTTGACCACGATGGAGGCGGAGCGTCGCCTGCGCGAGGGCGAGCTGCCCCGTAAAAAGCGCGAGGCGGTCGTCGACGCCGTCGCCGCCGCCATTCTGCTGGACGCCTACCTGCGCGCCCAGAAACGCAACAAACCGCGCTGAACGACTACATCCCCTGCAGCAGCTCCAGCATCGGGCGGTCTAACTTGTGTCCGCGCCACGACTGGTACGCCACATCGGCGCGCTCGCTGTCAATAACGCCGAACGAGCCGCGGAAGTTCCACAGCGCCCAGCCCCAGCCCGCCTGCTTCCACAGCTCCAGTAGGTCGCGCATCCACGCCAGCACGACGGCATGTGGGGTGTGCTTGTACGCGCCGAACTCGCCGACCATTATGCCGACGCCCTTGCCTTCCAACGCCTTCCATGGGGCGTACCAGCGTTCCCACAGGCGCGCCTTGTCCCACACGGTGTCGCCCTCGCGCAGGGGGTACTCGCGCGGCGGCTCCATCTGGTCGGCGCCCTGTACCCACTCGGCGCGATAGTGGGTCAGGCGGAAGGGCTGGTAGCCGCGCGTCGCCTGCGCCACCTGCAGCGGGATCAGGTCTTCGTTCGGCGTCATCCCGAAGTCGCGCCCGTCGCACACAATCAGGCGGTTGGCATCCTCTTTGCGAATCGCCTCCACGACGCGCTCAACGACCCTGCGGTGCGACTCGGCGTCCACATTCGCAGGCTCGTTGAACAGGTTGAAGCTCAGTTGACGGCTGGGCTTGCCCTTGTAGCGCTTGGCGAACTGCGTCCAGTGGTGGATGCACAGCCGTTGCGCCTCCTCGTCCTTCCAGAGGTTCAGCGGCTCAGGGGGCGAAGCGACCGTGTAGCCAGGCGCACGGTGGAAGTTGAGCATCACATGGATGCCGTACTTCTCGCCGAACTGCACGGCGCGGTCGATCTCGCGCAGCTCGGCTTCTTTGAGGCGGTAGGGGTTGTCGCTCTCTGTCCAGATGCGGTAGTCCAGCGGTAGGCGCACGAAGTTGAAGCCCAGCTCGGCAATCCACTCGAAGTCCTTCTCCTCAAAGGGCGAGTTGCTCCACTCCAGTCCGAACTTGTTCAGCAGGTTGAACCCGCGCCAGCGCGGCAGCTTACGCGGGGTCGCCTCGGGCAGTGCGCGTTGGGTCATAGCAACGGGAGTGTACCCTATAATACCAACCGCGCAGCCATGGCTCGCAAAAACAAGTGAGAGTGAAGATCCCTCCACATGGTCTGATATGGGCACATCGGTTCGGCACAGAATCGCTGCGGCAGGGGCGATTTTCCCCCAGCGGATGCGTGAGCGGGCAGACGCGCCTTTTTGCCCTCACCCCCTGTGTCCCCCTCTCCCGCCTCGCGGGAGAGGGGGATTGTGGAGTGCTGAAGCGGAGCTTCCGCCCACGCTGAAGCTGCCGCTTCAGCACTCCAAACATGTCCGCGCGCGGCTCACCCCTCTCCCACATCGTGGGAGAGGGGCTGGGGGTGAGGGCAAAAAGTGGGCGCACCCTGCACACAGCGAACTCAAGGAATGTACCCTTGTCGGCTCCTTAAGGTTCCCCCTGCGGGCAGGGGGAACCGCGTGGGCGCGCGGCGCGGTTCCCCTCGCGAAGCGGGGGGAACCTGCAGGAGGGGGGCAATCATGAACTCTGAACGCGCGATTGGTATAAGTCCTTATTTGCCTATTTCTCCCCAGCAAGCGTAGCCTCCACTCTTATTGCATTTGCCATCATGTAGACCCTAATCGCCAAGAGGTCATCAATTGGTGTCCAGCGTGGGGCGTACTTCGTAATCCTCTATCGCAGGACGCTCCAGCTTGCCTATCCAGCGTCCACAAGTGTTCTCGAAAAACGACTCTGTCCAGCGATTGGCAGGAGCGTTTTCGGCAGGGCGCACGATCAGTAGCACATCCACCTCTCCTTCGGGCAGAGAGGTGGGCACTCTGAGTTCCAACATCCCCTCCTCGCTCACACGCGAGCGAAGACGCACGCTAAGCGTCGCCATCGGTTCACCTACGAAAATTGTACTCCATCGGGTATCCTATCCCCCCGATGTGGCGAGTGTGGTGTTGGGTATGGCTGGCAGGCGTGGTTGCGAGTGCGTTCCCCCAGACGCTGCCGCCGTCGGTCGCGTTCACACGGCGCATGGGGCTGGAAGGGCGCGTGATGTGGGTGGATGCGACGGCGAATCTCTCGTGGCTGATTGACCGCGCCCAAATCCGCCAGTTCGTGCGCAACTGCCGCGAGGCGGGTATCAACTGCATCGTGCTGGATGTCAAGCCCGTCAGCGGGCATGTGTTGTATAACAGCCAGATTGCGCCGAAACTGACCGAGTGGCGCGGGGTGCAGGTTCCCCCTGACCTCGATGTGCTGCAGGTGTTTCTGGAGGAAGCGCACGCCGTTGGGCTGGAGGTGCATGCGAACATCAATGTGCTGTCGGAAGGGCACAAGATGTTCAACACGGGTCCCGCCTACGAGAACCCCGACTGGCAGATGGTCGCCTACTCGCGTCGGCGCACGCTGGTGTTGCCCGACGGGTCGCGCTACGACCTGAACCGCTTCGACACGACCCCACCGCCCGACGGGATTGCCGCCTATCGGCGCAACCCCGCGCCGCCGCCCCCAGCAGGGCGCACTTGGGCATACGCCATCCTGACCGACGACCTGCGCGTGCAGGCGGTGATTGACGGGCAGTTCGTGTCGCGCCCGCTGACGCCCCCCGAAAACGGCTGGATCCTCATCGCCGACGGGCAAGCTGCGCTGAGTCTGGAACGGATGAGTACGCTCGGCGTCGGGCTGACCCTGCAGACGCAGCCGATTCTGCAGCCGATTGCCGAATCGGACACGGAGGGCATCGCCGTGTTCGTGAACCCGTTGCACCCCGAAGTGCGCGAGCGACTGCTGAACATCATCCGCGAGATTGTGCAGAACTACCCGATTGACGGCTTCGTGCTGGATCGGATGCGCTGGGCGAATGTGTATACCGACTTTTCGGAGCGCACACGCGCGGCGTTCGAGGCGGAGTACGGGCGCGTAGCGAACTGGCCCGACGATATTGTGCGCCCGCCGACGCTGCCGCGCGAGGGCTTCACGCGCGGGGCGCGCTTTGCGGAGTGGGCGGAGTTCCGCGCCCGCGTGATTCGCGACCTGCTGCGCGACATTCGGCGCACGATTGAGGCGATACGCCCGATGCCCATCGGCGCGTATGTGGGCAGCTGGTACCCGATTTACTACGAGCTGGGCGTGAACTGGGGCAGCGACGCGCTGGCGCGCCCCTACGGGTTCGTCAGCCCCGAATACCGACTCACCTCCTACCTGTACGATATGGACTATCTGATGCCTGGCGTCTACTTCAACATCCCGTTTATGAACGAAGCGGCGCTGTATGATGGGGACGAAATCCGCACGGTGGAGGGCATGACGCGCCGCGTGATGGAGTGGACGAACGGCGATTTGTTTGTTTATTCGGGCATCTACGCGCTGGACTATCGAGGCAATCCCGCAGGCTTCGAGCGGGCGATTCGCGCCGCGCGGCTGAACTCGCACGGCGTGATGATTTTCGACGCCTCGCACATCGTGCAGTGGGACTGGTGGGAGACGATTCGGCGCGGGCTGGGCACGCCCGACGGCTTCGCAAGCGAGGCGACGCCGCTTGCCCCGCACCAACTGCCCACGCTGCTGCCGACCGTGCGGAATGGGGGGTTAGGGCAGTAGCGCGGGCGTGGCTTCTGCAGGACGCGCCCGTATACCACGCCCTTACGCCTCCTCCAAACGCGCCTGAACTGCCTTTAGGCACGGCTCCAACGCCTCCACAACGGAAGCCGCTGACCAGTGCGCCAGACGCTCACGAAGAACGCCCTCCAACGCCTCAAGCGTCTCTTGCTCCAAGATATCGACGCTGTCCTGCAACGCATGCGCGGCGTTGATCACAAAAAGATAGTGGCTTGAAAATAGGTACTTCTCCAACAGCGGGTACGCCTTACCTGCGCCCTGCGCCAACAAAGCCCCCAACGCTTTAATCTTCACATAATGCGACGAGTCGCGACGGTAGACCTTCCAGAGGAACGACTCCAGCCACGGGTAGTCGGCACTGCCCAAAGCCATCACTGCCCAGCCTCGCACCAGCCAGTCGTCGTCGGCGATCGCCAACCCCGACAGATGGACATCAATCTCGGGCTGCGGGATACCTTCCAGCGAGTCGATCGTCTCTACCCGCACAAGCGGGTCGGGGTCGTTCAAGAAAGGCAACAGGTCCTCCACAAGGGCTTCGCAATCAAACTGGGTACACACCTGTTCGATGGCTTCGCACCGCTCTAACGCATCGGCGAAGTGGCGCGCTGCTTGGAGAAAGCGTTGAGCATCTTCCAGCGTCCCCAGCGCGGGCGCAGTCGCTGGGGACGCTGAGAGATCGCTCCCGCCATCCCCTTGACGGTGATCGTGAGTCCAATCAGCCTGTCCGAACTCCATAGGCGTTATCTCCTCGTTTCCGCCAAGTCCAATACTGGCTCACGCCACCACGCTGCAGCAAGTTCGCGCCGTACACCATCGGTATCCACTCGTTCCCGCGCCTCACCATTCGCACACAATAGGAGTGTCGCTGTATCTATCGGAAACGACGCTCCAGAGTGCCATCCGCCCGCTGCAGCCACAGCGGCAAACGCTCTGCCTCCTCGCGCGTCGGATACACCACAACCGACCTCACAAGCCATCCCTCGGCAGTATACTCGTGTCGCTGGAACAACGCTCCTTCGTAAAAGCCCCACACATAACGAGACTGCGGATTGTAGCGTATCTTGAAAAGGTAGGGGGACTCAAAACGCGCTACTGGTCGCTGAAATGCCTCTTCTATGCCGCTATCACCACGATTCCAGTTCGTCGCAAGTAGTCTTCCAAAGTAGTAGAAGCCCCAGAGCGTGTGCTGACGCTCGTTAGTGCGGAGCATCAGGTTGGTGCGCCGTGCCCACCAGCGCAGCGTTGTACCCTCACATTCTATATCCATCAGGTAGCCGTTTGCGCCAATCGCTGCGTCCAGATTGTATATAAGTGCCTCGCGTACTGTGAACTGTTTGGGTATCAGAGGTCTCTGACGCAACTCTGGTGTCGTGATTTGCATGAGGGTAAGTCTTGTGAAGCGATCGCGTGGAACTTCAGGCTGAGAAGTTCCACGCCCATTTGCGCTCGACAGCGACCCAGTAGGGAGGGTATCCAGTATCTGGTTAAGCGTGCTTCCCACGATTTTTGTAATGAGACGGTCGTACTCTCGCGCCACACGCAATGATAGGTATGTGTCGGCGAACAGCGCTAAAACTGCTCCCAGAAATGCTATCGGAAGCACTTTTTTCCAAGTTGGTCTCTTGATCGGCATAGTTGTTTCACCTCGTGGGGTATGGGGTGACTCGTGAAGCGACCGCTTTACCGCCCACTGTGCCCCCTGTGTAGTGCAGCGTTCTGGTTGTTCAGAGTATGTCGCGCATCAGACGAGTCTATTATAGCACAGGAGTTCAGATTTGCCGATGGGGGTGGGGAGGCTGTGTATTCGCCAGCATAAATCTGGTATCTTAACGGTAGCCATGACAGGGAATGTGCTGGCGGCGCGTTATGAACTCATCGAGCAACTGGCGGAGGGGTTGCTGTTCCATGTGTACCGCGCGCGTGATTTGAGCCGTTCGCGTGTGGTGACGCTGAAGGCGTTGCGTGCGCCATATGCGCAGAACCGCCCGCTGCTGGACGCGCTGCAGATGACGCTGGACGCACGGAGGCGACTGCGCCACCCCAACCTACCCGAACTGTACGAGGTGGACTTGGAAGCGCAGCCCCCGTTTCTGGTGGAGGAGTTCGTGCGCGGGCTGGACTTGGCGACGCGCATCCGCCGTACCGCCCCGTTCACCGTGCCGATTGCCGTGGAGATTATGATTGGCGTGGTGGAGGGGCTGCAGGCGGTTCACAGCGCGGGGCTGACACACGGCGATTTGCGCCCTGCAAACATCATTGTCGGCTCCGAGTGGCATGTGTGGCTGAACGGGGTGGGGATGCGTGGGGTCTATCGCGCCGAGCCGGGGCTGGCGGCGGCGCATGAGGCGCGCGCGGCTGCCTACACTGCGCCTGAACTATTTCGTGGGGGCGCGCCCAGCGTCGCCAGCGATATCTACGCCTGCGGGGTCATCCTGTTCGAGATGATCGCCGCCGCGCCGCCGTTTGTGGGCGAAACGCCCGTGCTGACCGCTGAAGCGCACCTGAACGACCCTATCCCGTCGCTGCGCCAGCGCAACCCTGCCACGCCACGCACGGTGGAGGGCATCGTCGCCAAGTGCCTGCAGAAAGACCCCAGCCAACGCTATGCCAGCGCGCTGCACCTGTTGAACGACCTGAAAGCGGTGCGCGACGCGCTGCGCTTCGGCAAGTCGCTGGGCTGGTCGCCGATTGACTTGCCCGATTCGCACAGCACAAGCCCCGCGCAAAGTGATATTTTTGCGCGAAAACCTACACAGCCGCCCCCGCCTGTCGTTGAGGACGACGAAGAGGAAGACGACATCCCGCGCTGGCTGCGCACGATGCTGCGTGTGACGGGCGCGCTGGTGGTCGTGGGGCTGGTGGTCGGCTTCGCGGCGTGGATGGCGCTGCGCTTTGTGCCCGAGGACCGTCCCGTGCCGCAGGTCGTCGGCAAGCCGTTGGAGGAGGTGAACCGCATCCTGCGTGAGGCGGGCTTGGAGCCAGAGGTGCGGCTGGAAGGCTACAGCGAGCAGTACCCGCCAGGCGTCGTCTACTCGGTCAGCCCGCCCGAAGGGCGCGTGGTGCGTAAGGGCAGCAAGGTCTACCTGTGGGTGAGCAAAGGCTCGCGCTTCGTGCAGGTGCCGAATGTGCGCAACCTGCCCGAATCGCGCGCCCGCCGCGAACTGGAGGGTATGGGGCTGGTGGTGATGGACGCGGTGGAAGAGCGGCGCGACGCCGAAATCCCGCTGGGCTATGTGATTGGCACGGTACCGCCCGCGGGCGCGCGAATCGACCGCTCGCGTCCTGTCAAACTCATCGTGAGCATCGGCATGGGCTACGACGCGCCCCCGACATCTCCAGAGACCGCCCCGCCGCCCGACACGCGCCCGCCCAACGAGCCGCAACGCCTGTTCGATGTGCAAGTGGACCTGACCGACCAGCCCGACCGACGCATCCGAATCGAGGTGGAAGATGCGCAAGGCACGCGCACCGTGTTCGACGAGACCCGCGCAGGCGGACAGGTGCATGTCATCTCCGTAGAGGCGTATGGCAGGCGCGTGCGTATCCGCGTCTATGTGGACGATGAACTGGTGCAGGAGATCGTGAAATGAAAGCGCAGCAGCCCCTGATTGCCCCGTCAATCCTCTCCGCCGACTTCGGCGCGATGCGCGAGGCGGTGATTGCCCTCACCGAGGGCGGCGCGGACTGGATTCACTTCGATGTGATGGACGGGCACTTTGTGCCGAATTTGACTTTCGGCGCGCCGATGGTCGCCGCGCTGCGCCCGTACTCGCACCTGCCCTTCGATGTGCATCTGATGATTGAACACCCAGAGCGGCTGATTCCCGACTTCGCGCGGGCGGGCGCGACCAGCATTACGGTGCATGTAGAGGCGTGCGTGCATCTGCATCGCGTGATCCAGCAGATTCGCGAGTTGGGCTGCGGGGTGGGCGTCGCGCTGAACCCGCACACGCCGTTGGAGAGCATACGCTATGTGCTGCCCGCGATTGACCTGCTGCTGGTGATGACCGTGAACCCTGGCTTTGGCGGGCAGGCGTTCATCGACCTGATGTACCCGAAGATTCGCGAGGCGGCGGCGCTGATTCAGCGCGACGCGCCCCATGTGCTGTTGCAGGTGGACGGCGGCGTCTCGCCCGACAACGCGCGGGAACTGGTCGCGTGTGGGGCGCAGGTGCTGGTGGCAGGCTCCAGTGTGTTTGCCGCGCCGACCCCGCAGGCGGGCATCAATGCGCTGCGCCTTGCGTTGATGAGCCAGAAAGCATGAGCAAGCGACTGTCGTACCGAGCGTGGATGGCGATTCTGCTGGGGGCGTTGGTGGGGCTGATCCCGCTGCGCTTTGTGCTGTTGAACGCGCTGCCGCGCGAGACCGCCGACGAGAAGCGACTGTGGCTGCTGGCGGCGAGCGCGCTGCTGGTGATTGCGGTCGGCTTGCTCTTCGCGCTGATTTGGCTCGCCCTCAAGGACATCCAGCAGATTGGCGAGCAGTACCGCAAAGCGCACCGCGAGGCGTTCGAGGAGATGACCGAGCAGATTCGCGCCGACTACCGACGACGGCGCGAACGCGAGCGAGGGAGCAAAAATGGCGCTGAGTGAGCAGGACTTGCAGTGGATGCGCCGCGCGATACGGCTTGCCAAGCGCGGCTTCCCTGCGCCCAACCCGCATGTGGGCGCGGTAATCGTGAAAGACGGCGCGCTGGTGGGCGAGGGGTTCCACCCCTACAAGGGCGCGCCACACGCAGAGGTGTTCGCACTAAAGCAGGCGGCCGAACGCGCGCGCGGCGCAACGCTCTATGTGACGCTGGAGCCGTGCTGCCACTACGGCTTCACGCCCCCCTGCACAAACGCCATCCGCGATGCGGGAATCGCCCGTGTTGTGGTCGGCATGCTGGACCCCAACCCCGAAGTGAACGGCAAGGGCGTCCAGCAACTGCGCGAAGCGGGCGTGCAGGTGGAGATACTCAGCCCTGACATCCCTGCCGAAGCGAAACTCATCGATGCGCTGGAGGCGGTGAACCGCGTCTATCTCTACTGGCGTCGGCACAACCGTCCCTTCATTACGCTCAAGGCGGCGATGAGTCTGGACGGCAAGATTGCCACGCACACGGGCGACTCGAAGTGGATTACGGGCACGCGGGCGCGCGGGATGGCGCACAGGCTCCGCGCCGAACATCAAGCGGTGCTGGTGGGGGTGGAGACGGTGATTCGCGACCGCCCGCGACTGACGGCGCGTGCGCGCGGGGTGGTGAACCAGCCGCTGCGCGTCGTCCTCGATGCGCAAGTGCGCCTTGCCCGCTGGTGGCGGAACCCGCGCGAAATGCCCATCCTGAACACTTGGAGGGGCTTGGAGCATCTGCGCACCATCGTCTTCTACAAGGGGTTGCCGTACTATCCTGACGGCAAGCAGTTGCACAAGCGGGCGCGTCGGCTGGAAGATTTTGGCGTCTCCACCGTGCCTGTCTACACCGATCCCGAAGACCCGTACCGTGTCAGCGTGCGGACGGTGGTCAGCGACTTGTGGCATGTGTGGGAGGTGCGCAGCATTTTGGTGGAGGGCGGGGGGCAGGTCGCGGCGTCGTTTTTGGAGGCGAAGCTCGCGAACCGCATCGCCTACTTCTACTCGCCGAAGCTGATCGGCGGCGCGGATGCCCGCACAGCGTTAGAGGGGCTGGGCGTCGCTGAAGTCTCGCGCGCCCCGCGCGTGGTCAACATCACGCACCGCAAATTCGGCGAGGACTGGCTGATTGAGGGCGATATTGTGTACCCCGACTAAGCCAGCACCGCCTGCACCAGCTCGCGCGCCGCGACGACCGACTCGGCGAACACCTGTAGCGCGAATTCGGCATCGCGCTCGGTCAGAATCAGCGGCGGCTCCATGCGAATCACCTTCGGGTTGTTCAGCGTGTAGGCGGCGATGACCCCGCGCTGAATCATGTTGGTGATGGTCAGCTCGCCGAAGTCCGCTTCGTGGAACTCGACGCCAATCATCAGCCCGCGCCCGCGCACTTCCTGAATGAAGTCGGGATACTCGGCGTGCACTTGACGCAGCCCGCGCAGGAGCTTCTCGCCGACGCGCTGGGCGTTTTCCACCAGCCCATCTTGCTCGATGACCTCCAGCGTCGCCAGCCCTGCGGCGCAGGCGAGTTCGTTGCCGCCGAAGGTGCTGGTGTGCAGCAGCGGGTTCTCGCCGAACATCTCGCCCCACAGCGCCGCGCCCGCCGAGAAGGAGCCGATGGGCATCACGCCGCCGCCCAGCGACTTGGCAAGCGTCACGATGTCGGGGCGCACGCCTGAATGCTCCACGCCCCACAGCTTGCCCGTGCGTCCCAGTCCCGTCTGCACCTCGTCCACGATTAGCACGGCGTTGTGGCGGTCGCACAGCTCGCGCAGGCGGGGCAGGTAGTCGTCAGGCGGGATGCGGATGCCGCCCTCGCCCTGAATCGGCTCGATGATGACCCCTGCGGTCTGCTCGTCGAAGTGCGCGGCGACGGCGTCGGCGTCCCCGAACGGCACATGCACAAAGCCTGGCAGCAGCGGGTCAAATGGCTTGCGGTACACTTCGCGCCCGCTGGCAGAGAGGCTGCCCATCGTCTTGCCGTGATAACTGCCCACCGCGCTGATCATCTTCACGCGCCCCGTCGCCTTGCGGGCGAGTTTAATCGCGCCCTCTACCGCCTCTGTACCAGAATTGCAGAAAAAGCTATACTGCAGGTCGCCTGGCAGCACCTCTGCCAGTTTCGCTGCCAGCCGCGCTTGTGGGGCGTTGAACATAATCTTGCTGGGCATCGGCATCATATCCAGCTGGCGTTTGACCGCCTCCACCACCTTCGGGTGGCGGTGTCCCAGCGCGAACATCCCGTACCCGCCCAGACAGTCCAGAAACTTGCGCCCCTGTGCGTCCCAGATATAGCACCCTTCGGCGTACCACTCCACGCCCAGCCCCGCGAAGCGCAGCACCTTCGCCAGACCGGGGTTCAGGTGACGCTCGGTCAGTTCAGCAATCTCGTCAGTAAACGCTTCGGGATTCGTCGGAAACTCTCGCATCGCACCGTTGCTCCTTGCAAGGGATTATACCTGACGAGGCTCAGTGTCCCCGTGGCGCGCGGGGGCGTTGAAACCTTTCGGCGGGTTTGCTTACATTAGCGGGCGCGATATGTAAGTTCGCTTACATCGGCGGCTGGAGCAGGCGGAGCATCTCGTGGGCGATGAATCGGCGTCGGCGGGATGCGCACCGCCTCATTTTACCTGTCCCGCAGGCGACCACAGCCCCAGCTCTTCCAGCCGTTGCGCGAGCATCGCCAGCGGCAGCCCAACCACATTGAAGTAGCAGCCCTGCACCTTGTCGATGAGCAGCGCGCCGTACTCTTGGATGCCATACGCGCCCGCCTTGTCGAACGGCTCGCCCGTGGCGATGTACCAGCGGATCCAAGCGTCGCTGAGCGAGCGGAAGGTCACGCGCGAGCGCGGCGCGTCCAGCACGGTGCGCACCGTGCGCCCCTCACGGCGCAGCAGCAGGCACAGCGCGGTAATCACCGTATGCGTGCGCCCCGACAGCAGGCGAAGCATCTCGAACGCCTCGCGCTCGTCGGCAGGCTTGCCCAAGATGCGCCCGTCGATGACCACCAGCGTGTCGGCGGCGATAATCAGCGCGTCGGCGTAGTGCGGAGCGACCGCTTCCGCTTTGGCGCGCGCCAACTGCTTGCCCACCAGCGCAGGGCGCGCCGCGCGTTCGGGCAAATGCTCCTCAATCTGCGCGGGGTGGACTTCGAAGGGCGCGCCGAACAACCGCATCAACGCTTGTCGCCGCGGCGACCCCGAAGCCAGCACCCAGCGCAACGACTCCATCGTTAGTCCACAACCGCCTCGAGGAAGCTGCGGATGTCTTCCTCGCTCATGGTCGGCTCGCCCGGCGAGACATTATTCAGCTTGCCCTCCAGCATCCACCGCTCCAATTGGTCGACAAGGTCAAACAGGTGGTCGAACGAGTCGACGATGAACAGCAGCGGCTGGTAGTGGTCGATCTCGAAGTATTGGTTAATGACCCACTCCAGTTGGATGGGGTAGCGTTGCACATCGGGCGACTCGATGGCGTGGGCGATTTCGCCGTAGGAGCTGAGCAACCCGCTGCCGTACACCTTCAGCTCGCCGTTTCTGCCGCGCATCAGCCCGAACTCGATGGTGAACCAGAAGAATCGCGCCAGCGCGCGGGTAATGCTGATGATGCGTTGCACCTGCAGCTCGGGGTCTTTGATTTCCTGTACGAGGCGCGCGGCGGTGTGCGCTGCCTCACCGAAGCGCACCAGCGTATCGGCGAACCGCTTGTCGGTGTGCATCGGCACATGCCCTGCGATGTCGTGGAAGATGTCGGGTTCGGGCAGGTAGTCCAGCGAGTTGATGTCGCGCACCGTAATCGTGGTCGGGAACTCGCGTCGGCGCAGGCAATCGAAGAAGATGTAGGCGGGCACATAGCCCGACACCGCCTTCGCCTTGAAGCCCGTCAGCGGCGCAAGGAACTGGTTCACATCGTCCAGGCGCGGCACGCGGTTCGGGTCTAAGCACAGCTTCGACACGCCTTCAAGGAACTTCTCGGTGGCGTAGCGTTGCCAGCGGTCTTGGATGCGTGCGTACAGGCGTCGCCACGCTTCGTGGTTCTCTTCGGAATACAGCTCGTAGGGCTGCTCGATGTAAAGCTCGCCGCGGCTGCGGGCGACCTCGATAAACGGGGCTTTCGTGGTGGTCAGCCCCATGCCAGGCTGAAACTGCTGCGTCTGTGTTAGCGCCATCGCTCTCATCCTCCGAGGGTATAGGATACCCAAAGCAGCGCAAAACAGATGCGTAGCGTAGCGACTGGAGTAGGTTATCTGCTGCGAAAATGTGTAGGGGTTTGATTGATACTGCGGTATAATGACTGAGCGGTTGACTGTGTATTCGTGCACTGCCATGAGATTGCCATGAGAACCGAGAATCGTCTGCCGAATGAAGAATATACGGTCTCAAGTAACCCCGTCGGGTGGGCAGTCGTTGGGTACAAGCAGCGCACACGCGGTGGGAAAATCACCTTGAAACTCGCGTGGGTCAACATGCGCTATCAGACCTTCTTGCGCGGGCGACGCGGCGAACTCGCACGCCCCTCTGGCGTCATCTACTATCTGTGGCAGCCCAACCGCTCCGAAAAACTCGCCCCACACGCACTCCAATACTGGCGAGGTGTTGGGAAAGATAGCAACCCCGCTTACGACCCACAAAACTTCCCCGTCGACCCCGAAGAAACGAAGAATATTGTGCAGACTCTCAAAGAGAAACACCAGCAACTCAAAGAGAGACTGCTTGGGTCGCTTGCGTGTCCAAGCGGCGATGGCGCGCTACTTGTTAGACTGCGGCAAGTCTGCGGAAGACGAACCAGAAGACGCCAAAGAACGCGCGGCACAAGACTTGAGCGACGCAATGCTCGGAACGATTGGGGAGTTGAACGTCGTCCTCGACCCGGTAGACGCCGAAAGCGGGACTCCTCCCGACGAGCAGCGGCACACGAAGTTCATGCTGTTCCGTCCCGCGCAGCCGCATGTGCTGTCGCGGTTGGCGAACCTGACGGCGGCGGCGAAGTTCGCGCAGCAGCATGGGTTGGATTTGAAAGAAGGTGGGGACTATCTGCAAGCGTTCATTCGGCGGTACGGTTTAGACGACCCGAATTCGCATGTGCGTCGGACGCTGGACGCGATGTTTGCGTTGTCGGGGAAGACATCGCCGATGTTGTTCAAGCAGGGGTATACGCTTGCGGAAGAGGTGGGTGGCGGTCCGGACGAACCGCACTGGGTCTATGCACGGGACGAGTCGGCGCAGACATTGGATGACCATCTGAAGGCTTGGGAGAACTTCAGCCGCGCTTCTGGTAGTCGTGGCGGGAGTGCGAGTTAAGCGATGCCCCGTGCGCGTTGGCGTGATTGGTTCTTAGGGACATTTGGCGTCGGCAAGCCCGTAAAGCCGATGACCAAGCCCGTTGAGGGGCAAATCGGGGTCACGGGTCAGAACCGTTATGCCCCGATGTCGGCGCAGTTTGCTTCCGACGGGCGGATGTTGGCGTTCCGTCTGGATGAGATACGGATAGAAGACCTTGACCGTGTGCGTCAAGACCCTGTGGTGCGGTCATCGCTTCGGTTGCTCAAACTCCCGATACTCCAGGTTTGGAAGCAGTTCTGAAACGCGTACTCGATTACCCGGAGGGGTATAATTGCTACGCGATTACCCGGAGGGGTATAATTGCTACGCGATAGAGGGACACTATGCGATCTGGGTTGCCACAGCGATTGGGTGCACGGGAAGCCCAGCGGACGCTTGAAACATGGAGTGAGACGGAGCGGCTCAACGCTCTTGTGAGCGCGCGCACGAAGCCTCGTCTCCTGAACCGAATGCTGCGGGCGTATACTCAGGTGCTGGGCGTACGTGCTATCCCTGCGATAGAGACGGCTGTCTTGATGGATACTCACGGCGTCATAACGCCCGAAACCCTCGCAACGATTACGGAAACACTTATCGCACACGAGCGTGTGCCAGCGCTGCCCCGCTTGGCGCGGGCTCCCCGCCTCGCAACGATTATGGAAACACTTATCGCACACATTGACTCTTCTCCGACCCTGACGATGCTGAAGAAAATCTTCGAAAGGCAAATCCTGCCTCCCTTGCTCCGCGAGGAGGCGCTTAGGCTGTATGTGCGACACGCGAGACAGTACTTAAGCCAGTACTTAGGCATTAAACGTTGGAGACTCGAATGGATAGGGCGTACAGTATTACAAGATCTTGTTTGCGAATTGATAGAGCGTAGAGTATCGCCTTTTTATTCTGCAAGGCGAGATGCAGCTCCTTCGGTGTGTACACGAAGAAATATACCCGCTGAGAAAAGGTCGGTGATGTCTATGAATCAGCGCAAAATGACTGACATACCTGTGCAGGTATTCAACCTCGGCTCGCCCGCAGGAACGCAGATGGACTTTGGGCGCGACGCGCTTTGGAGCCGAATGGACTCGGAGATAGGCTTCGAAGCCGTTAACCTGCCTGTGTTTCTTGTGAATCCCAACCAGATGGATATGCTCTATCCACCCGAATACCGCCGCGCGTTAGACCCAGAACGGACTCGCAAGCTGCTTCAGGAGGAAGCCCTGCGCGAAGCACAAAAGCGGGAGCGGGAACAGGAAACTGGCGAGTGGCGTGAACGACGCGAGGAAGAGCCAGACTTCTTCGATCGCCTGCAGCGGAGTGAGGAAGACCAAATCGGATGGTCGAAGTACTCGGAGGTAATCCCCGTCGGATTGTACCTGCACTTAGAGCGTTGCAACCAGAACTTTCGTAGCGGCGTGCTCAAACAGGGTGACGAAAATGTGCGAACCGCCGAAGCGGAAAACACCTTCTTGAACCACCAAGCGCCTGCAATACTCCTTTGCTGTGAGCGAATCGTAGATTGGGCAAACCGCTTGGGGATCTCGCACCACCTCGTGATGGACAAGGTCTACTACCATGAGTTGGGGCACGCGATTATGGACACCCTGCCTGACGGCGCGCCCAATCCTTACCTTAAATCTTGGGGGCGCATTGTCGAGGAGAGCCTCGCAAACGCTATCGCCTACCGCTGTTTTAAGGGCAAGGAAGCGCGGCTGGTGCAGCGGATTATGCGCGAACAGCCTGCAGAGTATCTTCCGTACCTTGCAGTTAGCAAGATTCTCGTTGCAGTAGACTGGCTTGGAGGTCTCGGACTTTCTGAACACCACCTGAAAGCGTTGCTACATTTTCCGCAATACGATGTGATGAACCTCGTTGCGTGGAAGGCATTCAAAAAGCATCGCAGGACGGCAGATCGGTATACAGAGGATATTTGGAAAGACTTCGCGAAGCACCTGCTGATAGAGGGCGTCAGTTAGCACCACCAGATTATACTGGTAAAATCTCTTCGGGTGTCATGCCGCTTGCGAGCAGTTCCAGCAAGGTGGACACAGGATAGCGCAAGCCGCGAATAACGGGCTTGCCGTGACAGATGTTGGGGTCGCGGGTGATACGGCTCAACAGTTCGCGCTCGCTCATGCTTACAAGTATACCTCGCCGATACTACCTTGCCAGTGCTTCGCTCAGGTACATCTCAAAACTCCTCCACCTCGCCCAGTGGGGGTTCGGGGGCAAGCAGCAGCACGCCCGCGTAGAAAGCTATCGGCAACCAGACGGGCAGCGCGGCGAGGCGTATCGCGGGAACCCAGTCCGCGCCGAAGGTGAGCGCAACCCACCCCTGCCACGCGCACAGCCACTCCAACGGCGACGCGCCCACCCCCTGCGACAGCCAGAACCAGAAGCCCAACGCCAACATCGGATACGCCAGCGGAACTGCCAGCAGGTTCGCCACAGGCGACAGCAGCGACATGTAGCCGAAGTGGTACAACTGCACGAGGCTAATCCCCACCTGCGCGCACAGCGACACGCTCAGCAGCGGAATCAGCCCGTTGCGCACCACCTTGCCCGCCAGTGATTTCGGCTTGCCTGCGTTGGGCAGCACGCCCGCCCACGCCGCCAGCCCCCGCAGCGCGTTCTCCAGCCTGCCGTAAAACAGCAGGATGAACAGCACGGCGCAGAACGAATACTGGAAGCCGACCTCGAAGATGGCGTGCGGGGCAATTAGCAGCCACAGCGCGCCCGCGAAGCCCAGCGCGTTCAGGCTGTCCGCCTCGCGCCCCACCAGCGGCGCGCACAGGGCGCATGTGGTCATCGTCGCCGCGCGCACAATCGACGGGCGCAGCCCCGCCAGCAGCGCGTAGCACCACGCCGCCGCAATCACCAGCCCAATCCGCCCCGCGAACGGGATGGGCGTCCCGCGCAGCAGCAGGTAGACCATCTGCAGCACCATCATCACATGCAAGCCCGAAGTCGCCAGCAGGTGTCCCGTGCCTGACCTGTGGAACGCCTCGCGCAGCTGGGGTGGGAAGTCGCCCGCCGCGCCGACCAGCATGCCCTCCACCAGCGCGGCGTCCTCGCGATCAAGGTGCGCCCGCAGCGTGCGCCGTAGCGACTGGCGCGCCGCCGAGAACCTACGCTGCCACTGTCCCGCGCCCGACTCCAGCACCGTGAACTGCCGCGCGCTGAACACTGTCGTGATGTGATACACGCGCCTGCGCTCCAGATACCGCGCCCAGTCAAAGCCGCTGAAGCGCACAGGACGCCGCCACGACGCCTCCAAGCGGAACAGGTCGCCGTAGTCGGGCAGGTTGGGCACATTCGCGCGGAAGTAGACCAGCGCGTAGGTGGGCAGGGCAGGCTGCTCAAAGGCGCACAGCAGGCGGTAGCCGTTGCGGGTGGGTTCCAGCGCGCCGACCGCGCGCAGGGTCGCCACAGGCGGGGGCGTCTGCACGGGCGGGCTGCGCCACAGGTCGTAGCGCACCGCGCCCAGCACCAACCCAATCGCCAGCCACGCCCACGCGGGCAACGCCAGCGCGAGAACCACGCCCACCAACGCCAGCGCGACCGACGGCGCGACGGGCAGCGCGCTCCACTCCACAAGGCTGATGCCCAGCGCCAGTCCCAGCGCGAGTTGCAACATCGGGCGCGGGCGCACCACCTCGCCTATCCGCCCCTTTCGCAGAGAAAGCAGACCGCCGAGCCGCTGCTGTGATAACATGCGCACATCGGGCACTTGCGCCAGCCGCGCTGCTCCAGTTGCTTCTGGTAGCGCAGGGTCGCCAGTTGCGCCCGTCGCAGCGCGTCACGCAGGGCAGGGTCGCTGACGCCCTGCAGGTTCGCCTCCACTTCGGCAAGCTCCGCTTCGCTCAGTTGGGGCGGCTCTGGCGGCGGGGCGTCGGGCGTCGCCTCGTCCGCCGTCTGGAACGCCGTCGGCAACTCGGCGCGCACGGTGAAGCGCACCTCACGGAACCGTTCCTCGCCCACCCGCTCGTTCAGCCGCTGCAGAATCGTTCGCTTGTGGAAGGTGAGTTCCTGCATCCAAGCGTGGCTCTTGACGGCGACCCACAGCGTGTGGGCGTCGATGCGCAGCGGGCGTGCGACCTGCGCCAGGTGCGCGCCGACGATTTCGTCCCAGTGCATCAGGGCGCGGTAGGTGCGCAGTTGCCTGTCCAGCCCCAGCCGCTCCAGCAGGCGTTGCAGGGCACTGCCTGCCGATTGCGCCTCACGCACGGCGGCTCACCGTCCCGCTGTGGATTTCGAACAGCGCGGCGTCGCGCAGGGTCGCCTCGTCGAACGCGCTCAGGTCGGTGCAGGTGATGAAGGTCTGCGTGCGCGGGGTCAGGTACTCCACGAGGCTGCGCCGTCGCGCGGGGTCAAGGTCGGAGAAGACATCATCCAGCAGCACAATCGGCGGCTCGCTGCGGATGGATTCGACCAGCGCGACCTCCGAGAGGCGCAGGCTGAGGGCGCAGGTGCGCTGCTGCCCCTGCGAGGCAAACAGGCGCGCCTCGTAGCCCTGCACGAGGATCTGGAAATCGTCGCGGTGGGGTCCGTACAGCGTCGTCCCGCGGCGCAGTTCCTCGCCCGCCGACTGGTGCAGCGCGCTTAGCAGGGCATCCGCCCAGTCCTCCTCCTTTTCAGGCAGCGGTGTGCGCACGGGCAGCCCAGGCAGGTACTGGAGTTGCAGTCGCTCTGCGCTCTGGGTGAGGGCGTGGTGGGTGGTCTCGGCGAGGGCGTTCAGCCGCTCCAGAAACTGCCGTCGTGCCTGAAACAGCCGTGCGCCGTACTTGACCACCTGCGCGTTCCATTCGGGTAGGCTCTCCAGCGTCGCCGTGCCTTCCAAGTAGGCGCGCAGTAGGTTGTTGCGCTGCTCCAGCGCGCGCTTGTAGTGCGCCAGCGAGTAGAGGTAGCGCTGGCTCAGCAGGCTGATTTCGGTATCGAGGAAGCGTCGTCGGTCGGCAGGCTCGCCGCGCACAATCGTCAGGTCGCTTGCGGTGAAGCACACGACGCTCAGCCGTCCGACGAGTGCGCTCGGTCGCGCGACGGGCTGCTCGTTGAGGGTAATCGTGCGCTTGCCCTGCGCCTGCAGGCGCACTTGCAGGTCGTCGGTCAGCCCGTCTGATTCGTACTGCGCGACGAGGCGCATCTCCTGCGCGCCCCACTGGATGAGGTCTACCTCGCGCACGGGGCGCAGCGGGCGGAACGCGCTGAGGTAGTAGATCGCCTCCAGCAGGTTCGTCTTGCCCTGTGCGTTCGCGCCCAGCAAGATGTTCACGCGCGGCGCGGGGGTGATTTGCGCGTGCGCGTAGTTCCGAAGGCAGCTTAGGCGCAGGGCAACGAGTCGCATCCGTGCAAAAGTATACCTGCTACGATTCGCCCAGCAGCCATACCGCAGCGTTGTGGTACTGAATGGCTGGGTGTGCGTCGGGTGGCGGAGCGGTCTCAAGCGTGATGATATGCAGGCTCGCGTTCGGGAACTGTGCGGCGGCGTCCAGTAAGGCGCGCACCTCGCGTGCATGGGTCGCCGAATCTGACAAGTCAGCGCACGCCTGAATCAGCAGGGCGGCTCCATCAGGGCTGAACGCGATGAAGTCTACCTCGTATCCAGAGGGGGTTCGTAGGTACGACACCTCCATTTTGCGCCGCAGAAGTTCCAGCAGCACGCAGCTCTCCAAGGCGTGCCCGACAGGGAAGGGGCGCGGCGCGGTGTAGAACGGAATGAAGCCCGTGTCTATCGGGTACACCTTGCGCGGATGCACCCGCTGCTGCGCCTGTGAGTAAGCGAAAAACGGCACGGTGCGGATTAGGAAGGCGTCCTCCAGATGTCCCAGCAGGGCGTGGAGGGTGTCCTTGCTGACCGAGACGCCTTGCGAACGCAGGTCGTTGTAGAACTTGTTGACGCTGAACACTGCGCCGGGGTTGCTCAGCAGTTGGCGCACCAGCCGCCGCAGCACGCTGACATTATTCACCTGATACCGCTCCACCACATCCCGCAGGATGACGCCGTCGACATAGCTCATCAGCAGCTCGCGTCGGTCAACCGCCTCCAGCCCGACGGCTTCGGGGAAGCCGCCCTCGTGCAGGTACTGCCGCAGGCGCGCCTGAATCTGCGACCGCTGCGCCTTGCGCAGG
>JAIMAN010000031.1 GCA_023511915.1 Armatimonadota bacterium
GGCGGCAGGTTCAGCTCGCGCACGGTCGGCACGCGGGCGGGAATCAAGCGGAATGCCGCCGCTACCGCGCCCTTATCCTTGTAGACATTCACGCGGAAGCGCGCGATTTTGTGCAGGCTGTACGAAAAGTCCAGCTCGTAGTTCGTTTCGAACTTTTGGATTTGTTCGTCGGTCAGGATTTCGTACATCATCCGCTGGGTCTGGGTCGGCTGCGCTTTCTCGTAGTTGAGGCGCAGCAGCTGCCCGTCCACGCGAATCACGGGCTCCACATAAGGGCACAGGTGCAGGTCGGACGCGCCCTTCTCGGTCACGATGTAGAGCAGTTCGTCGATGTGGGTGTCTTCGAGGCTGCGCGGTTGCGCAACCGCAGCGGGCTGGGGCGCAGGCGCAGTGGTCGCTGCCCCGCCCCCGTGCGCTGTCATGTTCGGCGTCTGGTTCATATGCATGTTCGGTGAGACCTCCTATATTAATAGAATCCTGCGGTGAAGACCACGCGGCGCACCTCGTCGGGCGTGGTGAGCCCTTCGAGGACTTTGACGAGTCCGTCCTCGCGCAGCTCTTTCATGCCGTTCGCTTTGGCGGCTTCCTTGATGTCGGAGAGCGGCGCGCGGCGCACGATGAGTTCAGCGATTTCGGCGTTGATTACCATCAGTTCGTAGATGCCGACGCGCCCGGCGTACCCGCGTCCGCGGCAGTGGTCGCACCCAACGCCTTCCCAGATGGTGACCATCTGGGCGGGGTTCTCGATTTGGAACCCGAACGCGCGCAGGTCGGCGGCGGGGATTTCGCGCGGCTCCTTGCAGTGCTGGCACACGCGGCGCGCGAGGCGTTGCGCCATCACGCCCGTGACGGTCGCGGCAATCAGGTACGGCTCCACGCCCATATCCACCATACGAATCACGGCGGAGGGCGCGTCGTTCGTGTGCAGCGTCGACAGCACCAAGTGCCCCGTCAGCGAGGCTTCAATCGCGATTTCGGCGGTCTCCAAGTCGCGCATCTCGCCGACCATGATGATGTCGGGGTCTTGACGCAGAAACGCGCGCAGCGCGCTCGCGAAAGTCAAGCCCGCCTTGCGGTTCACCTGCACCTGCGAGATGCCCGGCAACTGGTACTCAATCGGGTCTTCAATCGTCAAGATGTTCTTTTCGACGGAGTTGAGCTTGTGGAGTACCGAATACTGGGTGGTCGTCTTGCCCGACCCTGTGGGACCTGTGGACAGCACCATGCCCTGCGGCTGGATGACCAGCTCTTCCAGGCGCGCTTGGGTTTCGGGCGTGAAGCCGAGCTTGTTCAGCCCCAGCAGCACGCTGGTTTTGTCGAGGATACGCATGACGATTTTCTCGCCGTGCGGGGTCGGAATGGACGACACGCGCAGGTCGTAGTCTTTGTTTTGGTAGCGGATGGGAATGCGTCCGTCTTGCGGGAGCCGTTTCTCGGCGATGTTCATCTCCGCCATGATTTTGTAGCGGGAGATGAGCGGCGCTTGCACATATTTCGGGAGGGAGAGCGCTTCGTGCAGCACGCCGTCGATACGGTAGCGGATGCGCAGGTTGCGGATTTGCGGCTCCACATGGATGTCGCTGGCGCGTTCGTTGATGGCTTGCTGGATGATGGTGTTCGCCACGCGCACGATGGGTCCTTCTTCGGCTTCGCGCAGCACGGCTTTCTCGTCGTCTTCGGTGTCGCCGCGTGCGCTGTAGGCGGCGATGTCGGTCATCACGCTGCCGCGCAGGTCGGCGGGGCGCACGGCAGCCGCGCCGCCGCCGTCGGTGGTCGCGGGCGTCGCGCCATCCGCCGCCGAGCCGCCGTATGCCTTGCGAATCGCGTCCTCAATCGCGCCCGGCGCAGCAATCACGGGGCGCACCGTGCAACGCGAGTTCACACGCACATCGTCAATCGCCATCACATTGCTGGGATCCGCCATCGCCAAGTAGAGGATGTTGCCGTCTTTTTTGACGGGGATGACATTGTAGCGCTTCGCGATATGCTCCTTGACGACATTCAGCGCGGACGGCTCAGGCTGCACGCGATCGAGGTCGACAAACGGCATCCCCAGTTCGAACGCCTTCGCTTCGTAGGCGTCGCGCTCACTCACCAGCGTCTGGTCGAGAAAAATCTGGATCAGCTCTTTGCCCGTCGATTGTTGCACGCGGCGCGCGTCTTCCAGCTGCTCTTGCGTGATGAGACCCTTCTCCAGCAGATATTCGCCTGCCGTTCTGCGTGTCATAGCCATCGGTTATCACTCCTACCCATAGAGTCCCTGCCGCTCGTGATGTTCAATTATAGCACATCTGCACGAGCGTATGGTATAATCTTCTGCAGGCGGGGGTTGATTCCTGCCGTTTTTATGAGGAGGCGAACGAAAATGCGAACGCTGTGGCTGGTGGGATTGGCGGCGATGGTGGCGCTGGGCAGTGCGCAGACGCGCACGCAGCGCGGCGCAACGCCACAAGATGACGGGCGCATCCCGATTGCGCAAGTCGCGCAGGAACTCGCGCAGAAGTTCAAGGCGCAAATCGTGGTTGACCCTGCGCTGACGCTGCGCGTGAAGCCGTCGGAGGCAGACACGCTGGAGCGCGCCCTTGACGAGATTACGGCGCAAGCGCGCGAGGTCGTCTGGCGCAAGGTGTACACCAACAAGGTGCTGGGCGCGGAACCGAACACGGAGCAGATTCTCAGCGCAGTCCGCGCGCTGATCAACATCGAACTGGGCGGGGTGATGGTGGTCAACCCGCGCGCGGCGACACTTAATTCGTTCGTGGCGAACTACCCCGCGCCGCCTGACCTCGAAAGCACCTTAGAGCAGATGCAGCCGCCCTTCAGCGCGAAGCCCGTGTATGTGATTCTGAACCCGAAGCCCCAAGCGGCGACCGCGCTGCGCGGCTCAAAAATGGAGCAGTTCGCCCAAGCGCAGCAGCAACTGATGGATCTGCTCGCCAAAATGAGCCCTGAAGAGCGACGCCAAGCGCTGCAGTCGGCGATGGGCATGTGGATGAACGCTGACCCCGACCTGCGCAACCAGATGATCTTTGAGGGCATGCGCATGTCGTTCGAGTATTGGCAGTCCCTCTCGCCCGATCAGCAGCGCGAGATGATGGAGATGGGGCGCAAGTTCTTCGAGCAGTATTACGGCGGTGGCGGCGGCGCGCCTGAGATGTAATACCAGTGCGCGTCCAGAGTTCATGAATTGCCCCTTCCTTTAGGTTCCCCCTGTGCGTGCAGGGGGAACCTTCGAGGGAGTTAGTACCCCCTATCGCAGCGCGAAACTGCGCGAGACGGAGATGCCGACATCGCTCTCCGCCGTCGGGTGGAACCACCACACGCCGAGGTTCCAGTCCCCGAAGCGGCGCACGAGCGCGAGGTTATACAGCGTTGGCTCGCCTGGCATCACGCCCTGATGCGAGTAGAACAGCAGTGCGGTGTCGCGATCCAGCCGATAGTTGGCGGCGACGAAGCCGATGTCGCGCCCGTTGCGCAGCCGCTGCCAGCCCGCCATCAGCGAGAGATTCCCATCGGTGCGTACGCCCATCAGGTAGAAGCCTTCCTGACTCTGGCGGTAGGTGGACGAGAAGCCGTAGCCCGTCAGCAGGCTCACAGGCGCCCGATCGCCCTGACGCGCCAACTGGTAGGTCATCTGCAGCGTCGTGCGCTCGCCGTACTGCGAGTAGCCGACCCCCATATCGAACCGCTCGGTGACGCCCGTCTTGATGAAGGTGCGGAAGCGGTTCTCGTCCGAAGCGGGCGAGCCGATGGTGAACCAGCTCAGTTGCCCCTTCGGCACGGTCAGCTCCGCGAAGCCGACTTCCACATCGCTGCGCTGCTGCGACTGAATCACGACGCAGGCGGGGCAGCCGCCCGACCCTTCCTGCGCGATTGCCGCAAGGACGCCCATGAGCGACAGTGTGCTCGCGAAAAGTTTCCAATATCGCATAATTGCCTCCTGTGTTGTGTGTGTGGTGCGTGGGCAGTGTGCCCAGCGCAAATGGAAATGGTGGTAAGCGCGCGGCGGTCAGGCTGACCGCGCTGCGCGTTCAGCACACACAGCACAGGGGCGGCGCACGAGGCGCAGAAGGCTCAAGTGGGGGCGAGTGGTTGCGAACGACAGGCAAGCCGAAGCAGGCGCGTAGAGGCTCAACGCGAATCAGCCCCTCCAGCGCAGGCGCGTCCAGCACCACATCCGCCCACTCCAGCGCGGGTCGGCTCACGGACGCGCTGGCAGGCGCGGGCTTCGCACGCTCCAGCGAACAGCCCGTGCAGTTCTTGCACGGCTCGGCTTGCGCCGCGCAGCAAGTGCGCTCTGCAGGCGATGCACAGCAGGCGCGTTGCGCATCGCTGCGCATGCTACAACACGCCAGCGCAGGCTGACCCGTGCAGACGCACGCATACGCCCACGCCGAGCCAATCGGCGCGAGCGCCAGCCATAACGCCCACAACAGCAGCCACACGCGGCGCATCGCAGGAAGTATACCACACCTGGCGAACACAATCGCTATGCACGCCCCGTCATCGGAGCGGTTCCCCGTCGGGCGCACGCTGCTGCTCGGCGCGATGTTTATGGGCATGGGCATGACCCTGCCAATCTTCAACCACTTCGTGCCCATCTTCTTGCGCGAGATGGCGCTCAGCGCAACGCTGATCACTTTCATCCTGACTTGGGACAACTACCTGAATATGTTCATGCAGCCGATTGTGGGGCAACTGTCCGATCGCACGCGCACGCGCATCGGCAGGCGCAAGCCGTGGGTGCTTGGGGGCGCGCCGATTGCGCTGACGGCGTTCCTGTTTGTGCCCAGCGCGACCACCGCCTACGGCGTCATGGCGGCGATATTCTTCACGAACTTCGGGAACGCGCTGTTCCGCTCGCCAGGCGTCGCGCTGATTGGCGATTTGTACCCCTCCCACCAGCGCAGCCTCGCGAACGGGATAATCAACCTGATGTTGGGCGTGGGCGCGGCGCTGGCGTACTTCGGCGGCGGGTGGCTGTACGGGCAGTACGGGCGGTACGCGCCGTTTGTGTTCGGCAGTACCGTAATGGCGCTCGCGCTGGTGATTGCCGCGCTGTTTGTGCATGAGCCGCGGGCGCAACTCTACGAAGCGGAGGAGAAGGAGGCGGGGCTGCTGGAAAGCACACGCGCCCTGCTCCGCGCGGGCGACCCGTCGGTGTTCTGGATGCTCGGCGCGATTCTGAGTTGGTTTATGGGCTTCACGGCGCTGGAGGCGTTGCTGTCGCTGATTGGCAAGGAGTCGCTCGGCGTGCCCCCTGACCAGATGGGACAGTTGGTCGCGCTGTTGCCTGCGGCGTTTATCCTGTGCGCCGTGCCCAGCGGGCTGCTGGCGACGCGGTTTGGACGCAAGCCGATTATCCTGCTGGGTGTCGGCGGGCTGACGGGCATGCTCCTGTATGGCTACTTCGTGCAGTCGGCGCCGATGCTAATGGGGTTCCTGATCCCTGCGGGGATGTTCTGGGCGTTGGTGAATGTGAACTCGCTGCCCGCGCTCTACGACACCGCGCCGCAACTGCGGGCGGGCATCATCACGGGGCTGTACTACATGGCATCCAACCTGTCGGCAGTGCTGGGACCCCAACTTGCGGGCGTGGTGGTCGATCTCACGGGCGACAATTATCGGAATGTGTTCCTTTACGGCGCGGTGTTTATGGCGTTGGCGGGCGTGTGTATGACGCGCGTGAGGGTGCGGTAGAGGGCGTCGGTCAGCGCGTCGGCGTCTAACGGCGGCGGCGCGGGGTGTGGATGTCCGAACAGCCGCTCGACGGGCACTTTGGGCATCCGCAGCGGGATGGACGCCTGCATCAGCACGCACGCGCCGCGCACCAGCAGCGCACAGCCCATCAGTTTGACCCCTGTGTCGGCATGCACGAGGTCGGCAATCGCGGGCGTGGCGAAGCAGTCGCCGCCGTCGTCTGCGCTGCGCGGGTCGGGCGCGGGCGCGTCGCCTTGCACGGCGGGGACGCCCACCTGCGCGAACGCCTCAATCAGCGCGGGCGCAAGGAACTGGTAGACTTGGCGGGGGTAGGGGCGGTTGTTTGTGTCGCCCTCACCCCCTGTGTCCCCCTCTCCCGCACGCGGGCGAGGGGGATTATGGAGTGCGGAAGCGGAGCTTCCGCCCGACGCTGAAGCTGACGCTTCAGCACTCCAAAAGGACTGATGGGCGATTCCCCTCTCCCACTGCGTGGGAGAGGGGCTGGGGGTGAGGGCTACATACCGAAACACCAACCCCACCGTCAAATCGTGCCCGTGCAGCACGGCTTTGCCGCCTGTGGGGCGACGCAGCATCGGAATGCCCAGCGCGTTGCAGGCGTCCACCAGGCGCGGGGGCAACTGCTGGTTCACCCCGTAGGTCAGCGCGGGCGACGCCCACTGGTACACGCGCAGCGTGGGCGGAATCTCGCCCCGCTGGAACGCTTCCAGCAGGGCGACATCACCCGCCATCGTCGCTTCGGGCGGGCAAACGCCGTCGTTCAGCAGGCGCAGGCAGGAACCTCCTGCGGGTAGATCACCGTGCCCTGCCATCGCAAAATCAGCGTCTTCGCCGCGCCCGCCTCGTCCAAGCGGCGTACAGGCGTATTGTACGGCGCGTTCTGCAGCACCTCGGGCTGCTCCATCGCCTCGCGGGCAATCTCCAGCAGCGCGTTCGCGAACATGTCCAGCGTCTGCTTGCTCTCCGACTCGGTCGGCTCGATCATCAGGCATTCGGGCACAATCAGCGGGAAGTACATCGTGGGCGGGTGGAAGCCGTAGTCCAGCAGCCGCTTGGCGATGTCGAACGCCCGCACGCCGTACTGCTGCTTGTAGTGCTTGGCGGTGATGACGCACTCGTGCATGCACAGCCGCTCCACAGCGGGTGGGAAAGCGTGTCGGATACGCGCCAGCATGTAGTTCGCGTTCAGCACGGCGAACTCGCCAATCGTGCGCAGGTCGCGCCCGCCGTAGGCGCGGATGTAGGCATACGCCCGCACAAGGTTCAGGAAGTTGCCGTAGAACGCATGCACGCGCCCGATGGACTGCGGGTGGTCGTAGGAGAGCGCGTACCGCCCGTCGTCCGTCGGCTCGATGCGCGGGGTGGGCAGGAACGGAACCAACCGCTCCGAGACGCCGACTGCCCCTGCGCCTGGACCGCCCCCGCCGTGCGGCGTGGAGAAGGTCTTGTGCAGGTTCAGGTGCATGCAGTCGAAGCCGATGTCGGCGGGGCGCGCGACGCCCACCAGCGCGTTCATGTTCGCCCCGTCACAGAAGACCAGCGCGCCCGCCTCGTGCAGCAGTTCGCACGCCCGACGCGCGTTGCGATCAAACAGCCCCAGCGTGCTGGGGTTGGTCAGCATCATCGCGGCTACCTCGTCGCTTAGGGCGGCTTGTAGCGCGTCCAAGTCGGTGTCGCCTTCGGCGTTGGTGGGGATGGACTTCACGGTGAACCCGCACAGTGCGGCAGAGGCGGGGTTCGTGCCGTGCGCCGAGTCGGGCACCAGCACGATCTTGCGTTTATCGCCCTCGCCGCGCGACTCGTGGTACGCCTTGATGAGCATCAGGCTCAGCAGTTCGCCGTGCGCGCCCGCGACATTCTGCAGGGTGACCTCCGCGAAGCCCGTGATGGCTTTCAGGTCTTGCTGCAGTTCGTACATCAGTTGCAGCGCGCCCTGCGACAGCGATTCGGGCTGCAGCGGGTGCGCGTGCGTGAAGCCCGACAGCGCGGCGATTTTCTCGTTGATGCGCGGGTTGTATTTCATCGTGCAGGAGCCGAGCGGGTAGAAGCCGACATCGATGCCGTAGTTGCGTTGCGACAAGCGCGTGTAGTGGCGCAGCGCGTCCAGTTCGCTCACTTCGGGCAGGGCGGGCGGCTCTGGGCGCAGATGCTCACCGAGCAGCTCCGCAAGCGGCTGGGTGGGCACATCGCACACAGGGGGGCGCACGCCGCGCCGACCCGGCACGCTGCGCTCAAATATCAGCGGAAAGTCTACTATGCGACCCATAACACGAGAAGTGTACCCGATTAGGCACGCGGTTCAAAGCATGCCTACTCCAGATCCAAAAGCAAATCGCCTTCGGAAGAGTAATCCGCGGGCGTTTCCCGTATCTGAGCAGAGTATGCGCCACCGATTGGAATCACTACATTCAGGTATCTCTCCAGCCACTCTCTCTCCTTGCCTTGCGGTACGGGCTTGTGCGGGATCCCGAGTTTGTCCAGTATCTCGGCAAATTTTTGCCAGTCGTGTGCCCCGCGCAACTCCATCCAGAGGATGTCCCGACTGTCCAGTTGCGCCTTCATCGTGTCTGAAATCGTGTCTGCGATGAATACCTGCACCTCTCGCGCTAACGGTGCATCTGCGCTCTCTGGGTTTCCCTTGCCCAGCAGCTTCACTTCGCAGCGATAAACCTTTCCCTTCGTGTCCAGCAGACAAAAGTCGGTTTCGCGTTCTGACTTGGGAATGTGCTTCTGGTCGTAGTGTTTCTTGGGGACACGATGCAAAGCGCAGAGAGTTCGCATCAGCGGTTCCTCGACTTGTTTCCCAGCGGTGCTCCATGCGCCGCCCCGAAGCGCAGCCCGCGCCACGGCGAGTGCATTAATCACTATCAAGCTTTCGGCGACATCCAGCGTCACGCTAACATTCCTGAGCTTCAAAGTTATCTCCACGCCGAAATGCTGGTCGTCTTGGATGAGTTCCTCAATAACCTGTCTAAGTTTTTCATAGTGCTTCAGTTCCTCTTCCTCCACCACTTTTCGGCAGGTCGTGTGTCGTGCGTTTTGTATGGTCTTGAGATTCAAGCCTGCGCGGGTAGCCACCTCTTTTTTGGGAATATCCCCTCTGAGCAACATACGCTCCCGATACCAGTCGCCTGTTATACGCTGTCCATCGAGCTTTGCATCAACAATCTGCCTGAAAAAGTCGAGAACATAGTTCAGAAACTCCGCGTCGATGAGTTGCACGATGACTGGACGATAGTCTTCACCTGTCAGCACTCGCTCAATAATCTCGCGTGCAACGGAGTTCGGGATACGCATCACGCAATTCCCTCTACAAGTGCTAACTGCTCAAATTCTTCGTAGCGCATAAATCGCGGGGGATAATCAGGACACAGCAAGCTTCCCTCCGTAATCACCTTCTGCGCGTACTCGAAATAGGCAGGCTCCTTCTCGGTCAGGAAGTAGTAGCGTTCGTGCAGCAGCGCGGCGCGCCCGACTGTGCCGCGCCCTGCGAACGGGTCAAACACCAGGTCGCCCTTGTACGAGTAGAGGCGCACCACCTGCGACGCCAGCTCCAACGGGAACACGGCAGGATGCACAGGGTCAGCGGCGGGAGCAATCTGCCAGAGGTTCGTCGGCTCGTACTCGTTCAGCACGCGGCTCGCCTCCACCACAGCCTCAGGATACTGGCGCATGTTCCAGTCGATCAACCTGTCTGTCGCCTTGCGGTAGACCATCACATACTCCACCACCGAGTTCGCTTTGTAGCCCAGCGGCTTACGGTGCTGATAGAATCCGCCGTTTCGATTGCGTGCGCTCGGCGCAGGTTTGACCCAGATGATGTCGTCGATAAATTCGAACCCCAACTCGATGATGCGCGGGTGAATGTCGAAGGGGATAGCATATCGCTTGCTGGCGTGCTGGCGGCTCATGCGCGGAATCAGCACAGGCGAGGTGTTCAGCACGAAAAACCGCCCCTCTTTGGTGATGCGATGCACCTCGCGGAACACCTGCGTCAGGAAGTCAAGGTACGCCTCGTAGCTGGGGTACAGCGTGTAGTCGCGGGCGTTGTAGTACGGTGGCGAGGTGAAGGTCAGGTGTACCGATTCGTCGAGCACATGCCGAAGCACCTGCAGCACATCCCCGCACACCATAAGGTTTTTGAGGGCGTCGGGACTGTGCGTGTGGGGGCGCGTTGGGGTTGTCGCGTGTCGGGGCGCAAGGGCGCGCTGCACCGCATGGCGCACCAGCTCGTTGGGGTGCGTCGCCAGGTCGCGCAGGGCGTCCTGAACCGTCGCCTGCTCGCCGAAGCAGAGTAGCCCGCGCACGGCTTGCAGCACGACCTTCGGGTCGGGGTCGTGCAGGAGGTCAGTCAGCGTGGGGATTGCCTCTGGCGCGCGCAGTCGCCCGACGGCGGAGGCGAGTTCGCGTCGCACCAGCGTCGCCTGCTCCTGTGCGAGGCGTTCGCGGTAAAACGGCAGCAGCGCGGGGTTCTCCAGTCGCGCCAGCGCCTTGACCGCCTGCATCCGCACCTCGTCGTGGGGGTGGGTCGCCAGGCGCATCAGGGGCGCAGGGTCAAAATCGGCTGGCAGCCGCCCCAGCTGTTCAAGCGTCTGCAGCAGCGCTTTGACGCCGCGCGTTTCGTCGAGGGCGCGCTCGAAAAAGGCGCGGTCGCCGCGCGCTTTCGCCTGCTCAATCGCTGCCCGTGCGTCCACTGGTCGAATCATACCCTGCTCACGCGATGGGCGACTTACTCGATTTCGAACACCTTCTGGCGGTGGGTTGCGCCCGACACGATGCGGATGCGCGAGGGAGCGACCCCGAAGTGCTCTGCCAGCAGGCGGATGACGGCGCGGTTCGCTTCGCCGTCGGCGGGCAGCGCGGTGACCCGCGCAAGATAACTGCCATCGGGCTGCACTTGAAGTTCGTTGCGCGACGAGCGCGGAACGACCCTGACGCTAATCCGCTGCGCCATGCATCGCCTCCTTTGCAGGTTCGGCAGGCGCAGGTTCAACGGGCGTTGCGCCGTCGGACGCAGGCGCGGCTGCCTGCGCGGGCAGCGCCAGAAAGTCCGCCTCGCCGTAGAAAAAGTGCAGCAGCCGCTCAATCACAATCTTCAGCGTGGTGGCGACAGGCACCGCCAGCAGCATGCCCCATATCCCCCAGTTCGCCCCGACCACGATAGCAATCAGCGCGCCCAGCGGACGCAAGCCCACCGCCCCGCCCAGCAGACGCGGCGTCACCACCAAGTCGAAAACATTGTTAATGGTCAGCGCGCCGACCACCACCAGCACCGCGTGCCAGAAGTTGGTCAGCGTGAACAGATAGAACGCAGGGTGCGACGGACCAAACAGCAGCGTCGTCCCGAACGCGCTCAGCGCAATCAGAAACGAGCCGAGATAGGGGATGGGGTAGAGAATCGCCGCCAGCACGCCCAGCAGCACGGGGTTCGGCGCGCCCACCAGCCAGTAATACGCCATGCACACCGCGCCATACGAGAGCGCGGCGGTCGCCATCCCGCGAATGTAGCGGAAAAAGAGCGCGCCGATCTCGCCCATCAACTGGCGCACCGCCGCGCGATGCCCGGGCGGAATCATAAACAGGAACCCCCGCTGCAACGCGGGCATATCCAACAGGAAAAAGTACGCGCTCATCGGAATTAGGATAATCCAGATGGCTTTGGAGAGCAGTCCCAGCAGTGTGTTCAGGAACGAGTTGATGTATTGCGCGGCGTTGTCCAGCAGGAAGCCGTTCACGCGCTGCTGCAGGCGTGTGGTGAGCGCGTTCGCCAACTCGTTCGGCTCGGTCGGCAGGTTCAGACGCTGGAGCAACTCGCGGTTGCGCTCGATTAACTCGCGTCGCTTGGGAATCTCGCGATTGAGGTAGTCTTGCGCCTCCTGCACGAAGGCGTTGACGGTCTTGTTCAGGTCGCCGTTGCCCCTGCGGCTGAAGGTCTGGATAATCTCTTGCGACTGGGCGTAGAAGGCGGGCGCGAGCATCAGCCCCAGCCCCAGCGTGAACAGCAGGAACGCCATGAACACATTCATGATGGCGCGCCCGCGCGAGTAGCCCTTGCGGCAGAGCGCGTCCACGAACGGGTTCAGCAGCAGCGCGATCACGCCCCCGATCAGGAACGGGATCAGGGACGCCCGCACGATATACAGGAAGTAGAGGGCGGCGGCAATCACCGCCGCCCAGCCCAGAAACCGCCACACGGCTGTTAGGCTTCGTCAGGCGCGATCTCTTCGGCGACCTCGTGCGCTTTGCGTCCGACCTTCTCGCGCAGGTTGCGCACGGTCTCGCCGCCGCGCTCGTAGACCTGCTGGCTGAGTTCGCGCACCTTCTCGGTCAGGTCGTGCATGCGCTGGCTCAGGTCGCCGCGAATCTCCTCGCCTGGCTTAGGCGCAAACAGCAGCCCAATCACTGCGCCAATCAGCACGCCCAAGCCAATCCCAGCCAATAGGTACAGCACGCCACTGCGTTCGTCTTGGTTCTGCATCGTCATCCCTCCTTGTGGTTGGTGTGTGTGATCGCCTCCCCTGCGGGGGCGTTCTCCGCCGTTGGTCGGGCGGAATCGGTCGGTTCGGCGAGTGGCGTCTCGCCGCGCAATTCGTCTGCGGTGGGCGGTATGAGGGGCGTCGTGCCGTCGTAGACGCTAACGCGCCGACGCGCCTGCTGACGCTTCTCCAACTGCTGGCTGAGCATCCGCCCGCCGAGTTTGAAGCCCTGATGCATCAGCCGTCCCAGCACGCGCGCGGTGCGTTCGGGCAGGCGGCGCACCCGCGCCCCAACTGCGTCGGCGACCTCCAACTTGTGCCGAATGTTGTCGCTCACGATGTGCAGGTTCTCGATGGTCTCCGCTGCCTCATGCAGCGCGCGCTCGGCTTCCTTGAGCGTGTGCGTTGCGCCCTGCAGTGTCGGAATCACCTCGTCCAGCACACGCGCCACCCGCCCGTTGATGTCGCTCACCTGACGCTGCAGTTTCGGCAACTCGCGCTTGGCGACCACCAGCAGCCCAATCACCGCCCATGCCAGCACGAGCAGCGTCAGGCTCATCAGCCCAATCAGTATCATCAGCAAATTGTCGTTCATACTTCTGCTTCCTCCAGCAGGAACGGCTGCACGATTTGCAGCGCGCGCGTGACGGCGCGGTCGGTCGTTTCCGCGTCGGGCGTCGCGCTGTGGGGCGCTTCGATCACGCCGCCCCCGACAACCGTCTCACCGCGATAGAACACGCCGAACTGCCCTGGCGTGATGGCGCGCACAGGCTCGTCGAACACCACGCGCACGCGCTCAGGCGACTCCAGCGGATAGAGCGTCGCGCGCGCTATAGGCGCATTATACCGAATTTTTGCCAGCACGCGCAAGGGCTTCTCCAAGTACGGGATGCTGCTCCACTCCATTTGCCCGACGGTCATCTCGCGCTCGTAGAGGTGCGCTTCGTCGCCGACGATAATCGCGTTCTCGTCGGGCAGGATGCGCAGCACGAACATCGGCTTGCCGTCGGTGTTGATGCCCAGCCGCCTGCGTTGCCCGATGGTGTAGAGCGCGATGCCGTTGTGCATGCCCAGCACGCGCCCCTGCGTGTCGCGGATCTCGCCAGGCTTAAAAGCGTCGGGCGTCACTTGGCGTAGGAACTGGTGATAGCCGCCTGCGTGCGCCGTGAAGCAGATTTCCTGGCTGTCGGGCTTGTTCGCCGTCCACAGCCCCAACTCGGCAGCCAGTCGGCGCGTCTCGGTCTTGCTCGGCATGTTGCCCAGTGGGAAAATCGCCCGCCGCAACTGCTCTTGGTTCAGCATATACAGCACATACGACTGGTCTTTGTCCTTGTTGACGGCGCGGAGCAGGTTGTAGCGTCCTGTGTGCGGATTGTAGCGTGTGCGGGCGTAATGCCCCGTGGCGATGTAGTCGCAGCCGAGTTCGTCCGCCTTGTGCAGCAGCGCGTCGAACTTGACGAAGCGGTTGCACTGCACGCACGGGTTGGGCGTGCGCCCGCGGCGGTACTCGTGGATGAAGTCGCGGATGACCGTGTCGGCGAAGGTTCGGCGGAAGTTCAGCACATAGTGCGGGATGCCGAGCCGCCGTGCAACGCGCCGCGCGTCCTCCACCGCGCCCAGCGAGCAGCAGCCCCCGTGCCGCGGGTCGGGGTGCGACTCCTGCCAAATCTGCATCGTGACGCCGACGACCTCAAAGCCGCGCTTCTGCAGAATCGCCGCCGCCACCGAACTGTCCACGCCCCCACTCATCGCGAGTAGCACCACGCCTCGCTTGCGCGCCGACATACATGCAATTGTACCCCAACGCACGCACTCGCCCCGCCCAGAGCCAGTACCGTTAGCCTTTGGTTAAAACCGCCCACTTGCTGCCGAAACCCTGTCCGCTTGGGGCGCACCAGTGAGTCATGCCTGTGTGGAGCCTGAACGGCTCCCAGAACAAACTGAACGGAGGTCAGATTTATTGGAGGCAACTCTGCTGCTTGGGGCTACCGAGAGGCAGGCGTGTTTCGCCTGAACGCGCCTGTGTACCAACCGTACTTCACCTACGCTGTTTGCGCGGAGGGTCAATTCAGACAGCCGTTCGGTTCGCTAGTTTTCTACAACCTGTGGCGCTGCTTCGGACGGGTAGGCTATGTGCTGCAACTGGCGGCGAACCCAACCACCACCGATCAGACGGCAGGACTGCAACTCGCCATCTGGGAACTGGAGAACGATGTGTACGCGCAGGCGATATATGCCAAGCGCGAGTGCGTTCGTGCAACTCGCCATCTGGGAACTGGAGAACGATGTGTACTGGGGGCGACCAGCCAATCTGTACGCCGACAGCTTCCGTATCACGAGAGGTTATAGTCCAGCAGCCGTTAACTATGCAAACTATCTACTGAACAATTCGGTAGGTCAGAGAGCCGAATACTACTACCTGATTCACTTCACCAATCAGGCGCAGGATTTGATTCTGGTGCCTGTGCCAGAGCCTGCTTCGCTGCTTGCGTTGGGCGCGGGCTTGGCGGGGCTGTGCTGGCGTCGCCGTCGCATGCGCTAAGACCAATCGCCGAGCCCAAAAGCAGGGGTTGACGACCCCCTCCTTCGGGTTCCCCCTGCTCGCAGGGGGAACCCGAAGGAGCTGATCAGGGTACATTGCTTGGGTTGGCTGTGTGCAGGGTGGCTCACTTTTCGCCCTCACCCCCAGCCCCTCTCCCACGAGGTGGGTGAGGGGTGAGCCGCGCGCGGACATGTTTGGAGTGCTGAAGCGTCCGCTTCAGCGTGGGCGGAAGCGAAGCTTGCGCACTCCACAATCCCCCTTTACCGCGAGGCGGGAGCGGGGGACAAAGGGGGTGAGGGCAACGCGGCGCGCCTGCCCGTTCACGCCCGCACGGGGAAATTGCTCCTGCCGCAGCAACTCCGTGCCGAACCGATGTACCCTTATCAGGCCTACACGAGGGAGGCAATTATGAACTCTGGAGGTACAAATAGTATTATGCCCAACCCGACGCTGATGCTGATTTTGCCCTACACGACGCAGACCGACCCTGCGCGGGCGGTGTGGGTCGCCGAGCGCGCGTTGCAGGGCGGGGTGAACTGGGTGACGCTGCGCGTGCGCGAGTTGCCTGCGCGTCTTGCACTCGATGTCGCGCTGGAGGTGCGCCGTCTCACGCGGGCGCACGGCGCGTGGCTGGGCGTGAACCCGTACCCTGCGCTGGCGGAGTGGGTGGGAGCAGACGCGCTGCACCTGCCCGAAGCCGCGCCGCCCTACACCCCGCCCGACCCGATGTGGCTGGGCAGATCGGTACACAGCACGGACGCCGCGCAACGCGCCGAAGCCGAAGGCTGCCGCTACCTGCTGGTCGGCGCGATGTTCCCCACCGCCAGCCATCCCGACCAGCCCCCTGCAGGTATCCCGCTGCTGCGCGCCGTGCGCGAAGCCGTCTCAATCCCGCTGATTGCGATTGGGGGCATTACCCCAGAGCGCGTCGCCGAGTGCGTGCAGGCGGGGGCGCAGGGCGTCGCCGTGCTGTCGGGGATTGCCGACGCACCTGATCCCACCGACACCGCTACACGCTACTGGGCGGCTTTGCGCGCGTGTGCAACTTGATGTTCAGCACCTCCACCGCCAGCGAGAACGCCATCGCGAAGTAGGTGTAGCCCTTCGGGATTTTGTAGCCGAACCCCTCGCCCATCAGGTTGAACCCAATCAGCACCAGAAACGCCAGCGCCAGCACCTTCAGCGACGGGTGCGCGTCAATCACCCGACTGACGCTGCCCGCGAACGCCATCATAAACACAATCGCAATCAGCACAGCGACAATCATCACCCACAACTCGCGCGCCAGCCCCACCGCCGTAATCACCGAATCGACGGAGAACACCAAGTCCACCAGCACAATTTGGAAGATAGCCAGCCCGAAGGTGAGCCGCTTGGGAACCTTGACCCCGCTCTGCGCGACTTCGATTTTGTGGTGAATCTCGTAGGTCGCCTTGCCCATCAGGAACAGCCCGCCTGCAATCAGAATCAGATCGCGCCCTGAAAACTCGTTGCCCAGCACGGCAAACAGCGGCGATTCCAAGCGCATAATCCAAGTAATCGAGAGCAGGAACACCAAGCGCAGCAGGAACGCCAGACTCAACCCAATAAACCGCGCCTTCGCCCGCTGTTCAGGCGGCAACTTGTCGGTCAGAATGGAGATGAAGACGATGTTGTCGATCCCCAGCACAATCTCCAGCGCTGCGAGCGTCAGTAGCGCGACCAGTGCTTCCATGCCGATGTGTGATTATACCCGTCGGGGTATCCTATGGGCGTGCGCTGGCAGATTTTGGACGAGTCGGAGCGTCCGCGTTCGGGCGCGTTTGTGGCGGTCGCCGTCGCCAGAGACGACATAACGGCGACGCTGGTGCGCGACCACCTGCGCCTGCACGGAATCGCGGCGAACTACCCGCCAACAACCCATGTGTGGCGCATGAGTGAGACTTACCTTTGGGTTCCCATCGACGACGAGGGGGATGCGGTAGCGTTGTTGCGCCAGTTGGCGCGGGAGTGGTACACGGAGCCGTAGATGCGAGTGGCGGTGATTGGCGCGGGTTCGTGGGGCACGGCGTTGGCGTGGCTGCTGGGGCAAAAAGGGTTGCCTGTCTACCTGTGGGGGCGCGACGCGGAGCAGGTCGCCCGCATCGCCGCCGAGCGGGTCAACCGTCGCTACCTGCCCGAAGCGCGCCTGCCCGACACGGTTGCGCCCACCACCGAGACCGCCCCGTTGCAGGCGTGCGCGGTTTGGGTGCTGGCGGTTCCGTCGGGCGCGCTGCGCGAGGCGTTGCGCCTGTGCCCGCCGCCCGACGCCACGCTGATTATCGCCGCCAAGGGGCTGGAGCCAGACACGGGCAAACTGCTGACGCAGGTGGTGTGCGAGGCGTCGGGCAACCGCGAGGCGCACACGGCGGTGCTGTCGGGACCGAACCTCGCGGTGGAGCTGGTGCGCGGCGCGCCGACCGCCAGCGTCGCCGCCTCGCGTAGTCTCGCCTGCGCCGAGCAGGTGCAAGAGTTGCTGATGACCCCGCCCATCCTGCGCGTCTACACCAGCGACGATGTGGTCGGCGTGGAGTTGGGCGGCGCACTCAAAAATGTGTACGCCATCGGCGCGGGGATTAGCGACGGGCTGGGCTTTGGCGACAACACGAAAGCGACGCTGCTGACGCGCGGGCTGGCGGAGATGATGCGCTTCGGCGCGGCGATGGGCGCGCGCCCCGAAACCTTTATGGGGCTGACGGGCGTGGGCGATTTGTTCGCGACCGCCGTGAGCCGCCTGAGCCGCAACTACCGCTTCGGCAGGGCAATCGCCGAGGGCAAGACCGCCGACGAGGCGCGCGCCCTGCTGGGGCAGGTCGCCGAGGGCTACCCGACCGCGCTGGCAGCGCAGACGCTGGCGGCGCAACTCGGCGTCGAGATGCCCCTACTGCACGCGATTGCCGACATCCTCACGGGCAGGCGCGCAATCGCCGACGCGCTGCAAGGCTTGATGACCCGCCCGCCCAAGGGCGAGCGCGAGTTCCGCTTCACCGCGCTGTAGACGCCAGCGGGCACTCGACGCGCACGACGCCCGCGCGCTCGTGGCGAGCCGTCAGGCGCACCGTGCCGCCCTGCGGCGCATGCACAACCCACTCTACCTTCGCGCGGTCGTCGGTCGTGTCCGTGTTCCACACATTGGCGGCGGACGGCTTGTAGGCGCGCCCTTCCAGTTGCCCCAGCTCCTCGCGCGGCTTACCCAGTTGCAGCGTCGCCCCGTCAGGCAGCTCGATCTCGGCAATCACCCCGCGCACGAGCTTCTTCTCCAACGCCTTTTTGGTGATGTAGGTCGGCAGCCAGCCCGTGTTTTGCACCACCAAGCGCACCTTGTAAAGCGCGTCGCCCAGCGGCTCCACCGTCGCCTCGTACACCGCCAGCTTCGGCGCAATCAGCAGGCGCCACACCAGCCAGTCGGGGAACAGCGCAACCTCCTTCTCCAGAAACTCAGGCGGCGGATTGCGCCACGCATACAGCATGTCCCAGCCGCCGAGTTCCACCTTGCCCAGTTGCGGATGCTCGAACGGATACCAGTCCACATAGCCCCTGCCGCCCAGCACCTCGTCGCTCCACTTCAGCAGTTTCAGGTCGTCTTCGACGGGATGCTCGCGGTACCAGTCGATGAACTTGAGGTCGGTGATGCCCGCCTGCCGTTGGGGGCTCCAAATCTCCACCGTCCACGCGAACACGCCCATATGGTCGTACATCCAGTCGTCGAACACGCCTGAGATGTATTCCTTCGGGTGGTACTTGAAGTCGTGGTAGACGGAGATGTTCGGGTAGCCTGTGATTTCGGTGCCCTTTGCGCCGATTTTCTGGTAAGTCCACAGGTCTTCGGCGGGGAAGGCGTCGTCAGGTTGGTGGCTGTAGGGGCGCAGTAGCACGCCGCTCCAGGTGTGGAAGGTCACCCCGCCCGTGATGTTGGGGTGCTTGGCGATGAAGTCCACAATCGCGCGCACTTCTGGCTCGGAGGTCGGGTAGGGACCCGCGCCGCTCTGTTCGTGTTCCTGTCGCCAGTTGCTGGGGAAGTTGCGGTTGAGGTCTAAGCCCTCCTTTTTGGGCTGGATAGTGAGGATAGCGGGGTCGAACGGCTCATCGAACCTGCCTTCGGGCAGGATGCGGTAGTATTCGCCGCCCACTTCGTCGGGGTCGCGCCGAATCATCAGGCGCGGTTCGTCGGGGTGCTTTTTCCAGTTGCCGTTCGGGTCGGGAATGCGCATCATCAGCATGCGCCCGTCGCCGTCGATGTCTTCGGTCACCAGCCCGCCGATGGGGTCTTCTTCGTAGGGGTAGGGTCGCGTGCTGGAGCGGATGATTTTCGGCTTGTCCGCCAGCGCCCACTCCGCGCCGTCGGGGTTCACGCGCGGGCAAACATAGAACGCGCGCGTGTCCAAGCAGCGCGTGATTTTCTCGTGTGACCCGTACTCGCGCGTGAGGCGGTGAATCAGGTACAGGCATGCGGACGAGGGTGAGACTTCGCTCGCGTGAATGTTGCCGTCCACCCACAGCGCGGGCTTCTCCTCGGCGGGACCCGTTGCGAAATTCGTCAGGGTCAGCAGCCAGATGTCGCGCCCCTCGTAGCTTTTGCCGATGCTCTCGATGCGCACGAGTTGCGGATACTCCTCAGCGAAGGCATGCAGAATCCGCGTCAGTTCGTCATACCGATAGTAGGCGTCGAAACGCACTTGTGGCATAGTCGTTCTCTCCTATATGTCAGGCGCGCGTTGCGCCTCAATTGTGAAGCTTAGCCCCATCGCGCTAATCGTCCCTGTGAGGCGGTCGCCCGCGACGGTCGCGTTCACGGTTAGGCTCATCCCGCTCACCTCCAGCGTGATGGTGAGCGTGTCGCCGTCGGGCGCGGCGATGCTGAACTCCTGCGCGCCCAGCGGCGTCTCCAGCGTGCCACGCAGCTGGTTGCCCTCCTGACGGATGCGCAGGGTGAACGGCACGCCTTCGGGAGGCAGCGGGTCGCCGCCGGTGATCGTGCCGCGCCAAGTGCCTGCAAAGCGCGTCGGCGCACTCGGTTGCGGCGCGTCGGATGAGCGCTCCGACGGCTCCTCGCGCTTGCGCTCGTCGAACACCGACTCGGCGCGCAGCCCCTTCAGGTACTCCTGACGCTCGCGCTCCAGTTCCTCGCGCCAAGCGCGGTCGCGCTCACGGTCGAAATACAACACGCCGTCGACGAAGGTCTTCTCGCATACGGCGTAGCCGCTGAGCGGGTGGTCGCTCCAGAGCGCAAGGTCGGCGTGCTTGCCGACTTCGATGGAGCCGACATAGCGTTCGACGCCGAGCTGCTTGGCGACATTGAGCGTCACGAACTTGAGCGCGTCCACTTCGGGCACGCCGCCGTACTTGACCGCTTTGGTCGCTTCGGTGTTCATGCGCCGTGCCAGCTCGTTGCTGTCGGAGTTGAAGCTCACCACCACCCCGCGCTCCCACATAATCGCGCCGTTGTGCGGGATGGCGTCGTACACTTCGATTTTGTACGCCCACCAGTCGGAGAACGACGACGCGCCCGCGCCGTGCCGCGCGATTTCGTTGGCGACCTTGTAGCCCTCCAGCACATGCTGCAGCGTGCCCACACGCACGCCGAACTCCTCGCACACGCGCAGCAGCATCAGAATCTCGTCTTGGCGGTAGCTGTGGCAGTGAATCAGCCGCTTGCCCTCCAGGATCTCGACCAGCGCGTCCAGTTGTAGGTCGCGTTGCGGCGGCAGCGGGCGTTTGCCTTGTCGGTACTCCTGCCAGTGGCGTTTGTAGTCCAGCGCGGCGAGGAACCGCTCGCGCATCACCTGTTCCACGCCCATGCGCGAGGCGGGGTAGCGCGTCGATCCGCCTGTGCGGAAGTTGGAGCGCTTCACATTCTCGCCCAGCGCGAACTTGACGCCGCTGGGGGCTTCTTTGAAAATCATCGCGTCGGCGGTCTTGCCCCAGCGCCACTTGACTGTGATGCTCTGCCCGCCAATCACATTCGCCGAGCCGTGCAGCATCAGCGCGCTCGTGACCCCGCCTGCCAACTGGCGGTAGATGTTCACATCTTCGGGGTTGATGACATCTTGGATGCGCACTTCGGCGGTGCAGACATTCGTGCCTTCGTTCACGCCGCCGCTAATCGCCGTGTGCGAGTGGCAGTCCATCAGCCCAGGCGTGAGGTGCTTGCCTGTGCCGTCAACGATGCGGGCGTTCGGTGGCGCGGTCAGGTTCCTGCCCACTGCTGCGATTCTGCCGTCCACGACCAGCACATCGGTGTTGGGCAAGGGCTTCTCGTGCGCCATCGTCCACACGGTGGCGTTGCGGATGAGCCAAGTGTTGTGTTCGTCGGCGGGCGGGGGCATCAGCGGCGTGAGTTTCACGCGGGGCATGGTGGGCGTCTCGTCGGACGCGCTGGCTTGCTCCGTGCGCTCGGCGGACGGCTGCGTGGGCTGCTCGCGCGGGGCGTCTTGGCGCGGGGGCACGCCCGCCGTGAGGTGGTCGGTGCATTCCGCGTCGCAGGCGTGCGCCTCGTGGTCGTGGCTGTGCATGTGGGTCAGCGTGCTGCCGTGCGCGTGGTGGAAGCAGCAGGAGGCTTCCAGCAGGCTGGCGGTGTTCTCGGCGTCCCAGTCGCGCGGGCGGCGGAACGCTGGAGTGGCAGGCGCGCTCGCCGCCTGCGACGCCTCGCTCACCTTGAACCGCTTGCCGTCGGCGAAGGCGAACTCGATGCGGGCGCGCGGCTCGAACAGCTCGCCCCGCACCACCACGAAACTCGCCGTCTTGCCCACCGCCAGGTCGCCGAAGCGGTTCTGGACGCCCAGTATCTCGGCGGGGGTCAGCGTCAGGGCGCGTAGGGCGTCGTCTTTGGGCAAGCCGTTGGCAATCGCCGTGCGGAGGTTGCGCAGCAGCCGCTCAGGGTCGCCCAGCCCCTCAGTGGTGAACGCGAAGCGCACACCCTTCTCGTGCAGGATCGCGGCGTTCTGGTATGCCAGCGCGCGGTTGCGCAGGCTGGTCAGCGTTGGCGGGCTGAGCGGGTCGTAGCTGCGCAGCGGTTCGGGCATCTCCATGCTCAGCAGCACGGGGATGTCGCGTCGCTTGAGTTCGTCGGCGACTTTGGCGGCTTCCAGCCCGCCCACGATAATCACGCGCAGGTTGAACTCGTCGGCGATGCGCAGCACGCGGCGGATGTCCTCGGCGTTATTGGCGAGCGCCAGCACGGGCGTCTCGCGCCGCAGCACAGGCTGCAACGCCTCCAGCGCGCGGTTCATCGCGGGGCGCGGCTTGCCCGCAGGGTCGCGCAGGTAGGCGTCCCAGACCTGCATCTGGTGCTGCGCGTCGTAGAAAGTCTGGCGCACAAGCGCGATTGCGCCCATCAGCGAACTGGGGTAGCCGCCCCCGCCTTCGAACGCCCCGCGCCCGCGCAGGTTCAGCACGACGCCGATTTGGGGCACAATCACCAGCTCGGCGGGCGTACCCGTGCTCGTGCTGATTACTGCGCTCTGCCCGCTCATGATGCCGTGCGGAGGCGCGATGTGCGCCGCCACAAAGCCCGCCCGCCGCCAGCGCGCGAGTTGCGCCGAGTCGGGCTGCATCAGCACCGTCGCCTGCCGTTCGGGGCGAATCTGCGCGTTCGGGTGCGTGTTCCCGCGCTCGTAGCTGGCATACGCGGGGTCGTTCGCCTGCGCAGGCATGCCCAAACTCGCGAAAGCGTCGATGAAGCCCGGGTACACCGTGTGCCCGCTCGCGTCGATAACTTCCGCATCCGCAGGGATAGGCGTCTCGCTCCCACCGATCGCTACGATTACGCCGTTGCGCACGACCAGCACGCCGTTCTCGATGGGCGGCGCAGCGTTCGACACAATTGTTGCGCCGCGCAGCGCGTACACTTCGGGCAAACGATAGGGCGTATCCTGCGCCCACGCGATAACGCCTAAGAGCAACCAACTGACCAACCAACAGAATCCTCGCATCACGGTAGGGTGTTCGACGGCGCGGCGCGGGTTCCTGCCGTAATCCCCGTCGCTTCAGGCTGATAGGGGTACACTGCTTGGGTTCGCTGTGTGGGGAACAGACGCGCTTTTTTCGCCCTCACCCCCAGCCCCTCTCCCACTGCGTGGGAGAGGGGTGAGCCGCACGCGGACATATTTGGAGTGCTGAAGCGCAGCTTCAGCATCAGGCGGAAGCTCCGCTTCCGCACTCCATAATCCCCCCTCGCCCGCGTGGCGGGAGAGGGGGACAAAGGAGGTGAGGGCAAAAAGGTTCGTCGCCCGTTCACGCCCGCGCGGGGAGAATCGCCCCTGCCACAGAGATTTCTGCCAAGCCGTTGACCCTTGTCAGCGCGCTTCACGGCGGGTCAAATTACCGCGCCCTCCGTGTAGGCGCCGTAGACCTCTTTGAGCGCGTTGACCATCTCGCCGAGCGTCGCGTAAGCCTTGATGGCGTTCAGGATGGGCGCCATCAGGTTCTCCTCGCGGCGCGCGGCAGCAACGAGGTCTTTGAGTGCTTGCGCCACCGCCCGATTGTCCCGCCGACGGCGCAGGTCTGCCAGTCGCTTGACCTGCTTCTCGTGCGCCTCGTGTTCGATTTTCAGGATGCGGAACGGGATGGGTTCCTCGCGCATCTGGTATTCATTCACGCCGACCCAGACGAAGTCGCGCTCTTCCACGCGCTGCTGGAACCGATAGGCGGCGTCGGCGATTTCCTGCTGGAAGAAGCCGCTCTTGACCGCAGGCACGACGCCGCCTTCTTCCTCGATGCGGCGGAAGTAGTCGCGTGCGCCCGCCTCCATCTGGTCGGTCATCCACTCCACGAAGTACGCGCCGCCGAGCGGGTCAACGGTGTTCGTCACGCCCGATTCGTGGGCGATTACCTGCTGCGTGCGCAGCGACAGCAGCACCGCCTCCTCGGTCGGCAGCGCCCACGCCTCGTCGAACGAGTTGACATGGAGCGACTGCGTGCCGCCCAGCACCGCCGCCAGCGCCTCAATTGTGGAGCGGATGAGGTTCACATACGGCTGCTGCATCGTGAGCGAGACGCCCGCCGTCTGCGTGTGGAAGCGCATCCACCACGAGCGCGGGTTTTTCGCGCCGAAGGTCTCGCGCATCTCGCGCGCCCAAATCCGACGCGCCGCGCGGTACTTGCCAATCTCCTCGAAAAAGTCGATGTGCGCGTTGAAGAAGAACGAAAACTTCGGCGCGAAGTCGTCGATGTGCAGCCCGCGGTCTAAGCACCAGCGCACATACTCCAGCCCGTCCGCGAGGGTGAACGCCAACTCCTGCACGGCGGTCGCGCCCGCCTCGCGAATGTGATACCCGCTGACGCTAATCGGGTGCCACTTGGGGACATAGTGCGTCGCGAACTCAATCGTGTCCACGATGAGTTTCATATGCGGTTCAGGCGGGTAGATCCACTCCTTCTGGGCGATGAACTCTTTGAGGATGTCGTTCTGAATCGTGCCCGACAGTTGCTCCAGCGGGACGCCGCGCTTCTCGGCGACCGCGAGGTACATCCCCCAAATCATAATCGCGGGCGCGTTGATGGTCATCGAGGTCGTGATGCTGGCGAGGTCGATGCCATCGAACAGAATCTCCATGTCTTCCAGCGAAGCGACGCTCACACCGCACTTGCCCACCTCGCCCTCCGCTTCGGGGTCGTCGGGGTCAACGCCCATCAGCGTCGGCAGGTCGAACGCCACCGACAGCCCCGTCTGTCCCTGCTCGATGAGGTACTTGTAGCGTTGGTTCGTCTCTTCGGGGGTCGCAAAGCCCGAAAACTGGCGCACCGTCCACAACTTCGTGCGGTAGCCCGATTCGTACAGCCCGCGCGTGAACGGATACTCGCCCGGATTGCCCAAGTCGTGCGCGTAGTCCAAGTGCGCAATATCCTGCGGGGTGTAGAAACGCTTGATCTCGATACCTGACAGCGACTCAAACCGCGCCTTGCGCTCCGTAATCGTCCTCTGGCTCATCGTCGTGCCTCCGCGAATATTATGGCACATCGGGGCGAATTCCCGAAACGGGCGGGAACTTTTCGACGCGCCGAATCGTAAACTTGAGTGGAAGGCACTCAAGAGACCTTCCAGAATAACACTCATATAGGAGGGATAAACGATGCGAGGACTGGTACGCAGAGAGCCTGAGAATGTGGTTGCACGCTGGAACCCGTTTGGGAGTGCTGCTGATTTCCATAACGGTTCTGGGGATAAATCTGCATCAGCAACGCACGGCGACTATGCTGCAGACCTATCGTGAACTCTCTGCGGTAGCGACCCGCGTTGCGAACGCCTTGCAGCAGAGCGACTTCAATAGCGTGGTGCTGATGACGGAGCCGAGCGCGCGAGCGACCTTGACGGAAGGCGAGTTGCAGCGTCGCTGGCGGGCGTTTATCGCGGTCATCGGCGCGCCACAGGGCTGGAAACTGGGGCAGCGGCAAGTGATCGGGCACATAGCGACTGTGCAGGTTCACTTCTGGGGCGCGGCGCGCGCAGGCGCGATGCAACTCAAGCTTCGGTCTAACGGCAGGGAGTGGCGAATCACAGAGGTGCGCTTCGAGCTGTGAAGCGTTTTGTGGGTGCGTCGTCGGGTATACTATGCGCGGGATAACTCTATGGGAGCAACAGAGACCACGACACGGCTGGAACTGGACTATCTCGCGCGGGAGGTGCTGCGCGCCTTTATGCAGGGGGAGTCGATGCCCCTGCGCACGAACGAAATCCGCGAGCGTGTGGCGCATTTGGGGCTATCATCAGGCGAGTTGCGCGCCCTGCTGCTGAACATGCCCGACAAGTTTTTCCAAGAGGAGCGCCGCTGGCAACCGCTGTACCGCAAGGCGCATCGGCACATCCCCGTGATTGCGCTTTCGGAGCGGATTATTCGCGCGGTGGGCGCGCCTGTGCCCCGCGCCGCGCTGGCGGTGGAACTGGGCGCACACTACCGACGGTCGTTCGAGCACTACGAAACCATCCTGCCGCGCCTTGCCCAGCACTCCGAGACGCTGTTCATCACCCGTGACGGCGAAGTCGGACTGCGCGAGTGGCTGTTCGTGCCCGACTGGATCGAACCCATCCCCTACGAGTGGGAACGCCCCGACGAGCGCGAACGCGCCGTCCACGACGCCCTGTTCTACAACGACCTCAAGTGGGACGAAATCGAGCGGTATGTGGAACTGGGCAAAGGCATGGACTGGACGCGCCATGAGACCGCCGTCGCGTTTATGGAGACGCTTGGCGAGCCTGTGTCCAACCGCATCGTCGGCTTTCTCGGCTGGTACTTCACCTTAGACCCCGACCCGCGCTGGGTATACCCCTACGACGGCGTCGCGCTGTTCGAGGCGATTCAGCACTCAGGCGAATGGGTCTGGGGCAGCGACGGGCAGTGGTACCCCCGCACGGTCGCTGCGCAGTGGCTGGAACTCGCGAGAGCGCAAGTGCAGAAATGGCGGCACGAGATGCCCGCCGAAGAGACCCAACCGCTCGAGCTGCGCGAGGACGAGGTGGAGCATATCGTCGCGAACATGCTCAAGACCGAAGGCATCGCCCGCGCCTCCAAGCTGCTGGAGGAACTCTTCGAAGTCACGCCCAAGAGCCGCACCTTCCGTGAAGACCTCGACACGCTGGTAAACGCCCTGTGGAGCGACGGGCGGCTGGTGTGGTTCGGTTTCGACCGCTTCGGACGCGACGAGGATGTGCCTGAATATGTACGCACCGTGCCGTCGGTGTTCGAGTTTCCTGACCTGCCTGATATCTGCAACGAGGAGGGCGACCCCTACGATGTGCTGATTGATCCCGAAGGGTATCCGCGCTCGCTGCGCGACGAGGTGCTGGATGCCCGCGCCCAAGATGTGCTGGACGAGGAGACGCCCGCCTATCCTGACCGCGTGCCCGACGCTGTGCGCATCGTGCTGCGTCAACCGCACAAGGACTTGGGCACCATCCCGCTGTGCCAGATTCCGCTGGGCCTCCTGCCCGACGAGCCGTACCTGCAGCAGCTGACCTTCCTCGACGAGAATGGACAGGCATACGAGGTGTGGCTCAACCACGAGACGCGCCTGATCTACGGGCTGTTCGACAAATTCGCTGCGTTAGACCCGATTTCGGGCGCAATCTTTATGCTGGAGCGCACCGACCAGCCCGATACCTATCACCTGCGCTACACGGGCGAGGTAGACCCGCTGCTGGCGATTTCGCCGTCGCGCTACGAGCGACTGCTGAACCTGCAGGCGCAGGCAGACGCGATGTCCACCTACCACCTGCTGATTGAGCTGATGCGCGACCACCCGCGCGGGGCGGACTTCCTGACCCTGCACAACGAGCTGAATATCATCCGCCGCACGCGCCGCGAGCAGACCGCCTCGATACTGAGCGCGTACCCGTGCTTCGAACTGCATCGCGGCTCGCCCGTGTGGCACCTCAAAGAGGAAGACATCGGCAAGCCCATCACCAAAAAAGCGCGTTCCTATCTGCTGGGGTGAAGCGATGCACCGACAGATGAGCCTCTTGCGCGACCTGCAGGCGATCGATTCCTACATCGATCGCCTGCGCCAAGAGTTGAAGCAGCTCGACTCGGGTGAGCGTATCCGCGCCAAGCTGGAAAAAAATCGTCAGCGCATGGAGGACATCAAGGAGCGTTACAACCAATGCTACGCGACCGCTGCTGAGCAGGAGCGACGCCTGCAAGAGTTCGACGCGCGTATCCGCCAAGCGGAAGCCGACCTCTACTCGGGACGCATCACCAACCCGCGCGAACTGCAACTGATGCAACACGAAATCGAGCAAGCCAAGCAAACCCGCGAAGAGCTGGACATCGAAATGCTGCGCATGTGGGAGATGCTGGAGACCATGAAGCAGGACATCGATGCGTCGGAGAAAGACCTCCAGCAGCTTGAGCGGCTCTACGAGGCGCATGTGGAGGACTATCGCCAGCGTCGAGCCGCACTGGAAGCGGAAATCGCCTTCAACGAACACGAGCGCGAGAAACTCGCCGCGCTGATTGACCCTGATGTGCGGCAACGCTACCAGACGCTGCGCGAGCGGCTGGGTGGGATCGCCGTCGCCGTCGTGGAACAAAAAGCCTGCTCGGTGTGCCACACGCTACTGACCCCCTACACCCTCACACGGCTCGAAACCGAGGACGCGCTGATTACTTGCGAGAGCTGCGGCAGGCTGTTGTACGACCCGAAGTTGCTGGAATAGTCGGATTTGGCGACTTTTTCGCGCGCGGGTGGCAGGAATCGCCTGCATTTCGTGCGTATAAATAGACAGGAGGCGAGAGCGTGGACGAACCCATTAAGCGTTCCGACGCCATCGAGAAGGAATACACGCAGGCGGTGATCTACGGCATCGTGGGACTGGTCGCGCTGGGGCTGACCTTCCTGTTCTGGCGGTACGGCGGGATGTTCTACTCGTTTTCGTGGGGGTTCGGTCTGGTGTGGCTGGGCGCGTGGGGCTACGCCGCCTGGTCGTACTACAAGACCACGAAGGTTCCCGCGCACCCTGTGGAGTGCCCGTTCTGTCGCAAGGCGACGGTGCTGATTGCCCCGCCGCAGATGGACTTCACCTGCGAACACTGCCAGAGGCGCGTGCCCATCGAGAACGGGCGCGTGCTGGAGGTGATTGCGGTCAAGTGCCCGCACTGTGGCTCGATGGAGCAGGTGTCGGTCAAGGCGGCGGCGGCGATTTGCGAGCAGTGCCAGCGCGAGTTCCCCATCCGCGCCACAGGGCGCGTTCCCGCAGGCATGCCGCTGCCCCAAGACGACCCGACTCCCTACGAACTCGTGCTGCTGGGCGTGGATCGCCTCAAGGAGGAGCAGGCGATTCTGGCGCTGGAGCGGTTTCTGGACTTGAACCGCCCCGATGTCAAAAAGCTGCTGGAGTCGGTTCCGATGGTGCTGCTGACGAACCTGCCGCGCCGCAAGGCGGAGAGCCATGTGCGCGAGTTGAGCGAGCAGGGCGTCAAGGTCGAAGCGCGGCGGATTGAAGACCCCAACCGCGTGCCGACGCCGTGGAATTAGCGTCGTTCCAAAGTTGCCTGTGCAACGCTACACCGCGCCCATTCGGGGCGTTTCGGGTCGAGTGTGAGGGTCGCCCCGCGCGGCTCGACAATCCGCCAGCGCGCCGCGCCGCCAGGCAGGAATAGGTAGCCGTTGGCAAACGGCAGTTGCACCTGCAGTCGCTCAGGCTCCGTGAGGCTCTCGCGCACGCCGCGCAGGAAATCGTCAGGCTCCACCCCGCCCGCGCACAGCATCGCCCGCCCCAGCCGCGCGCTGCCGTACACGCGATCCACATACAGCGCGAGCGCGAGGTACTCCTCGTAGCCCGCGCGCTGACGCGACCGCCACCGCTGCGGGTGCAGCCCCTCCCGCGCCATGCGCTCCACCAGCGGCTCCACCGCACGGCGCAGATACGCCTCCAACGCGCTCAGCGACGCGCCCATCAGGAAGTCAGGCTCGCCGTCCGCGCTTCGCGCACGCGCCAGCAGGTGATAAGTAAACCACCGCTCGCCCAAGTCGCCGTTCGCCCACGGCTCGGGCGCCTCGTAGGAGTTAATCGGCGGGAGAATCCAGTGCCCGTACTCGTGGGTCAGTTCGCGTAGCCACGCCTGCGGGGGCACGCGCTCGCTGAGGTCGTACAGGTACATCAGGTTCTGCTGCTGCTCCGCGCCTGCCTTGCCCTCGGTCATCAGAAACACGCGCAGCAGGCGGTCATAGCGCAGGGCGTGGTCTAAGCCCAAGCGGGTACGCGCGAGGTCGTAGCACGCCAGCAGCAGCCGACAGGCGCGCTCGGCATAGGGATACAGCGTCTGCCGCTGCGCGTAAACCTCGAATAGCGTCGTTGGGGTCGGCTCCTCGATGACGCCCTGCACGCGATAGCTGAACGCCGCCTTGTGCAGCGGGTCTTCCACAGGCGTCGGCAACGGCTGCGGCGAGCCAACCACGCGGTAGCGCATACCAACAGTGTACCGCTTCTGGGTATACTCTGCTTCATGAACCCAATCCCGACGACGCGCATCGAATACGAGACCTACACCCTGCCGAACGGTTTGCAAGTGATTCTCTCGCCGCATCGCGTCGCGCCGACCGTCGCCGTGCTGGTGCTGTACAAGGTCGGCTCGGTGAACGAACCGCGCGGCAAGACAGGCTTCGCGCACCTGTTCGAACACATGATGTTTCAAGGCTCCGAGAATGTGCCGCGCGAGATGCACTTCAAGTATGTCGAATCCAACGGGGGTGTGCTGAACGGCTTCACCTCGTATGACCTGACCGCCTACTTCGAGTTGCTGCCCGCGTCCAAGTTGCCGCTGGGGCTGTGGTTGGAGTCTGACCGCATGCGTTCGCTGCAGGTGTCGCAGGAGAACTTAGACAACCAGCGCGCGGTGGTCAAAGAGGAGCGGCGGCTGTCGGTGGACAATCAGCCCTACGCCCGCGCGATGGAACGCCTGCGTGAAATCGCCTACGACAACTTCGCGAACCAGCACTCGATTATTGGCTCGATGGAGGACTTAGACCACGCGACGCTGGCGGATGTGCAGGCGTTTTTCCGCACCTACTATGCGCCGAATAATGCGATTCTGGTCGTGGTGGGCGACTACGACCCCGATGAGGCGCGTGCGTGGATTGAACGCTACTTCGCCGACATCCCGCCGCAGTCGCCCCCGCCGCCTGTGGATGTGTCGGAGCCTGACCGCGAGGAGCGGCGCGAGGTGTTCCCCGACCCGCTGGCGCAAGTGCCCGCGGTGGCGATTACTTGGAAGATTCCGCCGCGCGGCACGCTGGAGAACGACGCCCTGCAAATCGCGGGCGACCTGCTCACCGATGGGCGCGCCTCGCGCCTGTACCAGCGGCTGGTGAAGCAGGAGCAAATCGCCGTGAGCGTGTCGGGCGGCGCAGAGGCGCGCCCCGCGCCCAGCCTGTTCCGCCTGTTCGTGCTACACCATCCGCATGTAGACCCCGCGCAAGTGGAAGCCGTGCTGTACGAAGAGATTGCGAAGCTGGCAGAGGAGGGCGTGCCCGAGCGCGAGTTGGAGCGCGTGCGGGCGCAACTGCTGGCGCAACGCTGGAGCGACAACCTGTATTACGGCATGCAAAGCCCGCTGGGACGCGCGTTGGGGCTGGCGTACTTCGCGGCGTTCGAGGGCGACCCCGACGGCGTCAACCGCGCGCTGGAGCGGCTAATGGCGATCACGCCCGACGATGTGCAGCGCTCCGTGCAGCAGTACCTGCACACGACGCGCAACCGCACGGTAATGCACATTCAGGCAGGCGCGGCGCAAGGAGGCGCCGCGTGAACCGCGCAACGCC
>JAIMAN010000105.1 GCA_023511915.1 Armatimonadota bacterium
CAGCTCCTCAAGGCTCATGGCGGGCACGACCACCCACTTGGTCATCACCTGTGCGCCGCCGACAGTCAGCACCACCTCGCGCTCGCGCAGGCGCATCGCCCGCAACAGGCGCTGAATGGCTTCGCCGACACGGCGTGTGTCCACAACCGCGCCCTCTACCACGCTGTCGGGCGGCGTGGGGTATTGCCCATACGCCAGCACACCCGAATCGCCGTAGCGCACCAGATAAATCGCTCGTGAGCCGATATCCAGTCCCAGCATAACAACTGGAGTCTATTTTCGGCAGGAAGCAGGTCAAATTGCAGAGAGGCGACTCTGGTGTCTTTTTCTGTGAGGTATGCTTATAGCCCGATGGTTGCGCGGCAGGAGGTGCTGAACACAGAGCTGGCGCGCCTGTTGAGACAGCAGGGGCTGGTGGCGCTGCCCGAACAGCGGCTTCAAGGGGGCGCTCTGCCTGACCTGCTGGTGTCGTTTCGCGGGCTGTTGATGATGATTGAGGGCGAGGTAGACGACCAGCCCCAAGCGGCAGAACGGGCATGGCAGAAAGCTGTCGAGCGGGTTCAGCAAGGACTGGCGCATCTTGCCCTCGCTCTGGTCTACCCTGCCGCGCTGCGTCAGCTGACGCCCGACCAGCTTGGGGACGCCCTGCGTCAGACGAATCTGCGCTTCAGCCTCGGCACACCCTCAATGGACAGACCCGACTGGCGCACGGGGAACCTGAACGCTCTCGCCGCCGCCCTGCAGCAAGCTTATCAGGCGATGGCGTCGGAAGACGAAGTGCGCCGCGCCGTGGAACAGCTCAAGCAGGGCATCAACACGCTGGCGCAAGCCCTGCTCGCCCTGCAAGTGCCCGACGCCCGACTCGCCGAGCCACTGGGGATTGATGCCCGCGCGATAGACCCCAATCAGATGGAGCAGACCACCGCCGTGCGCCAGATTGCCGCGCTGGTGCTGCTGAACGCGATGCTGTTCCACGAGGAGCTAACCCGTGAGGAGCCGCGCGTGCGCAACCTGCAACAGTGCTGTGAGGCAGGCTCCATGCACGACGCCCTGCTGGACGAGTGGGGCAAAATTCTCGCGGAAATAGACTACCACGCCGTGTTCCATCTGGCGCGTGCGATTCTGAGAGCGCTCCCTGCCGATTCGCTGTTGGATAAAGCGCTTCAGCAATCCGTGCCGATTGTGCGCGACCTCACGCGCCAGCGCGTGATGCTCCGACACGACCTGGCAGGGCGCATCTATCACCTGCTGCTGGGCGATATTGCCAAGCCGCTGGGCACTTACTACACTTCTGTGGCGTCGGCGACCCTGTTGCTGCGCCTCGCGCTCCAGCCCGAACGCTGGCAGATAGACTGGGGCACCCCCGATGCAGTGGGCGCGTTCCGACTGGCGGACCTGGCGTGCGGCACGGGCACACTGCTGATGGCGGCGGTGCAGGCAATTGTGGACAACTACCTGCGGGCGTCGCCTGCGCCCAACCCTGAGGGGCGCACACGCTTGCTGAAAGCGCTGCTGGAAGAGGGTGTCTACGGGCTGGATGTGCTTCAGTCGGCGGTTCACCTCACGGCGGCGACGCTGGCGTTGCCCATCCCCCAAGTGATGGCGCGCGGCATGCGACTCTACACGATGCCGATGGGGTTTGACCCACAAACCCAGGCGCCCCGATTTGGCAGTATAGACCTGCTGAGCGACGCCCCCGTCGCGCCCCAGCTCTCGCTCTACCCCGAATATGGGCACGAGGCGGAACGCGCCACCGACGCCCAGCGCGCCCCCGAATCGCTGAAACTGCCCCCGCTGGATCTCGTCTGCATGAATCCCCCCTTCACGCGCACCTGTGGCGATAATCTACTATTCGGCTCCCTGCCTAAAGCGGAGCGCGAGCGTCTACAGAAAGCGTTTCAGAAGTGGCTTCAGCAGAATGGCGTGCAGGCATCCATCACAGCAGGGCTGGGCGCTGTCTTTATTGCCGTCGCCGACCGCCACCTGAAACCCAACGGACGGCTCGCCTTCGTGCTACCCAAAGCGCTGCTGTCGGGCGTGGAGTGGCAACCCTCGCGTGAACTGCTGAGGCAGCACTACACGCTGGAGTATCTGATTGTGAGCCACGACCCCGAACGCTGGAACTTCAGCGAGAACACCGACCTCAGCGAAACGCTGTTCATCGCCTGCAAAACTTCCGAAACATCGGGCACACTCTGCCTCAACCTGTGGCGCAACCCCGACAATCCCATCGACGCGCTGCTGCTTGCGGAAGCCGTGCGCCAGCTCCCGCCTGCAGGGACTCAACGCGCCGTGTTTGACCTCTGGCTGGGCGACTCCAAGTGGGGCGAGGCGCTCTTCCTGCCCCCAGGGGAGCTGGAACAACTGCCCCACTGGCTGATACCCTGCGCCTATGCCCAGAGCGAGCTGACCGAAGCACTGATTGCCCTCCATGCCGAACATCGCTACGGCACGACAAAACTGCCCCTCGCGCCCCTTCACACGCTGGGCGAGCTGGGACCGAGCCGCAACGACCTGTGGGACGCTTTTGACCCTGTAGATAATCCGCCTGGCTTCCCCGCCTACTGGGGACGCGACTCTGAACAGGCGCAGACGATGAGCCTCACGCCCAACCGCTATCTGGTCAAAATTAAGACACCGCGCCGGCCAGGGCGCACTCTGCGCGATGCCGACTCGCTGACCGCACGCGCCAGCCGACTGCTGATAGCAGAGCGAGTTCGCCTAAATACCTTGCGCACTACGGCAGCACTCTTGCCGGAGCCCGTGCTTTCGAATGTGTGGCTTCCCCTGAAGTTGAATAACGAGTATGACGAAAACGCGCTCAAAGCGCTTTGCTTGTGGTGGAACAGTTCCCTGCACCTGTTGTTGCTGCTGCCCTACCGGGTTGAGACGGCGGGCGCCTGGGTCGCGTTCCTGCGTCGTGCAATCGCGAACTGCCCTGTGTTGAACCTTTCTGCCCTTACAGAGTCGCAGATATGCCAGCTGGCGCGGGCGTTTGACGCGCTCTGCAGCCAGCCCCTGCAACCTCTGCCGCAGATGGCAAAAGACCCCGTGCGAGCGCAGATTGATGCGGCGATTGCGAACGCGCTGGGGCTGCCCGACCTGTCGCCCTTGCGGGAGAAGTTAGCGCTGGAACCTGTGATTTGCCTGAAACCCCTGCGCCAGCAGCGGGGGCGTTAGCCTCCTCACAGCGGCATCACCACCGCCGAGAAGATGTTCGGGTTCGAGCGGATGGCGCGTAGCACCTCGGCAGATGGCTCGCTATCCAGCTGGATGCGCGCGACAGCCGCCTCTGCGCCCTCGAAGATGATGTTCTCGGTCTCCTGCACATTGATTTGCGCCTCGCGCAGGCAGTCAAACACATGCGCCAGCACGCCCACCCGATCCAGATGGCGCACCACCAGCAGGTATCGCGCGGGGGTACGCTTCGCGAGGTTCACCACATTGGGCACATGCCCCGTCTGCATGTAGGTGCGCACGATGTTCACGACCTCTTCGGCAATCGCCTCCTGCGCCTGGCGGGTGGAGGCACCGATGTGGTGTGTGCCATACACATTCGGTAGATGCACCAGCGGGTTGTCAAACGCGCCCTCGGCGGCGGCAGGTTCGGTAGAGAACACATCCAGCCCTGCGCGGATGCCCTTCTCACGCACCGCCCACAGCAGCGCCTCTTCGTCCACCACTTCGGCACGGGCAGTGTTGATGAAGTAGGCGCCTGGTTTCATCGCCTCAAAAAAGGCGCGTCCACACAGGTGGTGGGTTTCGGGAGTCAGCGCCACATGCACGCTTACAATATCGGCTTCGGAGGCGACATCCAGCGGGGTGGCGCGATAGCCAATCTGGAGCGCTTCGGCGGTTTCGGGGGTCAGCGAGCGGCTCCAGGCGATCACGCGCATGCCGAACGCGCGAGCGCGCGGAATCATCTCCCTGCCGATGTTGCCCACGCCAATCAGCCCCAGAGTCTGCCCTGCCAAGCCGCGCGCCTCGCTGAACTCTTTTTTGTTCCAGCGCCCCTCGCGCAGTTGCTGCACATTATCGGGAATGCGCCGATCCAGCGAAAGAATCAGTCCGAACGCCAGCTCCGCCACGGCAACCGTGTTTTTGCCGGGGCAGTTCGCCACATAGATCCCGCGTTGGGAGGCGGTGGCGACATCGATCGTGTTGACCCCTGCGCCCGCGCGAATCACAAGGCTCAAATCGCCCGCTTCCAGCATCGGTGCAGTAACTTTCGTGGAGCGCACCACCAGAATATCGGGGTTATGCAGGCGCAACGCCTCTATCAGGCTCTCCTCTTTCAGCGAGGGGTCATAAATCACCTCACAGCCCAGCGCGCGTAAACCGTCCAAACCGCTCTGTTCGAACTTATCTGCCACCAGAACCTTCATCGG
>JAIMAN010000106.1 GCA_023511915.1 Armatimonadota bacterium
TGTGTATAAGCGACAGATCCCCCTCTCCCGCCTCGCGGGAGAGGGGGACAAAGGGGGTGAGGGCAAAAAGGCATGCCTGCACCAGAGATTTCGTATCTGACGACTGTACCCTTATCAGGGAGGACACAGGGGTTCTGCTCCTACGGGGTCACTGTTTTGTAGGGACAGCCACTTTTCCTCCCGATGCAGCGAGGGTATCCCGCTGCTCACAGACGCGCCACTTGCGGCAGGCGCCACCCGTGCCACGCATCGAACATGAGCAGAAACGCGCCCTGCACGATGACCGCCCAGCCGAAACCGTGCAGCATGCGGTTGGCGGGATCCCACTGCGTCAGCCCCACCCCGACGGCGATGTAGACCCCATCCAGCGCGGCGTTGACCCACAGCAGGCGCACCAGTTGGCGCATCCAGCCCTGTTGGGTCGGCGCGTCGGCGTTCTGCGCGGCTTTGCGGCGCACCCCACGCAACGCAAACAGCGCAATCAGCGCGTTAATCACCGCCCACGCGACAGTCATCCCGCCGAACGCACGCACCCACTCGCGCGTGGCAAGCATCATCGGCAGCCCCGCGCCGAAACTCAGCGCCGCCCAAAACAGCAACTGCCGCATCATCCGCGCCTGATACTGTAGAAACGGCACGCCCGTAGTGTACCCCTTGCAGGAGCGCACGCCCGCCCCGCGAATCGGAACCTGGAGTTTGCTATGGACTACCCGAAACTCGTGGCGAAGTTCACGCTGGATGTGGTTGACGAACTGATGCGGTATGCGAGGGCTGTGCCCAGCGAGAAGTTGACTTGGCGTCCTGCCGAGCATGCGCGTTCCGTGCTGGAGATTCTGCAGGAGTGCGCGGTACTGCCTGCGGCGTTGGCGGCGTGGCTGCAGGAGCGTCCGCAGTCGCCGCCCAGCATGGAGCAGTACGCCCCCTACTGGGCGCAGGCGGCGACGCTCACCACGCTGGACGCCTGCGAGACCGCTCTGCGCGAGAACACCCAACGCCTGCTGCAGGTCGTCGAGACGCTTGCGGCGGCTGACCTCAGCCAGACCGCCGTCGCGCCGTGGGGCAAAACCTACACGCTCGCCGAAGGCTGCATGCTGCACCACTGGAACCTGACCTACCACTTGGGGCAGGTCGCCTACATCCAGTTGCTGTACGGCGACACGGAGTATCACTAAGCGTCCCCCTTGACGCCCGCGTGCGCCGTTGGGTAGAATTAGGGTGCGGTCGGGGCGTAGCTCAGCATGGTAGAGCGCTCCTTTCGGGTGGGAGAGGTCGGCAGTTCGAATCTGCCCGCCCCGACCAGTGCGCTCAGTCCAGCACGCCCATCTCCCGCAGTAAAGCGCGCAGCCGTTCGCGCGTGCGCTCGCTCACGGGCACAAGCGGCAGGCGCAGGCTCTCCTCGATGCGCCCCAGCATCGCCAGCACGCACTTGACGGGCGCGGGGTTCGTCTCCCAGAAGTTCGCCTGCATCAGCGGCTGGAGCCGATAGTGCCACATGCGGGCGGTCTCGGCGTCGCCCTGCAGCGCGGCGCGGGTCATCTTCGCCGTCCATTCGGGCAGCTCGTTGCCAATCACCGAGATTACCCCGTCGCCACCCATTAGCATCGTCGGCGCGGCAAAGATGTCGTCGCCCGCGTAGACCGCAAAGCCTGGCGGACGGCTACCCAGAATCTCCAACGCCTGTGTAATGTTGCCGCTCGATTCCTTGACGCCCACAAGGTGGGGCACTTCGTGCGCAATGCGCAGGATTACATCGGGCGTATAGTTGCGCCCTGTGCGGGAGGGCACATTATACAGAATGATGGGGATGTCGGCTTGCTCGGCGATGGCAGCGTAGTGGCGCAGCAAGCCTTCGGGTTCGGGCTTGTTGTAGTAGGGGGTCACGGACAGCACAGCGGTCGCGCCCGCGCGCTTGGCGTGCTGCGCCAGCCCGACGGCTTCGTGGGTGGCGTTGCTGCCCGCGCCGGGGCACACGGGCACGCGCCCGTTCGCCTGCTCCAGCACGATGTCCATCACGCGGCGGTGTTCCTCGTGGGTGAGCGTCGCGCCCTCGCCTGTGGAGCCGACAGGCAGCAGCGCATCCACGCCCGATTCAATCAACCAGTCAACCAGCGCGCGCATACGGGGTTCGTCCACTGCTCCGTCGCGCGTAAACGGCGTGACCATCGCCACGCCCAGCCCTCGAAACGGCGGTGTTCGCATCAGCGTTCCTCCTTGTGTGCTAAGATTTCGTGCAGCACCTCTGCGAAGTTATAAAAGCCCGTGCGTCCGACGAGCCACTCGGCGGCGCGCACCGCGCCATAGGCGAACCCGTCGCGGCTCTTAGCGCGATGCGTGAGTTCGATCCAGTCGTATGGACCGTCCAGCATCAGGCGGTGGGTTCCGAACTCGCTGCCGATGCGCACCACGCCGACGGAGAACTGCGCGTCGGGCAGGCGATGGTCAGCAGGTGCGGGGTACTGCGCCGTGCGCCTGTTGTCCAGCGCGTGCTGCAGGCGGGTTGCCAGCGCGCGGGCGGTGCCGCTGGGCGCGTCCGCCTTGCCGCGATGGTGAATCTCCTCAATCGCGACATCCCAGCCCTCCAGCGTCAGCAGTTGCGCCGCGAGGCTCACCGCCTGCTGCAAAAACACCTGCACGGCGATGGAGAAGTTCGGCGCGTACAGCACGCTGCCGCCATTTGCCTGTACCTGCTGCGCAATCGCCTCGCGCTGGGCGTCCCAGCCTGTCGCGCCGATGATTAGGGGCGTGCGGGTTTGCAGGGCGAGTTCGACATGCGCGAGTACGGCGTCCGCGTGCGAGAAGTCAATCAGCGCGTCGCTCTGCTGGGCAACCTGCAGGCAGGCGTCGAGTGGTGTGTCGCGGCGGATAACGCCTGTAATCATGTGTCCGCGCGCGGTCGCTGCCCGCTCGACCGCCTGTCCCATCCGTCCGTAGCCGATGAGTCCGATCCGCATCGTCGTCTCCGAGTGCCCGTAAACGCAGGGCTATTGGGGGAACGCAGCGAGCGAGGCAAGCGTGAGTCGAGCAGGCGGTCTGCCTGATCGAGTAGCGCTCCGCTTCGCGCGGGGCGAAGCGACAGTCTGCAGGATGTTCTCCTACAGCCCAGCCGTGCGGTCGCCGCGATTCCGCATGGCTTCGGCGGGCAGCCCTTTCCGCAGCGTTCGTCGGCGTCGGCGCGCCTCCCGCGGCGTACTCATGCTTACCCGCGCCTCTACTCGGCAAATTCCCTTCCGCATGGAGTATACCCCAGCCAAGGCGCCTGATAAGGGTACATCGGTCAGGTACAAAAAAAGCGCCGCTTGGGGTAAATCTCATCCACTATGATAACACCCAAACGGCACAACACAGCGGTAGAATACCCGATCACAACGCTGCTGCAACATCTCCAACATACACTCACACCCACACAACGCGAACGCATCCACTGGCTCCTGTTCGCCCCCATCGCGCTCGGAACCCTCGCCCAAACCCGCGTCTGCCTCTACCTCGCGCAACTCACCCACATCGCTCCCAACACTTGGCGACAACGCCGCAAACGCCTCCGACAACAGCCCTTCCCCGAACAGACGCTCTTTCCCGCCCTGCTGCGCCTCGTGGTGGCGTGGTTGCGTCTGCCGCAAGTGTTCCTCGCCTTAGACGCCGCCACGCTGGGCAACCGCTGGACGGTGCTGGCACGGGGCGTGGTGGTTCACCACCATACCATTCCCGTCGCGTGGAAGGTCGTGCGGGGCAACACCAAAGGCGCGTGGCTGCCGATGTGCGAGGCGTTGCTTGGCGTGCTGCGGGGCGCGTTGCCAAAGTCTCTTCCTGTGTATGTGTTGACCGATCGGGGCTTGTGGTCGCCTGAGTTGTTTGCCGCTATCGTGCGCAACAGGTGGCATCCGCTGATGCGCATCAACGCGCAGGGGTATTTTCGTCCGCTGTGGGGGCGTCAGAAGCGTGCGTTCGCGTCGTTGTGTCCTGCGCGGGCGGGTCAGCAGGCGGCGATTGCTGGGGAGGCGTTTCGGTATCGGTTGCAGTGTACTTTAGTGGTGTTTTGGGGCGAAGGGGCGCAGGAGCCGTGGTATCTGTTGACGGACTTGCCTGCGCGTGCGGTGTGTGGGTCGTGGTATGGGTATCGGATGTGGATGGAGCAGGGGTTTCGTTGGCAAGGGGCGTGGGTGTTTTGGGTGGCATCGGTGTCGTGCGGGTTCTGCGGCGGGTATGGATTGGGTGTGGTTGGTGTATGCGTTGGGGTGTTTGTTGGCGGCGCGTGAGGGTCAGTTGGTGGGGAGCGAGGCTGGTTTATGGGACAGGCATCGTCGGAG
>JAIMAN010000107.1 GCA_023511915.1 Armatimonadota bacterium
CCTCCTAACCTCCCCCGTGGACGGGGGAGGAACCGCTACTCCCTCCCCGCCCGCGGGGAGGGTTGGGGTGGGGGCTATGTTTAAATTTCACCGCAAAGACGCTTATAACACCCGTATCGCCTGCACGGTTGCGCTTGTGTGTTCGCGCAGGCGGGCGAGATGCGCTTGGAAGTCGCCTTCGTTCAGCGGCGGGGTGAGGGCGACCTGCTCGACGCCTGACTCCAGCGGCTCGGCGGGGTGGAACTCCGCGCCCAGCAGGCTAAGCGGCTCGCGCACCGTGCGCAGCGCGTCCTCGTCGGGCGCTGTGAGGCGCACGAAGTAGCGCGTGGTCAGCGTCTCGATGGGCGCGGTCTCGCCCGGGCGCAGCGACGGGTCGTCGTGGCGCGGCGGCTTGGGGTAGCGGGCAATCTCGATGAGGTCGCCCAGCACCGCGCTGGCGGTCGCCCGCGCGCCTGCCCCGAAACCGTGCAGCGACATCTCCTGAAAGCCGTTGCCCTGCAGCCAGATGCCGCTGAACGCCCCGCGCACCACATACAGCGGGCACTCGCGCGGGATCAGCGTCGGGTGTACCCGCGCGCACAGCCTGCCGTCGGGCAGTCGCTCGGAGATGCTCAGCAACTTCAGCCCCATGCCCAGCCGCCGCGCCCACAGCAGGTCGCGCCCGCTAATGTGCGTAATCCCCTCGCGGTAGACGCTCTCCAGCGGCACATACTGCAGCAACGCCAGCCGCGCGAGGATGGCGGTCTTGTATTGCGCGTCGTAGCCTTCCACATCGCTGGTGGGGTCGGCTTCAGCGTAGCCGTTCTCCTGTGCTTTGCGCAGGGCGGTCGCGTAGGCGGTCTCGGCGGGTTCGCCCGCGTCGAGGGCGCGCTCCATCTCGCGCAGGATGAAGTTCGTGGTGCTGTTGACGATGCCGACCACGCGCTCGATGCGGTTGCCCGCCAGTGCGCCTTGCAGCGCGTTCAGGATGGGCAGGCTGCCTGCGACGCTCGCTTCGTACAGCAGGCGCACGCCCTGCCGCCGCGCCAAGCGCAGCAACTCGTCGCCAGAAACCGCCATCACCCACTTGTTGGCGGTAATCACATGCTTGCCCGCCTGCAGCGCGTCGCGAATCAGCGTGCGGGCAGGCTCCAGCCCACCCATCAGTTCCAGCACCACATGCACCTTCGGGTCGCACACAGCGCGCTGGGGGTCGGTCGTCAGCAGTTTGGGCGGGACGGGAACAGCGCGAGGCTTGCTGGGGTCGCGCACCAGCACATGGCGCACCTCAAATCGCTTGCCCGTTTGCGCTTCCAGCAGGTCGGCGTTCTCGCGCAGCAGGGTCAACACGCCCCCGCCCACAGTGCCTGCGCCTAATATTGACAGTCGCACAATCTTGCTCATTCGGGCGGCTCCAGCAGCATCAGCGCGTCCCCCTGTTGCACCAGGGTGGCGTTCTGCGCCACGATGCGCCGCACGATGCCCGTCGTTGGCGAAGGTACTTCGTTGAACACCTTCATCGCTTCAATCAGACCAATCGTCTGCCCCTCGTACACGAGGTCGCCCTCTTCCACATAGGGCGGCTCGCTCGGCGAGGGACCGCGATAGAACATGCCTGTCATCGGCGCTTCAATCGGCGTCCAGTTCGGCGTCTCGGCGGCGGGCGTCGCGGACGGCTGCACGACGGCGACGGCGGGCGCGCTCGGCGTCTCGGCGCGCTCGATATGGATGCGCGTCTCGCCGACGGCTATCTCCAGCGTCTGCAGTTGGTAGCGATCCATCAAGCGCAAGCAGCGCTCCACGACTTCAACCGACACAGGCACGGCGGGGATTATACCTGACGGGGTGACTCTGCCGATAATTGGAAGTATGGCGTTGCCTGCACCTGACCGTGAACCGCGCGAGAAGCCGCCGCTGTGGGTGATTCAAGAGGCGTTCGAAGGCGACGAACCCGCCGAACAGCCGCAGGATGTCTATATCCTGCACATTCTGCGGGCGTTGCCGCCCGACCTTGTGCAGTCGCTCACGCCCGACCAGTACCAGCGGCTCAAGCAGTCGCTTTATGCGTATCACCGTCGCCACCTGCTCGATGTGCGCGGGGTGATCCCGTTTCTGTGGACGCGCTTCTACTTCGTGTTTCTGTTCGGCAGGGACACGCGCGCGGCGTCGCGTTCGGTGGATTTCGAGCGTCGTGCGCCTGCGCGGTGGGCGCGTCTGGCGGGCTGGGTCGTGATGCTTGTGCTTCTGGGGCTGCTGGCGCTGGGCTTTCTCGGCGCAGCGCGATTATGGCGGGGATAGGTCAGCCCAGCGTGGCAATCTGGTACTCGATGCCCCGCTTTTTGCACCAGAGTTCCGCCGCGCTGCGCTTGCGCTGCACATCGTCCGAATCGACGCGGCTGGGGTCTTTCACCTCAATCACCGCGATGCGCCCATCAGTATATTCCACCAGAAAGTCGGGCTTGTAGCGTCGCATGCGCCCCTGACGGTCTACCCAGTGAATGGTCACATCGTGCCGTTTCATCCACTTGGCGACGGTCGGGTCGCGCTCCAGACGCTCCATCATCCGCCGCTCCAAGTCGCTCTCGTAGCGCTCGTAGCTCCACGGGCTTTTGGTCGGGTTCTCGTAAATCCCGCGCTTACTAATCGCCATACTTGACAATCCCCCCAATCAGTCCTGGAATCGCACGCACGCGCTCTTTGATTTGGGGCAGCATCTTCCAGACATACTCCAGGTCTGGGCGTGCGCTCATGCCCAGCGATTTGCCGTTGAGGAACTTGGCACGGATATGGTGCAGCAGCGCGCTGTAGACCTTGCCCTTGTTGTCCAGCACGGCGTAGCCCGCTTCGTCGAGCAGCTCTTCGGCGATTTCGAGCAGGCGCGTTTTGATGGCGTCGCGCAACTCCTCGTCGCTCCAGCGGGGCGCATACGGCTCGCCCTTCTCGCGGATTTCGGGCGGCGACTGGATAGTGCGCCACGGCTCGCTGCCCAGCTCGCGCCCGACGACGCTCTCGATGTCCACGCGCGTGATTTCGACGGCGACGGGTTCGTACTCAATCGCGTCCAGCAGCGCTTTCCAGTCGCGGCGCGGCTCGGCGGTGCGTATGGTAATCTGCACGGTGAACTCGCCGTCGTCGTGATAGTCGGGCAGCTCGTCGGGGATGCGGATCACCAAGTGCGGTTTCGCCAGCGTCTGCTTCGGCGGCGGCGGAGGCAGGTCTTCCGTCTCGTCGAACAGGTCATCGATGGAGACATTCTCGCGCTTTTTGGCGTTGAAGATGTCCCACAGCCACTGATGCTCCAGTTTCGGGTGGTCGACGATTGCGCAGATTTGGGGTTCGTCGGGGTCGACGCCGTGCGTGCGCACGCGGCGCAGCCCGCGCCCTATCACCTGCTGTCCGTAGACCCGACTGCTGAACCTGCGCAGCAGCAGGATCACGCCCACTTCGGGCACATCCCAGCCCTCGCGCAGCATCAGCACGCTCACGACCGCCTTGTAGGGCTTGCCCGCCTGCAACGCCTTGCCCAGCTCCTGCGCCTTGCGGCGGTCTTCCTCGTCGCTGTCTTCGGTGACCAGCAGTGTTTTGACTTTGAAGTAGTGGTTCAGCGTCTGGGCGGCTTTTTCGGCGTCCGCCTTGCACACCGCCACCACGAACAGGATGGGCTGATAGCGTCCGTTGGCGCGCCGCTCCTGCTCCTCCAGACGCTTGAGGGCGATTGCCATCTGCTGGCGCATCGGCTCATCGTCCGTGACCCACTGGGTAGCGGTCAGCCCCAGATGGTCAACTTCGTCCCAGTCGATCTCTTCCACTTTGCGCCGTTCGCCTGTGCGGGCGTCCGTGTAGGTCAGCTCGACGGTCTGGATGCTTGGCTGGTACACCACGGGCGTTTTGACCAGCCCGTCGGCAAGCGCGTCCTGGATGGAATACTCATAGACCAGGTCGCTGTCGGGGGTTTGCCCGTCGGCGCGTTCGGGCGTCGCCGTGAGGTCAATCCGCAGCAGCGTCTTGGGGGCGAGGCGTTGCAGGGTGGCGTCCCATTCGGGCGCGGGCGAGTTGTGCGCCTCGTCGTTGAACAGCACGAAGTCGGGTCCGTTCAGCAGCGCCGACAAGTTGCTCTGCCCGCTCGTGTTGCTGGTGTAGAACTGGTGGATGTTGCCCAGAATGATGTTCGAGCTGAACAGGTTCGCCCAGCCGCCGCCTTTGCCCCCGCCCAGC
>JAIMAN010000032.1 GCA_023511915.1 Armatimonadota bacterium
GTATATTACTACCAGCGCAAGTGCTTGGCAGCGACCAAGCACAACGGGCGTCGGAGCGTCAGTCCCCCTCGCCCACCTCGCGGGAGAGGGGGACACAGGGGGTGAGGGCAAACACTACTTCGGTGTCAGACGCTCCAGGATGCCCGTCAGCTCCTCGTAGTGCTGGCTGAGGTCGCGCAGAATCGGCTGCAGTCCCGCGTCTTGGGTGAGCCGTTGCTGCATCCAGCCCGACTTGACCAGCTTGCGCAGGACGGTGTAGACACTATCCGCTTTGCGGGCGCGGGTGACGACCTGCGCGGCTTCCAGGAAGCGACGCGTGCGCGCCTTCAGTCGCTCTTTGTCCGCGCCGTCTTCCGACATCGCCTGCAGCAGACGCCCCATCGTGTCGAACAGCACCGACAGCTCGTCCTCGCGCAGGTTGGGGTCGACGCCCGCCGTGCCGTCCAGCACCTCTTCGGGGTCGGGGATGCGCAGGGTGCGCAGGTACTGCAAAAAGCTGGTCGCCGCGCCCGAGCCGACCGCGCCTTTGACGAGGTTCACAAACGGCTGGATGTTGGGGGGCGACTTCTCGCCGGGGCGGGGGGCGTAGCCGTGCAGGTCGCAGGTCGCCATCAGCGCAATCGCGAAGTCCCAGCTGCGCGGGGTGGCGAAGGCGTACTCGTCTTCGGCGGGCTGGGTGAACGCCATACCTGCGTTGCGTTTCAGGAACCCCGCCACGAGCTGCTTCCAGAACAGGGCGCGCGCGGCGTGCCGTTCGGGGTCGGTGGTCAGCGCGGGCGGGGGCGCGAAGCCCTCTTCCAGCGCGCGGCGGTAGGTGTCGCCGTCCAGCCGCCAGTTCAGATGCACGAAGCGGTTGGCGAGCGGGGGCGAGAGTTCCCAGCCGCTGGCGGCGATATCGGGCGGGTTGGCAGCGGCGACGATGCGCACCCCTGCGGGCAGGCTGTGTGCGCCGACCTTGCGCTCCAGCACCAGGCGCAGCAGCGCGGCTTGCACCGTCGGCGGCGCGGTGGTCAGCTCGTCCAGAAACAGGACGCCCTGCCCGTGTTCCTCGAACAGGTAGACCCATTCGGGGGGCGCGAAGCGCATGCGCCCGTTGTGCAGCACGGGTAGCCCGTTGAAGTCGGTCGGGTCGTGCAGGCTGGCAATCATCGTGTAGACGGGGAAGCCGTCGCGCTGCAGGCTCTCGATGAAGGTGGACTTGCCCGTGCCTGGCGCGCCCCACACGAGTACGGGCACGCCCCAGTAGCCTTTCGGCGTCGGCGTCTGCATCGCCAGCATCAGTTCCGTTGCGCCAGTTGCGAGATTGCTCATCGGAATCGCCTCTGCTTAAGAGTATACGGCGCGAGCAGGGGGATTCCTGCAAGGTCGCCCGCTGAACTGCTTACGCCCGCTCCTTGCGGTGGATGAACCACACGGCGAGCGCAATCCCGATTAGGTTGGGCAAACTGCTGGCGAGCAGCGGGTCAATTGCGCCGCGCCCCAGAATCACCAAGTAGCGCGCCATCACCCAGTAGGCGAAGATGATGGCGACGCTGAGCGCGAAGCCGCTGGCAGGGCTGGAACGCTGCGGACGGATGCCCAACGGCGCGCCCAGCAAGGCAAACACCAAACTCGCGAGGGGTACATTAATTTTATTGTAGAGTTCCACCGTGAGCTGGCGGAGTTGCGCCTCGTCGGCGCCCTCGCGCCTGAAGAATTCGATCTGCTCGCGCAGTTGGCGGAAGGAGCGCTCGTCCACATTCGTCAGCAGGGCTTCGATTTGCACGGGGGTGCGCCGAATGGCGAGGTTCAGGCGCGGCTCGGCGCGGAACACCACGAATGAGCCGTACTGCCCGTCGGCGGTGCGCCACCAGCCGTTGTAGAGCGTCCATTGCGCTTCGCCGTCCCACTGGGCGCGTTGGGCGTATAGCACCACTTCGGGTTCGCGTGCGCCCTCGGCGGGGTACTTGAGCAGCGTCAGCTGGTACAGCTCCTGCGTTTGGGGGGCGCGCCCGCCTGCGACAATCACATACGAGTCGAGCCTGCCGTCGCGGAACTGGGGGAAGCCGAACGCCTCTTGCTCGGTCAGGCGCAGCTGCTCCAAGATGGACTTGCGGATTTCGGCGGCGCGTGCGGTCGCCCACGGCACGAGCGTCTCGTTGAAGCCAATCGCGGCGAGGCTCACCAGCAGGCTCAGCCAGAACACGGGCATCATCATTCGTCGCAGGCTCACCCCCGCCGCGCGCGCCGCTGTGATTTCCCAGTCTGACGAGAGCCGCCCGAACCCCAGCAGCGTCGCCAGCAGCATGCCCATCGGCAGCGTGCGCACGGCAATCTGCGGCAGATAGAGCAGCGCAAGTTCAATCACCAGCCTGAGCGGCGCGCCCTTCACCGCATACTCGGTGATCATAAACACATAGCCTCCCGCAAACACCAGCGCGGTGAACAAACTTACGCCAAACAGCAGCGGGGGCAACAACTCGCGCAGAATGAGCCGATCGAGTAGGCGAATCATCGGTTTAGCCCCCACCTGCCTGTTCGCGCCGCAGTGGTCTTTGTAAACCCCCTCCTTTAGGTTCCCCCTGCAAGCAGGGGGAACCACGCCCAATCGGTTCCCCTCGCGAAGCGGGGGGAACCTCATGAAGGAGGGGGGCTAACTCAATTTCACACCCTGCGCGCCCGAAAACGCATCGCACAACGAACCCGTCCATAGGCAACATTCAAAGGATACCTATTCGCTGCCGCCCACCGTCGGGTACAATCCTACTCGAAGGAGGCGTCTTGTATGGACTTTCGACTATCGGATGAGCATTTAATGGTGCGCGAGACCGTGCGCCGCTTTGTGGAGAACGAAATCAAGCCCCACATCCGTGAGTGGGATCGGCATGGCGCAGACCCCAAAGTGTATCAGCGCATGGCGGACTTGGGGCTGCTGGGCATCTGCATTCCGCGCAAGTGGGGTGGGTCAGGGCTGGACTACATCGCGCTGGGCATTGCCTGCGAAGAGTTGGAGTACGGCGACACCTTTTTGCGTGTGGTGATGTCGGTGCATGTCGGCTTGACGGCGATGACGCTGATGGCGTGGGGCACCGACGAGCAGAAGCGACGGTTCCTGGTACCCCAAGCGCGTGGCGAGCGTATCGGCGCGTTCTGCCTCACGGAGCCCAACGCGGGCAGCGATGTGGTCGGCATGCAGTCCACTGCGCGACGCGAGGGCGACCGCTACATCCTCAACGGCGAGAAAATCTGGATCTCGCTCGCCGAAGTCGCCGACCAGTACCTCGTGGTCGCCTGGACCGACCTCGACAAGAAAGCCAAGCGCGACCATTCGGGCATGAGCGCGTTCTTCGTGGAGCGCGAGCGCGCGGGCGTCAAGCCCTACACCCTCAAAGGCAAACTCGGCGTACGCGCGGGCAACACAGGCGGCGTGGTGTTCGAGAATGTGGAGATCCCCGTCGAGAACCGCATCGGCGAGGAAGGCGAGGGCTTCAAAATCGCGATGTTCGCGCTCGACCAAGGACGCTACACGGTCGCCGCAGGCGCAGCGGGGCTGATTCGCGCATGCTTGGACGAATCGGTACGCTACGCCAAAGAGCGCAAGACCTTCGGCGAGCCGCTGGCGCATCACCAACTCATCAAGCAAAAAATCGCGCAGATGGAAGCCGACTACCAGATTAGCGTGCTGCTGTACCAGAAAGTCGGCTGGATGAAGAATGTGGGCTTGCGCAACACGCGCGAGACCTCGCTGGCGAAGTGGTACAGCACCGACGCTGCCCAGCGCGCCGCCAACGCCGCCGTGCAGGTGTTCGGCGCCTACGGCTTCTCCGACGAGTACCCTGTGGAGCGGTTTTATCGCAACAGCAAGGGCGCGACCATCTACGAGGGCACTTCGGAGATCCACACGCTGCTGCAGGCGGACTACGCGCTGGGCTACCGCGTGGACAAGCCGCTGCGCATCAACCTGCCGACCTACCCGTTCGCGGAAGATGCGGAGGGCTGATGGTTGCGTTCGACTTCACGGGCAAGGTGGTGCTGATTACGGGCGCGACGGGCGCGCTGGGGCGCGTGGTCGCCCGCCAGTTTCACGCGGCGGGGGCGACGCTCGCCCTGTGCGCCCGCAACGACGCCGAACTCACCCAACTGTTTGCCGACCTCGCTGCCGACCCGCGGCGCCTGCTGGTTGGCGGGATTGACCTGCGCGAGCCTGACGACTGCGACCGCCTCGCCCGCGCTGTGCAGGAGCGGTTCGGCAGGCTGGACGCGCTGGTGAACACTGTCGGCGGCTTTACGTCAGGTCCGCCCGTTCACGAGACGCCGCTGGACGACTGGGACGCGATGCTGGCGATGAACCTGCGCACGGCGTTTCTGGTCTCGCGGGCGGTTGCGCCGCTGCTGATTCGGTCGGGCGGGGGCGCAATCGTGCATGTGTCGGGCAGGGCTGGGCTTGCAGGTTTTGCGGGCGGAGCGGGCTACTGCGCCGCCAAAGCGGGCGTCATCCGCCTCACAGAAGCCCTCTCCGCCGAACTGAAGGAGCATGGGGTGAATGTCAACTGCGTGCTGCCTGGCACGATTGACACGCCGTCGAATCGCGCTGCGCGTCCCGACGCCGACTTCTCGCGCTGGGTTGCGCCTGACGCGCTCGGCGAGGTCATCATGTTCCTCTGCTCGCCTGCCGCGCGCGCCATCCACGGCGCGGCAATCCCCGTGTACGGGCTGTCGTAGCCACAGAAGGCTTCGAGATGCAAAGGCGCATCAACTACTGGGCAATCAGTGCGTTTTGGCTGGGCGTGAGCGTCCACTGGGCGGCGTTTCTGACGATCGCGATGCAGGCGCGGGTGAACGACCTTGCGCCGTTGGAGCAGCGCGGAGCCTACCTCGCATGGTTGGCGGCAGCGGGCGCGCTGATTTCCACCATCGTTGAACTCATCGCGGGACCCATCAGCGACCGCTGCACCTCGCGCATGGGCAGGCGACGCCCGTTTATCCTGTGGGGCACGCTGCTGAGCCTGCCGTTCGTCGTGCTGTTTATGACCACGCAGAGCTTCGCGCTGCTGATCCTGCACTTTGTGGCGATTCAACTCTTTCTGAACTGGGCGAACGGTCCGTATCAGGCGGTGATTCCCGACTATGTGCCTCCGCATCGGCACGGGCTGGCGTCGGCTTATATGGGGATGATGACGCTGGTGGGCACGCTGCTGGGGCTGGCGTTGGCGGGCGCGCTGTTGGGCGAGCCGCCGCTGATTGCGGGGCATCTGGAGCGGGGCGTGCGCCTGCAGATTGTGGGCTACACGCTGGTCGGCTGCCTGCTTGCCACGATGCTGTGGACAGTGCTGGGCATGCGCGAGCCCCAGTGGCGCCCACGCACCCCCGACGAGAAACGGCTGCGCTGGACGCTGTTCGTGAACATCCTACTAAACGAGCAGCCAAACTTCCGCTGGGTGGTCGTCTCGCGATTCGTGTTCAACTTGGGCTTTTTCACCGCGCTGTTCTTTCTGGAGTTCTACTTGCGCGACACGATTGGGCTTGGGGGCGCAGCGCCGCAGCATGCGTTCGGCTTTATGGCGACGGCGACGCTGACGGGCGTGCTGGGCAACTGGCTGGCGGGCGTGTGGGCAGACCGCATCAGCAAAAAGCGCATCATCTACGCCTGCATCGCGCTGATGTGCGCCTGCGCCGCGCTGTTTCTGACCGCGCAGGGGCTGCCGATGGTCTACGCGATAGGCGCGCTGTTCGGCGTGGCGTGGGGCGCATACGCCGCCGTGGATTGGGCGCTGGCGAGCAACCTCGTGCCCAGTCAGGAGTCGGGGCGCTACATGGCGATTTGGCACATCGCGATGACCATGCCGCAGGTGATCGCGCCCCTGATTGCGGGACCGTTGGGCGATTACTGGAACGCGCAGTACGGGCTGGGCGCGGGCTGGCGGTGGATCTTCGCGCTGGCGCCCCTCTATTTCCTGACGTCGGCGTTCTTGCTGCGACCCGTGCGCGAAACCCCGACGCCAATTGCAGGAAAGTCGGCGGGTGTGTCATAATTAGGGCGGGAACCATAACGACCGCTGCGCAGTCTAAGGCAGCGAGGAGAAGGGGCACGACCATGAGACGCGGATTTACGCTGGTGGAGTTGCTGACGGTGATCGCGATCATCGCCATTTTGGCGGCGATCATCTTTCCTGTGGCGGGCACGGCGCGTGAGAACGCTCGCAAGAGTCGGTGTTCGTCGAATTTGCAGCAGATTTTCGTGGCGTTGCAGGCGTACAAGGACGACTACCGCGCCTACCCGCCTGTGCTGGGCGCGTATGCGGTGGACGCCAGTGGGAACCTGACCTGCAATCCCGCGCAGGCAGTGCCGTTCAACCTCGCCCCGAAGCCGCTGGGGAGCTACTTGCAGAACAACGCCGAGATTTTCTACTGCCCGAACAACCCGATTGACGACAAGCGTATTATTACGCAGGCGGTCTACCCGCAAGGGCACGCACTGGCAGGTCAGCCCGTGCGCCTGCGCCCCGGCGACAACAGCAGCCCCGTCGTCTGCTTCTATCGCTACGACAGCTACTCCACAGGGCGCATCGGACAGAGCAACAACCACGAACTGCACTACACGCTTTTCTGGTCGAATCAGTCGCTGAATCAGGTCGAGAACCAACTGAACGGAGGCACAACCAACTATGGCGTAGGCTACTTCGACGGAACGATAGGACCGAAGCCGACCGACAACCCACGCCAACTGGGCTATCGCAATCCTGACACGACAGCTGTGGTCACTTGGTGCAGCTATCATCGTTCTTATAATGGGAATGTACCAGCGCGCACGCGCAGCGACATCGTGCTGTTCCTGACAGGGAATGTGAAGGTGGTCGACTCGTTCAAGATGTTCGAGTCGCCCTACACGATGCGCCCGTAAGCGCGTCTGACGACTACAGCGGTAGTGGAACCCGACGCAACGACACTGGGTCGAAGCGTTGACACTTCGGGCGTCGCGAGCGTCCCTCGCTGCGCTCGACACACAGGAGCGAGAGCATGGTAGGCATGGGTAGGCGACAACAGCAGGGCGCCTCGCTGGTCGAGGTGCTGGTGGTCATTGGGATACTGGCGATTGCGATACTGGCATTCATCCGCCTGTATCCGAGTGGCTTTTTGGCGCTGAAGCGGTCGGGTCAGAGCGACTCGGCGACGCGCTACGCGCAGCAGGAGCTGGAACGGCTCAAGGCGCGGGCGGACAATCTGCCGCGCGCCATCGCGCCTGTCAGCTACGACTTCTCCACAGGCGAGTCGGTGCTGCTGGTTGACCCCACGATTGACCCGAACGATTTGGGCGTGCAGCCGAACCTGCCCGACGGGTTCCCCAGCCTCTATGCCAGCGGGGTGAACCGCTTCCGACGGATTGTGGGCGAGCGCGTGCCGCTGGGCTTGCCTGGTCCAACACTGGGGCGACGCGACCAACTGACCGAAGGCGTCGTCTACACCACGCTGTTTGCCCCGATCGCGCAGCGACCGACGGGCGAAGGGTCGGGTGGCGGCGACTACCGTGACTACCTGGTCGTTACGGGCGCGCCGATGCGACGCTTGATTCTCAACTCCGATTTTCAGCAGCCCAACATTCGCCTGTTCGAGTATGGCATCGATTACGACGCGGCGAAGGTGCTGCTGCGCCCGCTGCGCTACGCGCCAATTGCCTACCAAGTGGAATACAGCTTCGCCTATGTTGCGCCGAGCGGTCGTGTCGAGACGCGCTTTGTGTCGGTCATCATCGAGTTTGAACCGACCGACCCGCGCGCGCCAACGCCTGTGTGGGTCGATCTGCCCCTGCCCGACGGCTCGCTAGTGAGCAGCTTTCCGGGCTTTTTGGGCATCGCGCCGTTCTCCGATACCGTAGCGCGCGTGTTCAGCGAGTTGCCGCTGGGCGCGCAGTGGTCGTCCGAAAATCCCTACCAGTACCAAGTGCTGAACCCGCTCACGGGCACGATTCTGATTAACCCGCTCGCGTCGGGCTACTACGAGCGGTTCTGGCGCGGCACACGCCCGCTGGAGGCGTATGTCAGCTACTATGTGCATGACTGGTCGATTATGCGCGAGGAGTTCACCGTGCCCAACAGCGGGCGTCTTCGACTCGCGTTTTCCGACCTCAAGCAGTTCGGCGACCTGCTGGACGACCAGACGCAGTACGAGGGGCTGGGGCTGGGCGTCGATGTGAACAACGAGCCTGTGCGGGCAGACCTGATTATCGTGGATATGCTCACAGGGCGCGCGGCGTACTTCCGACAAGGGCAGCAGATACCTGACAGCGAGCTTGCACCCGAACTGCGCGCCCAGGCGCTGCCGCTGCTCAACGCGACCATCGACTACGCCACAGGCAACCTACAAATCGGTAACCCGCAGATGCAAGGGCGCAAGATTCGCGTCTTCTACAAGGTGCATGAGAACTGGACCATCTCTGTGCAGAAGGCGGCGAATCGGTACTTCTTGGCGCAGAACCCTGTCGGTATGGGCTACGATTCGTGCTGGTACGATTTCGAGGCGGCGTACACAGGTCAGACGACCGACCAAGCCCGACGGCTCTACTTCACACGCAGCGAAGCGGGCAAAACCATCCTGCTGCGCGAGTACTGGTATGTGGACGCCAACGGCAACACCCAGCGCGGCACGAACGGCGTGTTCCGAATCAGCGAAGTGCCCGACGCGACGGGACTGGTCTACATCGACCTGCGCGAGGTGCATCCGAACGCCGTGCGTTGGGATGCCAGCGTCACGGGGCAAGCCATGCGCGGCGTGCAAGGGCTGTCGGTCAAAGTGCGCGTGACGCACGAACCGCCCGGCAGACGCACCCGCACCGACTTCGATATGTTGTTGCCCGTCAGGGATTGACGCGGGAACTCGAACGCTACAGGTTGAGTCCAAACAGGGAGGCAAATACGATGGGGCTTCGGCAGGCATATCGGATGCGGCAAGCGGGCTTTACGCTGGTGGAGCTGTTGGTGGTGATTGCGATTACCGCCATCCTGCTCGGCTTGCTGCTCATCCCGCTGGTGCAGGGCTTTCGCCTGACCCGTCAAGGGCAGATTCAGGCGCAGGCGCAGGACACCACGCGGCTCGCCATCAACCAGTTCACCAACGACCTCAAGCGCGCCGCCTATGTGTTCGATAGCGCGGATCGGGTCATCAACCTGCCCGTGCGGAACGGACAGGGACAGGTGGTGAATGTGCCGCTGCGCTACGCGGTTATCGATATGGTGATGCCTGCCTACGGCGACCCAGCACAGGAGTCGAACGACCCCACTTCGGACATCCCCATCAATCCCGACGGCTCCTACAACGCCGAGATTGCTGTGCCGATTTCGCCCGGGCGCACGGTGGTGCGCTACTTTATCGGGCTGACGGACAACAACAACCCGTATTTCAACCCCGACGAAGTGCCCCTTGCCGCCGCGGCGCAGCCCGAAAACTACGCTGTGCTGTACCGCGCCGAGTTCCGTCTCTATGTGCGGCAGGGCAACCAGTGGGTGCTGAACCCCGAGCTGTTTGGGAGCATCGACGAGTTTTTCGACCCGAACTTTTTCTACGGGGCGCGCCGCGCAGGCTGGCGCAAGGTCGCCAAGCCCGTCGTGCCGCTGGGTCAGGTGGACATGGTGAATGTGACCTACGACGACAATGGCAACCCGCGCGTGGAGCCACTGATGCAGCTGACGCCCGCGCTGGTGGTGAACCAGATGGGCGCGCCGATTGAGACCGACACGCTGGGCGACGAGGGCGCAGGCGCGCCGCCTGTGCAAGTGCGCTTCCCGCTGGGACTGTGGGATGTCAGCCCCGAAAGCTTCCGACTGGTCGCCTTCCGCAGCCGCCCCGACGCGCTGCAACGCGGCGAACCCTTGCGCTACTTCTACATCGCCCCCAACAGCAACGGCGAGTGGTACATCCGCTACTATCGCGCGACGCCCAGCGGTGACGAACGCGACGACTGGGTGGCGAACCTGACCCGCATCCAGCAGATGATCGAGACGGGACAGCCCCAACCGAACTGGCTCAACAACGCGCTCAACTACTACACCGACGCCGAGCCGATGGCGTTCTATGTGAACATCGAGGCGGGGCTTGTGGATCTCGCGCTGCCGTGGTGGTTCCAGTACCCTGCGCAAGGCGTGAGCTTCAAGACGGGCGCGTTTTCTACCCCATTCAACGACAGCAATCCTGACCTAACCACCATCAACGGACGCTACAACGAAGCCTATCGGCGCGACCCGAACAACGCGCCTAACATCCGCCGCTATGTGTCGCTGATGGATTTGGACAACGACGGCGCGATGGACGGCGCGACGAATCACCTCACTTTCCCGTCGGCGTCTATCGTGCCCGGCTCGGAAGTGGTGATTGGTCCTGACCAGCGCCCTGGACCCAACTACGGACGCCCGATACGCTACCAGCGCGTGTCGGCGGCGAACGCGACGCCCGGTCCGAACCAGTACCGCATTCTGTATCAGGACACCAAGTCGTACCAAGAGGTGATGAGCGCGTATGGCTTCACGCCGCAACTGCTGCGCGGCTACATCGAGTTCTACAGCGACCCGAACACACCGCTGCCGCCGAACGCTGAGATTTTCGTGACCTTTTTCTATCGGTTCAACTTGGAGGGCGACAGCTATGTGGCGGACTACCAGACTCGACGGCTGATGAACCTCAAGATGGGGCTGAAGTTCTACGGCGCGCAGCAGCCCGTGAACTACTCGCTGACGACGCAACTGGAAGCGCCGAACATCGTGCAGGTGCGCGGAGGGATTAGGGCAAGATGATGAGACCATATCGCTTCACGGAACGCGGTCAGACGCTGGTGATTGCCCTGCTGGTCAGCTTCGTGCTGCTGGTGCTGGGTGGGGTGTTCATCACGGTGATTGCCCGCAACATCCTGAATGTGCAGCAGGCGCGCGAGCGACTCCGCGCGGACTACTTCGCCGAGTCGGGACTGCAGTTTGCGATTGACCAGCTGGTGCGCAGCGAGTTTGGCGCGGACTGGCGACCCATCCCCGACAACATCACCGCGCCTGCCGACCCCGACTTCTTCTGGCTCAAGCCGTACAACCCTGCCGACGGCACGGGCGGCTTCACGCGCGTCAACCTGCAGAACGGGCGCGCGCTGATTCGCGTCTCGTATCAGCCGTCGGGTCCCGTGCATCTGCAGCCCGTGATTAAGATCGAGTCCGTCGGGCGCGTGGGCATCGTAGACCCGAACGACCCAACGACCTTCACGCAGGCAGACCGCACCAGCCGCGCCGAGCGCGTCGCGTATCTGCAAATCGGCACAATCGACTACCTACGCTTCGTGATGAACAAGGAGCAGCGCGGCACGCTGATGGACATCGGCGCGGAAGATATTGGCATCGGCGTCCCGTACCGCACGATTTTGGGCGTACCAGGGCAGGGCGGCGGCTCGATCTTCGTGAACGGCAACCTGCGCTTTAGCGGGAATGTGGAGATTGCCGTTAACCCCGCTTTGGGCGAGCGCGTCTATGTGGCGGGCGAAGTGGTGCATAACACGGGCGCGCAGGTTGAGCTGCGCGTGGGCGCGAGCCGATTCACGCTGTTGCCCAGCAACGCGCCGAACTTCACGACGGCGAACGGGTTGTACCGCGACGGCCGACCGACCACCGCCGCCGACGGCTACCCGCGCACGATTGCCTATTTGGAGCCGCCGCGCATGGACACCGTGGATCCCGCGACCGACCGCCCGCGCTACGCCGCCGCTACCCAAGAATCGGGCGTCTGGCGCCAGCGACCGAACGGCGTGTGGTTCAACACGGGGCAGTACGGCTACGGGCGCGGCATCTACATCAACAACGCGCTCGACATCCAGCAGGAGAGCCGCGGCTTCTTCGGCGGCTACACCCTGCGCGGCGATTGGGTGAACCCCGGCAAATCGCGCTTCTGGAACGGTCCGTTCTACGAGCCGCCGGGCGTGTTCATCGAGCTGGTGGAGACGCTGAACCCTGACGGTTCGGTGCGTGCGCAGGGCTTCCGCATCACGCGCAACCAAGCCGAGCCGCGCGATGTGTGGTACAACCCCATCACGGGGCTGCCTACCAACCTGAAGACGATGAACTTCTTCTTCCGCAACCCCAACGACCCGACCAACCCAACGCTCACCAGCGAGATTACGCAGGGCGACACCAGCTTCGATGTGCCCTTCAACGGCGTGATTTACGCCGAAGGCAATGTGCGCGTCAAGGGGCGCATCCCGTCGGGCAGGCAGATCACCATCGTCACGAACGGCACGGCGTATATCGAGGGCAATATCGTGAAGGGCGACGCACGCTCCGCGCTGGCGATTCTCGCGAAGGACTATGTGTGCGTGAACACGACGCAGTTCCTGCAGCGCACTTTCGATAGCCCCGCCAGCGCGCAGGGCGACCCGACGAATGTCGAAGCGCCCTACTTCTTCGAGGTGCTGCCCGACCAGCCGATGCGTTTGCTCTTTAGCTTCGGGGAAGACCCGCAGGGGTATTCGGGCAACTTTGGCGGGCTGCGGCTTTACTTGCGCCATGCATCCAGCGGCGCAGGCTCGTTCATCAACCTGCTGGTCAACCCGTCGGAGTTTGCCGACCCGTTCTATCGGTTCAACATCGCGGGCTTCCCGAATGTGATGTACCCGCTGGGGCGCACGGCGTTTCAGGTCTACCCGAACTACGAGAAGGTCGCGTTCCCGATTGCGCCCCCGCCCGTCGGCTCCAGCTACAGCTTCGCGCCTGAACCGGGCATCCCGAACCTGTTGCAACTGCAGCTGCAGCCGATAGCGAATCTGGACGGCTTCCAACTGCCGACGGACAACACGCCCTACCGCTTCAGCGCGGCGGCGATTCAACCGCTGGACATCAAGATTCAAGCCGCGCTGTTTGCGCAGGAGGGGTGCTTCTTCGTCATTCCAGGCTACTGGTTCAACACCGATCCGCAGGACACGCGGGCGAACTTTGCGGCGCGGGGCGCGCGCCCTGCAGGCGTGGCGTCGCCTGAGTTCCCCTTCTACGGCGAACCGCTGGACATCCGCATCACGATTGAGGGCGCGATTGCCGAGAACTTCACCGCGCCGCTGGGCGACCAGACCGAATGGCTGCGCAAGTGGGGCTGGATCCCGCGCTTCTACGGCAGCTCCAACTTCGAGATTCCCCTGGAGCATCAGGCAGAGTCTCATGACGCGGCGGGGCAGTACGCGGTGAACCTATTGATGCGCTATGACCCGATTTTCCGCAACCTGCAGCCGCTGCGGGTGGCGTACACGCCCGCGCAAGACCCGTCGGGGCAGCACCCCGGCAGGCTGCTGCCGCCAATACCGCGGCTGCCTGTGTGCCCGAAACCGATTTACGCAGGCGACATCCGACCCTAAGACTGGGGAAATGGCTATGAGAGGAATGCGTTGGATTCTGGTAGGCGTAGTGAGCGCGAGCATGCTGAGCGCGTGGGCAGACGGACGCGGCTACGAGCCGCGCACCGTGCCCGTGAACGCAGGTGTGGTGATGTTCAACGCGAGCGACACCCTCGTGCGCGATGTCTACACCTTCTACGCGATGGATCGGCGCACCGACCTCAAACCGCTGGGGCTGTCGTTCCGCAACCCGTTTGCGCAGGCAGGCACAACGCGCAACCAAGCGGCGTACTGGCTGGTGGATGTGAGCCGCCTGAACGACAACCAGCTCGCACGCTACAAAATCCTGCTGATTAGCCGTACCAGTTGGGGGGGGATGACCGCCGAGATTCGCGAGAAGTTGCGCCGCTTTGTGGACGGCGGCGGCGTGCTGTGGGTCGATATGCCGCAGGGGGGCGCGTCGGGCACGCTCTTTTTCCCCGAAGTCGCGCCTGTGGCGAACACAGCGGCGATTAACATCGTGAACCTGAACCATCCGCTGCTGCGCGGCTACTACACGCTGACCCCCGCGGAGATTGCGAGTCTGGGTCTGCGCGGGCGCGGGTTCGGCGGCGGCGCACTCAACATCAGCGCGAACCGACCCGTGCTGCAGATTGTGACTGCCGTGAACGCCAACACGCCCGTGATTGCCGCCGCGACCTACGGCTCGGGGCGCATCATCGTCAGCGCAGCGGGCGTCGCCGCAGCGATTAACGCCCCGCTGGTGCGCACTGACGGCTCCGTGCCCAATCAAGCCGCCGAGTTTCGGATAGAAGCCGTACCCGACCTCGAACTCAAGTTTGCGTACAACCTCGTGCGCTGGGCAGGGGCGGGCAGCAGCGACGCCTATAATGCCCGCCGCGCGAACGCCGTCGCCGACCAGTACGGCGCGCCCTTGGGCGTGCGCTGGCGCGACCGCAATACGCAATACAGTCTGGCGAACGGTGCGCCCGTCGTCTACGGCGGGCTGGTGTTCGTCGTGAGCGGTAATCGGCTCATCTGCTACGACGCGGTGCCCAGCCGCGACCTCGACGGCGACGGACGCGCCGACGACGGCGTGCTGGACTACGAGCAAGGCGAGAGCTTCGACAAGGTGTGGCAAGTCGACCTCGGCGGGCAGTCGTCGCCGCCCGTGGTGGTAGAGACCCCGCGCGGGTTGCAGGTCGTCGTTGTGGTCGGCACACAGGTACGGGGTTACTGGGCGCTGCCGCGCAACGCGCAGGGACGCATCCCCGAAGTCGGTCAGCAGGTCTGGTCGGTGAACTCGCCTGCGCCTGCCGCCTCCCCGCCCACCACCGCCGACGGGCAAATCCCCGCGCCGATTGTCATCGACAACACGCTGCTGCTTGTGCCCTCGCTGCACCAAGCGGGCGCACAACAGTCGGCGGGCTTTTTCGCCGTGCTGCTGAGCGACAACCCCGATGTGGTGCGCAGCAGCAATGTGATCCCCAACGAGTGGTTCCAGCCGCGCACGGGCAACGCGGGCAACTGGCTACTGCCCGCTGCGGCAGGCTATGTGCCCAACTACGCGCAAGGCGGCGGCAACGATATTGTGGTCTACTTCGGCGCGACGCGCGATGTGGGCGGCACGGGCACGAACCAACTGGAAGGCGTCCAAGCGTTCTGGGTCGGCACGAAAGGCGAGGTGCTGACCCCAGCGATTAACAGCGCGGGCATCTATCAGAACTACCTGCGCTCGCGCATCACCGGACGCGCCCGCTACTATGTACCCCCAGACGGCATCAGCAACCCGCTGCACCCGCGCGTGTTCCGAATCAACAACACCACAGGCGCGATCGAAGACATCACCGACCAGTGCGTGTTCAACCCGCCCGCCGAGCAGGGGCGAATCAACTACAGCGGCGACATCACGGGGTACACCTTCATCGTCGATTACTACATCGACTGGGCGTATGCGACGAACTTCAACCTCATGTTCCGCACCTTCGCGAGCCTGCCGCCGTTCTCGGACAGCAGCACCGTGCCGCCCCAGAAACTGCGCGGGTTCACCCTCGCGCCGAACGGGGTGCTTTACATCACCACAGGCACGGACGGAACCGACGCCAACACCGCCAGTGGCAGCGTGATTGCGCTGCAGGAGCAGTCCCCGCCGACGCAGCAGCAGACGCGCGGCGGCTCGAAAGTGCTGTGGCGCTGGCAGTCGCACGGGGGCTACTCGCAGATCGTGCCCGGCTCCACCGACCCGATTATCGTGCCCCCCAGCACGGTGTACCGCGAGCCGAACGAGTATTTCATGCGCTTTGTGGGGCGGTTCCTGCGCTTTAGCCACGACTTCGCGCCGAACGCGGACGCCGAGCCGCAACGCCAGTGGATGAACTTCGCCTTCATCGGCGCGCCCATCTACTACGACGGCGCGGTGTACGCCTTCGCGATTGGGCAAGCGCGTGTCGGACCGTTCGGCTTCCCCTACACCGTCATCGTCGCGTTGGACGCAGAGCCTGAGCAGTTCGTGATTGACCTCGGCGCGCCCATCGCCGCCACAGGCGATGTCCGTATCAGCCAGCGCGACTACGGACGCTCGGGACCGAACCCCATCACCAACATCGTCTCGTCGCTGACCTACTCGCCCAACAGCCCGAACCCCGACATCAAGGTGGACTTCACCACAGGGCAGATTCGCATCACGGGCTTCGCGCAAGCGGACGGCGGCGGACAGATTCGACTGCTGGAGAATGTGCTGAGCCTGACGCAGCCCGTGCAAATCAATGTCGGAACCTTCAACACGCTGGTCGATCCCGACTCCATCGCAGGCAACTGGAACAACCTGCGCTGGTACGCGGTGCTGCTGGGGCAACAACTGCAGGCGAACCCTGTGGTGGTGGGCGACACGATGTACCTGCCGTGCCAGATTACCGTACCCACAGACAGCGGCTTGCAGACCTTCGGCGGCATCTTGGGCATCGCGACCGACCCGTACCGCCTGCAGCCTGATCTGGCGCAGCGCAAAGACCAAGCGGGCACCATACCGCGCGTGAACCCTGCTGAACCCCTCAAATACCAGTCCATCATCCGCTGGCCGTTCATCGATGACCTGATTACCGATTTGGAAGAGGACCCCGACCCCGGCGCGTTCCTGCGCGAGCTGTTCCGCCGCTTCGCGGAGGGCTTCCAGACGGGCACAGGGCTGTCGCCGATTGCGGTCGGCGAGGGGCTGATGGTGATCAGCTCAGGTCAGGGGCTACAGGCGTACAGCCGCCAAAGCACGATTATCGCCGACGAGAGCCGCCTGCTGGAAGTGGACACCGCAGGGCGCGTCGTGTGGTCAACCGAGAACACGCAACTCGACTTCTACACAGGCTCCATCGTCGCCAGCAAGGCGCGCTACCCGATTACGCCCAACGCGCGCGTCTACCGCTACGGCGAGAACGAACTGCTGATCGTGGAGCCTGAGCGCAACCGTGTGGCGATACTGGATCGCGCAGGCGCGGAAATCCGCACCATCACGCGCTTCATCCCCGACCGCGTGCCCCTGCGCGACGGCGACGGGAACATGACGCAGATTATCGACCTGCGCGACGAGGCATGGGCGCAGGCGAACAACCTGCCCGGCTCGAACTATATCGCGGGCGCGCCCGAAACCCTGCGCAACCCGACCGATGTCACGGTGTGGACAGAGTTCGTGCCTGCCAGCCGCAACCCGTACACGAACCGCCAACTGCTGGAATACTGGATCCACTACACGATTACCGACGCGGGCAACGCGCGGGTGGTGGACATCGTGGATCGCTATCAGGCAGACCCGAATACCTTCACCGTGGGCAGTCCTGTGGAGCATCCGCAGCTGGGTCCGATGCTGGGCGTGCTGTATTGGATGACGCCGAGCCAACGCTTGGAGCGCAACTACCGCTATGTGTCGGCGCAGCGGTTCGAATACTGGGACGGCAACACGACGCGCATCGGCTTCGCGACGATGGTGCAAAACACCGCCGCCAGCGCGTTCGAGGCGGTGGGCATGGGCGACCCGCTTGACCCACGCACGCCCGAAGCGGGCATGATCACGCTGCAACTCATCGTGAACGGGCGCGACCAAACGATTTACATCCGCCGTATGGAGTTGCCCAACGGACAGGTTGTGCCGATTCTCGCGCCCGTCGCCATCGATACCAACAAGCGCAGCGCGAGCGGGCAGGGCAACGCGGGACTCTACCTGCTGGTGACCACCAGTACGGGCGTCTACGAACTGCAAGTGCCCACCACAGGAACCGTCGGCGACACGCTGCGCGTCACATGGATGCTGACCAACGAGGCGTACACGAATGCCGTGCGCCGACGCCTCGGCGGCAACGACCTCGCTGACGATGGCAACGGCAACTTGCTGCGCCCGATTCTGTTCAAGCCGCGTCAGGCGCGCTACTTGGGCAACGGCAATGTGCTGATTGTGAACGCCTACAACGGCACGACGCTGGTGCAATCGGGCAGCAACACCGAACCGCGCGAGTTCCCCGGCGAGGTGTTCGAGTTGGATGCAGACGATTATAATGCGCAGCGTGACGACTTGGGCTTCAGCAACGCTTCCATCGTGTGGAGTACGTTGGATCGTCCCGAGCTCAGCGGCTCGTCGCAGCTGCGCAAGCCAAGTTCGGCGGATAGGGGAGGTTTTTGAGCATGACGCACCGACGGAGATACGGTATGAAGCGACTGATTGCGGGGTTGACGATAGGCATAGCGACGCTGGCGTTGGGCGTCGCGCAGGATAGTTGGCATACCCATCGCGGGAGCAACCAGCGCACGGGAACCACCACCAACGCGCAAAACAGCGTGGTGAACTTCCTGCTGGCGTGGACGCTGCCCGATATGGACTCCGTGCGCCTGCCTGTGGTGGTCGATAACGACCACCCAACGCTGACCAGCGCGATTCCATCGGGCGCGTGGAAGACGCCGTCCGCCGCCGAACGCGCGGTTGACCCCTACCTGGACGACCCCGACTCCACGGTACCCTACCAATACATCGAGTGCGTGCGCCAGCCGACCGCCCCCGACGAGCCGCTGCCGCCGATTGCACGCTTCATCTGGCGCAGCGGGCAACTGCCGCCGGGCTACTATCGCATCTGGGTCTATGTGCCCAGTGGCGACACGCGGATCGGGGGCTTCCCTGCGCCTTACGCGCGTCAGGCGGAGTACGAGGTCGCCGACGCGACAGGCACAGCCGCCACGCTGTACTTGAACCAGACGCTGGGCGGCTGGCAACCGCTGGGCGACCGACCGTTTTATCATAACGGCTCCACCGAAATCGTCGTCACGCTCAACAACCTCATTCGCCTTGCCAGTCCCGACCATCCGCTCTCGACCACGCCGATTGTAGCGGCGGACGCCATCCGATTCGTGCCCGACTACGGCACGGTGCAAGCCTCCCCAGTGGCGATTCGCAGCCCTCTGAACCCTGGCAACCACCTCGTCTACATCGCCAACGGCAACGGCACGATTACCTGCATGGAGAACCCCGTCGGTACGCGCGGCGCGCGCGTGCGCTGGACTTTCCGCGTCCCCGACCTGCCAGGTCAGGGCGAGGGACAGGTGTATGACGACGAGGACGCCAACTTCACCGCAGGGCTGTTCACGCCGAACAACGCGCTCGGCGACCGCTACGAACGGCTCTACCACGAAATCGCGCCCACGAATGACGCAGGCAACATCCAGCGCGCCTTCTGGAAAATCCAAGTGCCCACCACGGGGCGGTACTATGTGTACGCTTGGTTCCCGTCGGATGACTTGAACGCGCGTCGGGCGGAATATGTGATTGAGAACGAGGGCGACACGCTGCGCCTGCGAATTGACCAGCGGTTCGGCGGGCGGTGGGTGCTGCTGAACAACCTGCCTGTGGAGATGCGCAGCGGGCGCAACTACGAGATCTCGGTGACCAACTTCTCGCCCGAAGATGTCGCGCAAGGCGCGCAGCGCGTGATCGCCGACGCCATTCGGATTGTGAGTGCGGACGGGCTGACCAACGCGGTCTTCTCCACGCCTGCAGTCGGCAGGGTGCGCGTGCGCGACGGCAACAGCACTGTCACGCGCTGGGTGGTGGTGTTCGGCGCACAGAACGGCGCCGTGTACGCCATCGACGCGCTCGGCGACGGCGAGAACGACACCCGACGCGGCGAAACGAAACTCTACTGGATTGTCAAGCCCGCGAACTCCACCAGCTTCAGCTACGCCTCGCCGCTGATTCTGGAGAGTGAGGACTTGGTCGCGATTGGCAACCCTGCGGGGTCGGTCTACCTCATCAACACCGACCTAAACCCCAGCAACCTGAACACCTACTACCGCTGGCAGTACGACCGCTTCGGCGCGGCGTTCGTCTCGACGCCTGCCTATGACCCTGCCACAGGCTTGATTTACATCGGCAGCTCGGAGGGCGGCAACCAGTTCGGACGGCTAATTGCGCTCGATCCTGCACGGCAAGACGACCCCAACACGACGGAGGACGAGCGCGTCGCGTGGGTCTATCCGCCCGAAGACCAGAACCCCATCGAGCCGATTACCAGCACGCCTGCCGTGGCGTTGGGGCGCGTCTACTTCACGACGGGCGGGCTTGAGGGCGGACGGCTCTATGCGGTCAAAGCGGACAACGGCTCGCTGGTGTGGGCGCGCCCCGCGCTGAATGCGCCGCTGGTCGGGCTGTTCAACTTCTTCTACAGCTCGCCTGTGGTCGTGCAAGGGCTACCCTATCGCGGCGTACCGGAGAACCTCGTCTATGTGGGCAGCACGGGCGGGCGCATCATTGCTTTCAACGCCGACACGGGCGACCTGCGCTACATCAGCGAGAACCTCGGCGGCGCGATTTTCAGCTCGCCCATCTTCACCTATGTGCGCGACACCGATGAGAACGGCAACATCCTCGACGACCGCCCCGCCGTCGTGGTCGCGACCAACTCTGGGCTGCTGCTCGCCCTGCACGCCGACGAGCAGACCAACAGTCGCAACGGCAAAGCGTTTGAGGGCTGGGACTTGTACGCCAACACTGTGTTTGCCTCAGCGGGCGTGCTGGACAACTGGCTCTACGCCGCGGATGACGAGGGCATCGTCTACGCCTACAATGTGCTGGGAGTGGCGACCACCGCGCCTGAGACGGGCTTGGGAGGAATTCAACGCGACCCCACTCAGACCACGACCTCTGACGGTTCCGACTACTCCAAACTGCGTGTGTCGGTGACCACGCGCAAGGAGGAGGCGGACATGGTGCTGAACGGCGAGATGCCGCCCGACCAACTCGAGCCGCGCTTCCCCGACGCGCTCGAATGGGGCGACACGATTTATGTGATTGTGTGGAACTTCAAGCAAGGCACGAACCCGCAACCGCTGCGCATCCAACTGATTGGTCCAGGCGTTACGCGCGTGGAGTACACGCTCACGCCGCGTGAGACGAGTCGCGCGCCGCGCGATAACCCAAGCCTAAACTGGGTCGCGATGCAGTCCATCACGATTCAGTCGTCGGGCAACAACTTCTACACGCCAGGCGAGAAGTACGAGCTGCAGGTGCGCTTCGGGAACGCAGGCTGGACCTCTGACCTTGCGATTGAGACGCCCGACATCGATCGCCCTGCGCCGGGCAACGGCTTGCCGGGCGGCGGCTTCCAAGTGCCGCCGTATGGGGGCGATGACCCCGACTCGCTGCTCACAGGCGCAGGCTGGCGCTTCGGGATTGCGAACCCGTTGGGGCTGGAAGGCGTCGGCGTGGTCGGCGCAGGCGGCACCGACCAGAACCTGTTCAACGGCAACAACGGGACGCTGGTCAATACGCGCTTCCGCACGCCGCAAGGCGCGATTGTGCCTGTCGGCGCGGGCGAGCATGGCAAGACGCTGTTTGGCGACTTCTTCGCACGCGATAGACGCACGCCGCAGACCTCGAATGTCGTGCCAATCGCCATCAACGCGCGCGCCTATGTGGACGACATGCGCTGGCAGGGCGGGGCAGGGGCGGTCATCCGCGCGCTGCCGTGGGAAGTGATGCCCACGCTGCCGAACCGCAGCCCCGACTACCCCGACATCTCTGGGCGGCGCATCCAGATGCTGCTGGACGGCGGCACGGATCTGCAACGCGCCACGGCGCGCCTGCTCTCTACGGGCAACCGCATCGATGTGCAAATCGAAGTGCCGCGCTTCCAGCCCGCCAACACGCAGGGCTACACCTCGCGCACCTATGTGTTCGCCGACTCGAACAACAACGGGCGCTTCGACGGGCTGGAGAGCGTGTTGCAGCCCGGCGTCACGCAGAACCTGCGCATCGAGGCGTACCGCGAGTTGACCGCTGCCGCAACCGTGCAGCCCGACGAACGCCTGCTGGTCGAGGAGCAGACCATCGACTTCGGCTCGCTGCCCGCAGGGTTCGGCTTCAACTGGGGCAGTCTGTTTGCGAACAACCCGCTCTCGGCGTTCCGACCCGACAACCCCATCTTCGAGTCCTTCTGGAAGCCGTTCACCGTGCGCAACGAGGGGAATGTGAACCTCTATCCCGTCTACTTGGGCAAGGCGCGCGGCAGCCCATCGGGCACAGTGTTCCTCTTCTCGGATATGGTGAGCTTCTTCGGGGGGATGCCCGCGTGGACGACGGTCGCCAGCACGCTGGACACGCGCTTCTGGCCGCAGCCGAACCCGTTCTATCCGGGCAACAATCAGCCCTACCCAATCCTGCAGAAGCCGCAGGTGGGCGACTACACCTCCACAGTGCTGACGCAGCCTGCGATTCCGCCGCGGCGCGATCCGAATATCACCGTCGAGCCGCGCAAGCCGCAGGTGTCGGTTGCCATCCCGCCGTTCCAGCCGATGGGCGTCTACTCGCAGCTGATTGCGCCGTACCAGCATAATCAGGGCGGCACGCCCGGCGCGGTGAACGGTACCTTCGCCACGCCGCCGATGCGCGTCGTGGTGCGCGTGCGCGAGACGCAACTGACGGGCAGCACCAATCAGGGCGTCGCGCCGATGATTGACCCTGTACCGCCCGCCAACGCGCCGCGCATCAGCGACATCACGCCCGCCGCCTTCCGCGACCCCACGACAGGCAAACTGCACCTGTATTGGGCAAGCAACCGCCCCGACCCTGTGGGACGCCCAAACAGCTTCTACCTCTACAAGTCGACGCTGGATTGGAACGGCACGACGACCCTCCAAGACGGCGTCCGCGCGACCAACGGCTGGCTGCCCGAATCAGGCAACCGCTGGTGGGAAGCGCCGCTTGGCCCCTATCCGAACGATCCGAATGGGAGCCTGTTCAGTGCGGCGTTGGGACTGGGTCGCCCGCTCACCAACGAGGAAATCGCGACCATCAAGCACCATCGCCCGTTCGTGCGCCTTACCTCTGCAGGCGCCTTCCTCTTCTGGACAGGCGAGGTCATCCTACGCAACCAGAAGTACGAACTGCTGTTCTATGTGCAGGTAGACACCCAGACGGGCAACCCTGTGGGCAACCCGCGAGCGGTTCCGTTAGACCCCGTCGCGCCGCGCTCCAGCCTCTCGATTGCGGGCGTGGACGGCGTGGGCAACTGGCTGTTCTATGTCGCTGCGCCATCGGGACGCAGCCAAATCTTCTTCATCGCGTCGGAAGGCGACCTGTTTGGCACTTGGCGTCGCGAGCAGCGGCTGCCCCTCTCGCCGATTGTACGCTCGGTGGAGAGCGTCAGCGCGAATATCTACCGTGTCAGCACGAACCCCACTGCGAATAACACGGACTTTATCTACCTGGCGGATGTCTACTTCATCGGCACAGTCGGCGACCGCAGCGAGTCGGAAGTGCTGATGCAGCGGTTCTATGTGAACCCGCGCAACGGTAACCTGCTTACGCTCAGCGACACCCGCGCCGACCGCTCGCTGGGAGTCACGCAGGAGCGGTTCCTGCCCGTTGTCGCCGATGAGGTTGCCCAGAAAGACCCTGACCAGAATGTGTGGCGGGCGCGGCACCTCGACTGGGCGTTCATCGAGCGCGGCTGGAACAGCAACCCAAGCGCGCCCGACCTCGACATCAAGATCAACGGGCAGTCCGTTCTCTTGGAGCGCAATCCCGACAACCCGACGCAGTTCATCTTGCAGCGCCCGATTGTGGACGAGCAGACAGGGCTACTGCAGTTCGAGTTCAACCAGCCTGTGTTGGGTGGCGGCGGACAGGTGGTCAACCTGCTCCCGCGCGGGCGCATCGTGATAGACCCGAACAACGGCACGATACGCTTCGTGAACTTCGCGCCGCGCCTAAACGACCTCGTGACGGTCACCTACCGCCCGCGCGTGTACCGCATCAGCGCGACTGCGCCCGGCTCGGCAGGGAGCTACTCGCAGCTGCGCGCCATCTTCCAGCGCACGATGAACCCGCGCCACACGGAGAACAACCCTGGCGACTCGCCCGTGCGCAAGGGCGCGAACAACGGCGCGTGCGAGCTGAACGAGCGTCCGCCGGTGGATCGCGTGTGGCTGCTGTTCCGTCGCACGAGCGCGCCGCCGAACAGCTCGGGCAACTTCTTCTTCAAGACGCTGCGCCCTGGCGTGCGGCTGCAGTCGCCCATCCTGACGCAGCGCGGGCGCGTGCCCATTCAGACGGGCGCGTTCACCCTTGCGCAGGGCACGAACCACGCCGTCGTGCAGCTCACGCCCAACAATGTGGCGGGCGCGGGGCTGGGCTTCTACGAGTACGATGCCCTGCGCGGCAACATCTACTTCTCGACGGAGGACATCGGCAAACAGGTGCAGGTGCGCTACCTCGCGCGCGACCGCGCAGGCAACATCGTGGAACTGGAGGAGACGCTCGTTGTGCGCTGGATCGACGAGGGCAACCTCGCCCACTCGTTCGCCACTGATGTAGAGTACACCTCGCCCGTGCCGATTGACCTGCCCACCAACGAGCTGTACCTGTGGGCGATGCCGAATGTGGAGTTCCGCGCACCAGGCAGCGCATTGGGCGACATCTACGGCGGGCTCGACGAGTCGCTGCTGCTGTTCTGGAGCAGCACGCGCAACGGTGTGGGCAACATCTACGGCGGCGCGATGCAACCGCGCTTCTACATCAGCCCGTTCGACGCCGACCAAGACTAATCAAGCAACCAGGGGGAACCGAGCAGGCGCGCTCTCGGTTCCCCCCTGCTCGCAGGGGGAACCATTCAGTCCTCGCCCTGCGCTTTGGTGTAGCCCATCGCGCCGTCGAACTCCTGCAACTTCTCGAGATGCATCCAGCGGAAGCGGCTGCCCACGCGCTGAATCAGCTCCAGAATCTGCGCGTCGGTCGCCTCGCCGCTGGCATCGCGCAGCAGGAAGCGACAGCGATACTGATCCACCACATCGGTAATCGCGCCTGTGGGCGGGTAGACCTTCGTGCCGCGACTGGAGACCATCTTCAGGCGGAACGGCGACTCAGCGACCAGCGTCTCTAACGCCTGCCCCAGCGGTTCGGGGAACAGCTCCGTCTCCACGAAGATGTCCACGCCCACCACGCGCCGCGCCTGGGGGCGCACCAACACGGGGTCGGCAGGAACCTGCGGCAGCCGAATCGGGTGGTACTCGCGCACCTGCGTCGTGGACGGCTTCTTGCCCAAGTTGGCGATAATCGCGTCGGTGTATTCGGTGGTCTTCGCGCCCTTATCGTAGCCGACCACATCGCCCGTGCGCACCTTGCCCTCCTCCAGCGTATACAGCAGCGCGTTCTCAATCGCTGCCGCCGCTTCGAACTCGTCCAGGTAGCGCAGCATCATCACCATCGACAGAATCACAGCGGTCGGGTTGATGACATTCTTGCCCGCGTACTTGGGCGCGGAGCCGTGAACCGCCTCGAAGATGGCGACTTCGTTACCGATGTTCGCCGACGGCGCGAAACCCAGCCCGCCCACCAACGCGGAGGTCAGGTCGCTCAGTATGTCGCCGTTCATGTTCGTGGTCACGATGACCTCGAACTGTTCGGGACGCTTCACCAGCTGGTGGGCGCAGTTGTCCACGATAATGTGGTTCGCCTCGATGTCGGGATATTCGGGCGCAATCTCTTCAAAGGTGCGCTTGAGCATCCCTTCGGCGAACTTCATGATGTTCGCTTTGGTGGCGCAGTGGACTTTTTTGCGACCTTCGGCGCGCGCCAACTCAAACGCGAAGCGCACGATTTTCTCGCACCCTTTGCGCGAGATGAGCTTCAGCGTCTGCGCCACGCCAGGCGTCTGCATATACTCGATGCCCGCGTACAGGTCTTCCACATTCTCGCGCACGACTACCAAGTCGATGCCGCGCCCGCTGTAGGGCGTGGGCACATTCGGGAACTCGCGCACGGGGCGCACGTTCGCGTAGGTCTCGAACAGCTTGCGCAGCGTTACATTCGCGCTTTTTTCGCCGTAGCCAACGGGCGTCTCCAGCGGACCCTTCAGCACGACGCGCGTCTTGCGAATCGACTCGATAGTCTCCTGCGGTACGCCCGATTCGATGCCCTTTTTAAAGACGCTTGCGCCCGCCTCGCGCACTTCCCATTCAATCGGCGCGTTGACGGCTTGCAGCAGTTTCAAAGCGGATTCCACGCACTCAGGTCCAATCCCGTCGCCTGGGATGACCGTAATCAGCTTCTTGCCAGCCTCGGTGATATACGCCATCGTCTCTCCTCCAATCGGCGAGAGTATACCCGCTGGGGAAAGGTCGGCAGGTATAATTGGCTTAGGCACGATGCGACTCCTGTCTAAACTAATTGCCCTGCTGAAAATCTATATTGCCGATAGCCTCGCCTATCGCGCGAGTGCGTTCATCTGGATGCTGACCGATGTGGTGCATTGCCTAGTGATGCCGCTGGTGTGGCTGTCGGCATATGGCGGGCGCGAAACCATCGCGGGCTACAACCCCGGCGAGATGGTAACCTACTATGTGATGATCGCCTTCACCACGAACTTCATCGTCAGCCACCTGATGTGGGATCTTTCGATGGAGATTAAGGAGGGCATGCTGTCGCAGTGGCTGCTGCGTCCCGTGCCTGTGGTGTGGATGCTGTTTGCGCGGAATATCTCGTGGCGCGCGATGCGGATGGTGCTGTTTGTGCCTGTAGCGCTGCTTGCGCTGTGGTACTACAGCCGCTTCACGGCGCTTAGCCCGCTGACGCTGGGTTGGGCGTTCTGGCTGAGCGTGCTGCTGGGGCATCTGGTCTCGTTTTGGGTGGCGTATGCGCTGGCATGCTTGGCGTTCTGGCTGCAGGAGACGCAGAGTGTGTTCTCGCTCTATTACGCGCCGATGTTGCTGCTGAGCGGCTGGGTCGCGCCGATTGCGCTGATGCCCGGCTGGCTGCAGGCGTTGGCGGTGGTGTTCCCGTTCCGCTACACCACCGCCGTGCCTGTGGAGATTGCGATTGGCAAACTGCAGGGCGAGTCGATGTGGCTGGAGATAGGGCTGCAGGCGGTGTGGGTGCTGATTGGCGCGGGCGCGGCGCAGATTCTGTGGCGCAAAGGGCTGCGCCAATACACGGGGGTGGGAATGTGAGGCGACTGGGCTTCTACTGGCGGCTCTACAAGGCGTTCATACGCGCCAGCTTCGTGCGCGAGATGGAGTTCCGCGCCAACTTCTGGGCGAAGATGCTCTACAACGCGCTTTGGCTCGGCTTTTTCCTCGCCACGCTGAAAATCATCTTCCGACACACCGACTCGATTGCAGGTTGGAGCGAGTCGGAGGCGCTCATGCTCGCGGCGACGCTCTACTTTATCGACGCGCTCATCTCCACGCTGTTCTACTTCGGCTTGTCGGATCTGCCGACGCTCGTGCGGCAGGGCACGCTGGATTTTGTGTTGTTCAAGCCTGTCGATTCGCAGTTTTGGCTCTCGCTGCGGCGGATTAATCTGGATCAGCTTGGCTCGCTGGTGGTGGCGGTGCTGTTGGGCGTCTACGCGCTCTTTCAGCTGGACTACACGCCGTCGCTCCTGAATGTCGCGCTCTACTTCGGGATGGTACTGACGGGCGTGCTGATTTTCTATTCATTTCACTTTATGATGATGACGCTGAGCATCTGGCTGGTGCGGGTGGAGAACTTGTGGGTGCTGTCGGATGTGTTTGCGCAGATTGGTCGCTTCCCGACGGATGTGTTTGACCGTGTGCTGCGGCGCGTGTTTACCTATGTGTTGCCTGTGGCGTTTCTGGCGACGATTCCGACGCAGGCGTTGTTGGGTAAGGCGTCGGCGGGCTTCCTGTGGTTCGCGGTCGCGTGGGCGGTGGGCTTTTTCGTCATGGGGCGCGTGTTCTGGAAGTTCGCTTTGCGCAGCTACACCAGCGCGAGTTCGTGAAGCTACGAACGCTGTTCGCGACTGTAGGGCTTCAAGATCTTCAAATCGGGAATCATTCTGTAGTGCTTCTCGTTGAAACTGCAAAGAGTCGCTTCGTGCGTTGTCACAGTTGCCGCTATCAGGGCATCCAGAATGCCAATCCCGTGGCTCAGGTGGAAGGTTCGGAAGTATTCTACGGCGCGCATGCAAGCAGCCTCACTGATGTATAGAATGGGCATTCGTGTCAGCAGCAATTCTACAGACTGCTGCTCGCGCGAATTCCGACAACCGCGTAGCAGCTCCAACACTGTAATCACAGTAATTGCAGGCGACTCGGGCATTTGCGCGAGCCACTCCAGTGCAGGTTGAAACCCGCGCTGTACATCTACCATGATGTCAGTGTCCAGAACCAGCATCGTTCTCCCGATTTTCTGCTTGAGCGCGTATCAGCCGCACATACTCGGGGCTATCAGGTATGTCTGTACGGTCTGCCCACTGCCCCACGAAACCGATTTCAATAAGGAAACTCAGCAAGTCTGCTCCTGTATCGGCTCGCTGGGTTTCGTCCTCTGGTAGCACGATTAGGCGTACTCGCCGTCCACAGAGTTCGGGATGACGCGCTACAATCTCTTCCCAAGTGCCTTCTATCATCTGCGGGGTCATCACGACGATTATTGTACCTGCTCGAAAATTCTTGCCACATTCGCCTCCGTGAGTGCCGAGAGCGTCTCCAGCGGGACTTCCCAGAGTGCGGCAACCTGCTGGGCAATCAGGGGCAGGTAGGCAGGTTCGTTGCGCTTGCCACGATAGGGGTGCGGGGCGAGGTAGGGCGCGTCGGTCTCCAGTAGTAGGCGGTCGCGCGGCATCGCCCGCACAATCGCGCGTAGCGGCTCCGCGCTCTTGAAGGTAATCACGCCGCCAATCCCCAAGTAGTAGCCCAGTTCCAGACCGCGCTGGGCGTGCGCCTCCGTGCCCGAAAAGCAGTGCAGCACCCCGCGCACAGTGGGGTACTCCGCCAGCACGTGGAGCAGTTCGTCGTAGGCGTCGCGGCAGTGCAGGATGACGGGCAGCCCCAGCGATTGCGCCAACTGCATCTGCGCGTGGAAGGCTTCGTGTTGTGCCGCACGGGGTGAGAGGTCGCGATAGAAGTCCAGCCCAATCTCGCCGACGGCGACCACCCGCGGCTGCTGCGCCAGCTCGCGCAAGGTCGCCAGCGCGTCGGCGTCGCACTGCGCGGCGTCGTGCGGGTGAATACCGACGGCGGCGTAGAGCGCGTCCGACTGCGCGGCTAACTCGACGGCGCGGCGACTGCTTGCCACATCGTAGCCAATCAGGATCAGCCGCTCCACGCCCGACTGCTGCGCACGAAACAGCGCAGCTTGCCACTCGGCGTACAAATCGGGGTGGTTCAGGTGGCAATGGGTATCTGTCCAGCGCATAGCGGTTTCCTGGCGGAGAGGGTGGGATTCGAACCCACGATCCCCCTTTTGGGAGGATTCCCGTTTTCGAGACGGGCCCGTTCAACCACTCCGGCACCTCTCCGAAAGTTTGGCGCCCTCGGAGGGATTCGAACCCCCGACGCCCTCCTTAGGACGGAGGCGCTCTATCCACTGAGCTACGAGGGCG
>JAIMAN010000033.1 GCA_023511915.1 Armatimonadota bacterium
ACACAGGGAACAAGATCGCCGCCAAAATGGCGATGATCGCAATCACGACCAGCAACTCAATCAGCGTAAAGCCACGATGCCGTATCATACCAATTACCTCCTCGTAATAAGCAAGATTCTACCTGACTGACGGGATTCCTGCCAGTAAAGTTCCCGATTTGTCCCCAAATTCGGGACAAATCGGGAAAAGGGTAATTTGCCTTAGCAATTGCTGCCGAAGTTGAACAGCACGACGAGTAGGTCGGCGTCGTCCACGATGCCGTCGTTGTTCACATCGCCGTCGCCGCTGCTGCCGAAGTTGAACAGCACGACCAGCAAGTCGGCGTCATCGACGGTGCAGTCGCCGTTCACATCGCCCCGCGACGGCAGGCTGCTGCTATAGGCAATCGCGTTAATCGCCCAAGTGCGTGCGCATGCGCGCAGCGGACCCCCTGTGTCGCAATTGTCACCTGCCAATCGTATGATGCCCTCAAAGCCCAAGAAGTTCACATTCTGGTTGTTCGGGTCATTCCCGACAGGGGTCAGTGTGAGGTCTGCGCCGCAGGAGGTGCAGCTGTAGGGGTCGGGATTACACGCGCCCTCGCTAATCTGCATCGTGAAGTCGCCGAAGACCTGTGCAAGTTGGAACCACTGGTTAACGCTGCCGCCGATAAAGGCGCATTCAGGCGGGTCATAAGTTCGCGAGCCTTGCCAACGCACCTGGTTCGTTCCGACAGGCGTGCCGTAGAACTGTACCGTTGCGTTGGACTGAATCGTGTTCACCATCTGTTGGATGGTGATCTGGAAGTCCAGGGCGACACCGTCGTTGTTCAGGTCGGATAGGGTAACGCAGATAGGGGCTTGGTCGCCGATTCCGCCGCCCGCGGCGTCAAGGGTACAATCGGCTCCGATTTTGATGTAATACGGCGAGTCCTGCAGTCGGAAAGACATCCGTCCTGCCTTGATGAGCTTGTCCACAGGCGTTTGCGCCACTGCAACGCTGGTCAGCGCAAGAACTGCGCCGACGGTTCCGAAAAGAATCGCCTTTCGCATGGTCATCACACCTCCGTTAGAGTGATGCCCTATTATAGCACATTTTCTGGTTTTTCAAGGGGGGCTATTGTGCAAGTGCGCGACAAGCCGTTGGGGTATACTCTCCTCTAAGGGTGATGATACGGATGCACAAACTGCGGATTGTGATTGCCGACGATGAGCCGATTATTCTGTTAGACCTGCGGCAGATGCTGGAGGAGCTGGGCATGTCGGTGGTCGGCGAGGCGAGCGATGGGGCACAGGCGGTCGAAAAAGTGCGCGCCCTCAAACCCGACCTCGCGATTCTCGATGTGAAGATGCCCGAAATGGACGGCATCGAGGCAGCGCGCATCTTGCACGAGGAGCGGCTTGCGCCCGTGATTCTGCTGACCGCCTACAGCGACAGCGAGCTAATCCAACGCGCCAAGCAAGCGGGCGTGTACGGCTACATCGTCAAACCGTTCAAGCAGGCAGACCTGACCCCCGCCATCGAGGTCGCCCTCGCACGCTACCAAGAGGCGCGCGAACTCGAACAGCAGGTCGATGACCTCAAGGAGACGCTGGAGACGCGCAAAATCATCGAACGCGCCAAGGGCATCCTGATGGACACCTACGGGCTGCGCGAGCAAGAGGCGTACCGACGCATCCAGGTGCAGAGCATGAACACGCGCAAGAGCATGCGCGAAATCGCCGAGGCGATTATCATCGCGCACACCTTACAAAACCCCACCCAATGAGACTCTCCGTGATTACCGACGAAATTGCCGACGCCCTGCAGACCGCCCTGCAGGTCGTGCGTGAGTTCGGGATCGAGCGCGTGGAGCTGCGCACGCTGTGGGGCGTCAACATCGCGCAGGCGGACGAGGCGACCCTGCGCCGCGCAAAGTCGCTGCTGCAGGAGTCCGGCATCGGCGTCTGTGCGCTGGCGACGCCTGTGTTCAAGACCGATTTGTTCGGCGCGAGGGAACGCGGACCGATGCATGCCGCGCAGGAGGCAGACCTCGCGACGCAGCTACCCCTGCTGCAGCACTGCTTGGAGGTCGCTGCGTTGTTCGACGCGCCGCTGGTGCGCATTTTTGCGTTTTGGCGGGCGGGCGACTTGACCCCCGAACGCGAGACGCAGATTCTGGGCTGGCTGGAGCGGGCGATTCCCTACGCTGAGCGCGCGGGCGTCGTGCTGGGGCTGGAGAACGAGCATAGCTGTCAGGTCGGCACAGGCGCGGAGCTGGCGCGCGTGCTCAGTCAGCTGAACTCGCCGTACTTGGCGGGCGTGTGGGACCCTGGCAACGCCCTCGTGCTGGGCGAGTCGGCGCAGGCGGGCTTCGACGCCGCGCAGCCCTATGTGCGCCATATCCACATCAAGGACGCCATCCGCCAACCCGACGGGAGCCTACGCTGGGTCGTCGTCGGGCAAGGGGACATCGGCTACCGCGACCACTTCCAACAGATTGCCGCGAGTGGCTACAGGGGCTACCTCTCGCTGGAGACGCACGCGCGAATCGAAGGGTTATCGCAGGCGGAGGTCTCGCGCCAGTGCCTGCAGGCGATGCAACACCTTATCGAACAAGCAACAGGAGGCAATTAGATGGCTGGCATTACGGTACGCACATTTCGCGAGCTACTGAAGCGCAAGTTAGTGAAGGGCATCGGGCTGGTTGCGTTGCTGGCGATCGCGGGCAGCATGGTGATCTTCTTCGCCATCCCGCCAGGCGCGCCGATGCAACGCGGCGGCGAGGACGGTTTGAACCAACCCGTTCTCAAGGTCGGCGATGAGGTCATCACGGAGGCGGACCTGACACGCTTCCTGAACTTGCAGACGCAGGGGAACCTCCCCAGCGAGTACGGCGCGCAGATCCAGACGCGCTACCAGACGGCGCAGAACCTCGCCAACCAGCTGGCGATGACGCTGGAGCTGGAGAAGCAGGGCTATGCCGCCTCGGGCGCCGAAATCGAAGCCGCGAAGGAAGAGTATATCAAATCGCAGCTGGACATGCTGCGTCAGCAACTGCTGCCTGAGGGCAAGGGCGACGACCGCGCCCTCGATAAGGCGCTCAAAGAGCGCGGCGCATCCCTCAACCGCGTGCGCGAGCAAATCGCCGCCCAAGCGCCCGACCTGCTGTTCCGCATGCGCGTCGCGCAGGACAAGTTCCTCAAGAGCCTACGCGAGAAATATAACCCGACCGACGAGCAGGTGCGCCTGATGTTCGAGCAGGTCTACCCCGCGCGCGTGTTCGTCTCCGTCGAGAAGCACAAGGACAAGGCGCAGGCGCGTATCAACGAGGCGCACGCCGCGCTCAAGGCGGGCAAACCCTTCGCTGAAGTCGTGCAGCAATACTCCGACGACCCCGACGCCATCAAAAAGCAGGGCGGACGCATCACGGGCAGCGGCTACTACGAAATCCAAGAGCAACTGAGCAACCTGTTCGGCGCGGAAGTTGCGAACCGCATCATGGCATTCAAGCCGAACAAAGACTTCACCGAGCCGCTACAAGACAAGGAGAAAAAGGGCTACTACATCTACGCCATCGCTGAGCGCAAGATGGAGCCGCCCCCTGACTTCGACCAGAAAAAAGAGCAGTACCGCGAAGCGTTTGTGAATATGCGCATCGGCGCCGAGCAGCAGCGCATTATGAACGCCGCGCAGCAGAACTTCAAGCCCGAGTTCGTCGACCCCATCCTCGCGCAGTATGACGCGCTCACCAAGACCTTCGGCATGCCGACCCCTGAGCGGCTCAAGACCTTCAAGGCGATCAACGACGCGCTGACCCCCGTCGTCAACTCGGCAAGCCCGAATGTGCGCCTCGCGCAGTGGATGCAGATTCTGGTACTGAACCAACTGGTGCAAATCTCCAAAGAGGTCAAGGACAAGGAAGGCGAGAAGACCTATCGCGAGCAGCTGACCGCCGCCATTAACCGCTTCTTCAACGAGGGCGGGGAAGACCTCAATATCCGCCTGCTGCGCGCGGAGATGCTCATCGAGGCAGGACAGAAGCAAAACGCGCTGGACGACCTCGAAATCGCCGCGGGGATGGTCGTGCGCCCTGACGAGTCCCCGTTCCTGTTCGGCATAGCGGAGCTGTACGAGAAGGCGGGACGCAAAGACCTCGCGCAGCAGACCCGCAAACGCGCGACCGACCTGCAGAAAGAGATGGCGCGCCGCCAGCAAGAGCAAGAAGAGATGATCCGCCGCCAACTGGAGGAAATGCGCAAGCAGCAGGAGGCGGAGCAGAAGAAGCAGCAAGAGGCGCAACAGCAACCGCAGGGCAACCAACCGCCCGCCGCCAACGCGCCCCAACAGAACACCCCGCAGGGGCAGGCTGCGCCCGGTGCGCCCCAGCAAGGGAAGTGAGATGCGCATTGCGGTCGTCGGGCTGGGCGCGGTCGGCAGCGCGGCGCTGCGCTTCCTCGCCCAGCAGGGGCACGAGGCGGTCGGCTACGAACAGTTCGTGCGCGGGCACACGCGCGGCAGCTCGCACGGCGAAAGCCGCATCTACCGCCTCACCTACGCCGACCCGCACTACACCCGCCTGATGCGCGAGGCGTTCCCTCTCTGGCAGGCGTTGCAGGCAGAGGCGAGCGAGGAACTCATCGTGCCCTGCGGCGTGCTGTGGCTCGGCGACGCCAACGACCCCGAACTGAACGCGATTGCGAGCGCCCTGCAGTCCGAAGGCGTCCCCTACGAGTGGCTGGACAGTGCCTCGCTCAGCGAACGCTTCCCCGCACTGCGTATTGAGGCGCGCGAGCGCGCCCTGTTCCAGCGCGAGGGCGGCTTCCTGCGGGCGAGCGCGTGCGTAGAGGCGAACCTGCGCCTTGCGGAAGCGCACGGCGCGGTCATCCGCGAGCAGACGCGCGTCACGCGCATAGACCCCCAGCCCAGCGGCGTGTGGCTGGAGACCGAATCGGGCGAGCGCGAGCGGTACGACCGCGTGCTGCTAACGGCGGGCGCGTGGCTGCCGAAGCTGCTGCCCTCCCTGAACCTGCCGCTGACCGTCACGCGCCAGACCTACGCCTACTTCGCCGTGCGCCCCGACGCCGAGCCGATTTTCGCGCCCGCGCAGATGCCCGTGTGGATCGAGGCGACGCGCCACTTCTACGGCTTCCCCTGCGACGGCAGGCAGGCGGGCGTCAAGGTCGCGTGGCATCGGCTGGGCGAGGTGCAAGACCCCGACGCGCCCGCGCGCCCTGTGGACGAGGCGGACCTCGCGCCGCTACGGGAGTGCCTCGCGCGTCGCCTGCCCGATGTGCTGCCCAAAGCCCTCAGTGCCGCGACCTGCCTCTACACCAACGCGCCCGACGAGCGGTTCATCCTTCAGCCCCTGCCCGACGAGCCGCGCATGTGGCTGGTGAGCGCGTGTTCAGGGCACGGGTTCAAGTTCTCCATCCTGAACGCTTGGCGGGCGGTGCAGCACCTAACCGCCTAACGCAACCACACGGGCGGGCTGGACAGGCGCGCTTGGCTGGGGCGTTGCCCTTCGGGAAGAGCGTCTTCGGTAATCGGCAGCAGGTCGCCCTGTCGCCGATTGGCGCTCAGTCGCCCGCCGTCGTCGTTGAGGTTTTCGCCCACCGAGTAGAGCTGAAAGCCGCGCTTGGGGTGGGTGCGGTACACGAACGGCTTGCCCGTGAACGGGTCGATAATCATCTCGCCGAGTTCGGGGCGCAACGCCTCCAGCGACGGGGGATACGCCCCGCGCTGTTGATGATAACGCCTGATAGCGGCGTAGCAACCCAGCAGACGGAGAGTAGCTATGCTGCTCTGCTCCTGCTTGGTTGAAAAATCAAATACAGGAAGCAATAGCTGGTTTAGAAATCGCTTTGGGTTTGTGGGCACAGGCTTGCGTTCCCAAGGGGGTTTCTCAAACTCCGCGAACAGCTGTCGTAGTAATGCTGATACTCCCTAAGCGAGGGCTTCACGACGAAGAACGCTCCGATACCACTCTGCAGCAAGAGCGCTTCGGGAGATAGAGCGTTCAGATCATTGAATCCCCACCTATGCAGGTCTTGGAGTTTAATATTGCCGCTCGCGATGTCGCGATGAGTCGCCAGACCGAGATAGTATTCTTGGGTCAGCGCAGCGCGCACTGGAGTATGCCGCTGCTCGGCGTCGCGCGCCAGCGCAACAACCGCCTCGAGCGTTTTCGGCGACTGGAGCTGCGGCAGACGCTCACGCAACGGCTCCAATCCCATTTCGGACACGGTGACGCCAACCATGTAGTGAATGAGTGTCCCTTCGGTGCGTATCTGTTCGCTGAAGCGTAGTAGGGCTTGGAGGCGCAGTAGCGCTTCGTCCTCGCGCCCTGCCGCAAGCGCGTCGCCTATCATCAGCGACTCGACGCCGGCAAGCCGACGGAACTGAGCCATCTCAGAGAACAGCCAGTTCATGTCATACTCGTAGACCGCCACGCAGGGCTGCTCCGTGTGCCTGCGGTAGGCTTCGAGGAATGGCTGCATCTTCTGGAGGAAGTACCGTCGCTCCGCCTGCGAGACGGGCGCGCTGCCCCCGCGGAACAGGCGCGATTCAATCTCGCGCAGGCGCGCGTCCGACTCGAACAGGTCGCTGACGCCCTGCGCGATCTGCTTGTAGGCATCGTAGGCGTTGTTGGGCGGGTACTGGCGTGGCGGAATGACAATCGCGGGCGGTCGCTGCGCCGCCCACCACCCCAGCGCGCCCAGCGCCAGCAACGCCAGCGCGCCCAGCACCCACACCGTTTTCCGTCGGCGCATGTGGCGCAATTCTACCCCAGCGCATGCTATACTTATAGGCGTGTTTCAAGGAGGTTCCAACCGTTGGCACTCGAGATCATCCCGCTGGGCGGCACTGGCGAAATCGGCAAGAATCTGAACTTAGTCCGCTGCGACGGCGAAGCGCTAATTATTGACTGTGGCATCTCGTTTCCGGGCGAAGACCTGCCCGGCGTGGACTTGGTGATTCCCGACCCTGAGTATCTGCTAAGCGTCCGCGACGAGCTGCAGGCGATTCTGCTGACGCACGGGCACGAAGACCATGTGGGCGCGTTGCCCTACATGCTGCCCCTGTTGGGCAAGTTGCCGATTTACGGCACGCCGCTGACGCTCGCGCTGATTGAGCAGAAACTGCGCGAGCGGCGGCTGGACGCCCCGCTGCACCCTGTCAAGCCCGGAACGCCGTTTCAGGTCGGGAGCATCACCGTCGAGCCGATTCGCGTGACGCACAGCATCCCCGACTGTGTGGCGTATGCGCTGCGCACTGCCGAGGGGATTGTCGTCTTCACGGGCGACTTCAAGATCGACCACACGCCCGTAGACGGCGAGCGCACCGACTTCAACCACTTGGCGCGGCTGGGCGACGAGGGCGTGCTACTGCTACTGAGCGACAGCACGAACGCCGAGCGCACGGGCTGGACGCCTTCAGAAAGCACGGTTAGCGACGCCTACTACACGCTGTTTGCTAACGCGCAGGGGCGCATCCTCGTCACCACCTTCGCGTCCAACATCCACCGCCTGCAACAAGCGATTGACATGGCGCAGCTGTACGGGCGCAAGGTCGCCGTGCTGGGCAGGCGCATGGAGCAGAATGTGGACATCGCCGTGCAACGGGGCTACCTGCGCGTGGAGCCAGGCGTGCTAATCAGCGCACGGCAGATTGACGACTACCCCTCAGAGCGGATTCTGGTGCTGACCACGGGTAGTCAGGGCGAGCCGCTTTCCGCGCTGAGCCAAATCGCCGCCGACGAGTACCCGCGCCTGAAAATCAATCCAGGCGACACGGTGATTCTGTCGGCAACGCCCATTCCAGGCAACGAGAGCCTCGTGTGGCGCACGGTGAATCGCTTGGTGCGCCTCGGCGCGAAGGTCTACCACGACGGGATTGTCCCGGTGCATGTGTCGGGGCATGCAAGCCAAGAGGAGCTGAAGCTGATGATTAGCCTGCTGAAGCCGCGCTACCTTGCGCCTGTGCATGGCGAGCCGCGCCACCAAGCGGCGTATTTTGAGCTGGCGCGTCAAATGGGCTACCGCGACGAGCAGATATTCCTGCTGGAGAACGGCGCCGTGCTGCGCATCGAGAATGGCATCGCCACACTGGGCGAGAAGGTTCCCGCAGGCAGGCTGCTGATTGAGGAGGGCGTAGAAGGCGGCGTGCCCGAATCGCTGATTCGCGACCGACGAGTCATCGCCGAGGAGGGCATCCTCGTCGCGCTGATTACCGTGCGCGCCCAGACGGGCGAGCTGGTGGACGACCCGCAGTTTATTCTGCGCGGCTTCGAGTGGCAGAACGAGGCGCAGCCCGAGCTGGCGCGCGAGGCGATTCTGCAGACGCTGGGCAAGATGGCGCCCGCCGAAATCAGCGACTGGGACAACATTCGCGAGGAGCTGACGCAGGTGCTGCGCCGATTCTGTCGCAAGCATCTGAGCCGCCGCCCGATGGTGGTCGCGGTCGTGACGGAGGTGTGAAAGTCGCCTAAAAATAATCAATCGGCGTGAGCGCGGGGTGGCGTTCGGGGAAGAGCAACTCCAGCGTCTGCAACACGGCATCAGGCGCGTGTAGCATCCGACGCGCATGCAGCTCGGGGACGCTGAAAGTGCCGAACGCCAGCAGCGCGAGCGTCTGGGGCGTCAGCGCGAGCGTGAACAGGTCGGGCTGCGCATCGCCGACGAGAAGCGCGCCCCCCTGCGCCGTGAGACTGAGCGTCTCGCCATCGCCTGAGTTGCCGTTGCGCACAGCAAGCGTGAACGGCTGGAACCCATCGGGCGCGGGCGTCTCGGCAAGCAGCGTCTCCAGCAGCACGCGACACGACACAGGGCGCGCCATCAACTGCGGCAGCACCTGAATGGTGTAGATGGGCGTGTGCGGGTCGCTGGGGGGCGATTGCCAGCCGCTGATGCCCAATCGCTGCCACGCCTCCAACGGCAGGTCGAACTCGATGGCTTTCACTGCCTCCTCGTTCACGGCGAGCGCGCCAACCAGTGCGCGGCGCGCCTGTTCGGTACGCCACACCATCTCGCGCACGCGCAGCGTCCAGCCCGAATCCACGAAGTCATAGAACAGGTAGCCCTCGATGCCGTCCTGCCCATCCGCCAGCCACAGGTTCGGGATGTTCCAGAACAGATACTGCCAGCGGCGTTCGTCGCGCACGAGGCTGCCTGTGTAGCGTGCGCCGCACGCGTCGTACAGGCGTATCACCGCCTCGAGGTCGTCAGGGTAGGCGCGTCGGAGCGGGGGCGCGTTGTAGCGCGGCAACTGCGCAGGCGCAAGGCGTATCTGCGGCAGATAGCCGACCGTCTCCCAGCCGTGCTTGCGGTAGAACTTGTGGTCGAACGCCTGCAAAATCGCCAGCGGCGCGCCCTCCGCCCGCAGCGCGTCCACTACTGCCCGTAGCAACGCCGACGCCAGCCCGCGCCTACGATACTCAGGCAGCGTCGTCACCCCAGAAATCCCGTAGCACGGCGCCGCGCGCGACCCGATGCGAATCGTCAGCGGCACGGCGGTCAGCACAGACACGAGTCGCCACTCCGACCAGTGGCGCAGCCACAGCCCCCACCGCTGGTTCACCTCGAAGTAGGGGTCGTCGTAGAAAAAGCGTCGCGCCGTGCGCGTATCGAGGTTGAAGCCCGCACAGATGACCTGCAGGAACTCCTCCGACTCGTCCAAGCGCGCCTGTCGCGTCTCTGTTGCGTCCCGCCGCCGAAACATAGGGCTGCCGTAAGGCGCAATCACATCGGGAGTGTTCCACCCAACCGTTGCGCCTGCGCTGAAGATAGTACCTGAAAGCAATCTGTCTGCCCGTACACGGAGAGATAAACAAGTATAGTACTGTAAGTATTCTGTAAGTTCAAGGGCGTTTAGAGGCACGCATGACACCTCATCCCTAAGTGATACCAATCGCTGCTTTTTGTGGGGTTCGGGTATGATTCTTGTATGAGCCTGTTGGAGCGCATTGTGATTGACCCAAACATCTTCAGCGGGAAGCCGATTATTCGCGGGCTGCGTATCAAGGTGGAAACAGTGCTTGCGTTGCTGGAGCAGGGTGCAACCCCAGAGGAGATTCTGCAGGACTATCCAGATTTGGAGCCTGACGACATTCGCGCCTGCCTCGCCTACGCACGCGCCCTTGTAGCCAACGAAACGATAGAGTCTGTCTCCCTCACTGGTGCGCCGTGAAATTTCTACTCGATGTTCCTGTCGGACGCGAGGTAGCCGATTGGCTGCGCGATCAAGGATACGATGTCTCAGAAATACGCACAATAGATCCCACACTTAGCGACTCGGCGATTCTGCGGCTTGCGAAGGAGCAAGACCGTATTGTAATCACAACCGACAAGGATTTCGGTGAACTGGCTGTTCGTCAGGGAGAACCTCACTGTGGGATTATCCGTTTGCCTGATGTGCAAATCTCAGAACGGAAGCGTATGCTAAGCACGCTTATTGAGCGTCATCGTGAGGCTCTTGAGCGTAGCGCAGTTATAACTCTTACACGAACACGCATCCGTATTCGCTACTAATTGCCCGCAAGTAGACAGCGAACCTGCCTACTTCGAAGACCTCCTTTGCTCATGCCTGCCTGCGTAGGGTATACTTCCCCCCGCAACACGGAGGGCGACGATGCGCAGGAGTGCTTGGCTGGTGTGGCTGGGCGTGATGATGATGTGCGGCTATTCGCAAGCGAAACTGACCCTTACACCGTTGGACACAACCCCGAACCCCAACCTCATTCGCAACGCCAGTTTCGAGGCGGTCGAGAGCGACCTGCCTGTCGGCTGGACTTGGGACAAGCGTAACACGGATTCGACGGTGCAAGTCGTCTCGGAGGCGGGCGCGACGGGGCAACGCTGCCTGAAGTTCACCAACACGACGCCCTTCGGCGCGGAGATTTACGGACTGCTGCGCTACGCAGGCGGCGTACCCGTGCAGCCCAGCACGGTCTACACCCTGAGCTGTCGCTACAAGACGCGCGAGGGCTATGTGGGCTTCGTTGGCGGGGGCGAGAACTGGCGCGTGCGCCTGCCGCTGCAAGACACGCGCGGGCTGTGGCGACGCGCCGAAATCACCTTCGCTACGCGCGAGAACGAGACCAGCTTCGACCTCGTGATTGTCATCGAAGCCCCAACGGACGGCGTGTGGATCGACGCTATCAAACTGGAAGCAGGCAACCGCGCCACGCCGTTTGTGTCCGCCGAGACGCCTGAGCGTCCCATCCTGACGCTGGACGACCTCGGCGAGGAGGTGTACCTGAGCGAGGCGCGCGGGCGCGTCGAGTTCGAACTCTACACCCCGCAGCCTGTGCGCAACGCCGAAATCGAGGCGCAGTTGGGCGAGCAGCAGGCGCGCCAGCAGCGCGTGAACCTCGCGGCGGGATACACCCGTATCGCCTTCGAGTACGACGCGCCCAACGCCCCTGAACAGACCCTGCGCCTGCAGATTCGGCAGGGCAGGCAGACGCTGGCGGAATCGGAGCGCGCCCTGCGCTTCTTCACGCCCGCCCTTGCGCAGCAACGCCTGCAGGCGCTTGCCGCGCAACTGCCCAATTGGGAAGCGCAACTCCAGCGCGTGCGCGAGAGCGGACAAGACATCGCCTACCCGCAAGCGAGCCTGACCATCCTGCAAGAGTTCGTGCGCTATGTCGGCGAGGACTTGCAGAAAGGACAACTGCAACGCGCCTACGCCCAACTGGACGAGATGGAGCGCGTCGCCGCGCGGCTGAACCAACGGCTGGCGGAAGCCCTAAGCGGCGCGAAACCCCTGCCGACCGTGCCTCGCTATGTGACCTCGCCCGTTGAGATTCGCGGCGCCTCGCTGATTGCCGACACGGTGAACCCGCTGACCGGCGAACGCGAACGACGCCCCGTGTTTTTCGTCGGCTTCGGACACTTCGGGCAGGTGCGCGCTGACATCGAAAAACTCGCGCAGATGGGCTTCAACCTCATCCAAATCGAGCGCGGCGTGTGGGACATCCTGCCTGAAGAGGGGCAAGTGAACCTCAAACCCATCGAGGAGGATGTGCTGCCCGTGCTGCGCCGCGCCGCTGCCGCGAATGTGAAGGTGGACTACCTGATTAGCCCGCACTACATGCCCGAATGGGTCTACCGCAAGTATCCGCACCTGCGCCAGCCGCGCGACGGGTTCATCCAATACAGCCTGTTCGCGCCCGAAAGCCTGACCATACTGCGCGAATACATCGGACACTTCGCCCCGCTGCTGAAAGACCAGCCCGCGCTGCTGAGCATCTGCCTCTCCAACGAGCCGCTAAACAAGGAGTCGCCCGACTCGCCGCCCCATCAGCAGGCGTGGCGAGCGTGGCTGCAGAACCGACACAAAAACCTCATCACCCTCAACACGCGCTGGAAGACGAGCTACAAGAGCTGGGACGAAATCCCCATCCCCGCTGAGGGCACGGGCGCGCCCTATGCCGAGTGGCAGCAGTTCAACGCCGAGACGCTGGCGAACTGGCATCGCGAGCTGGCAGCCGCCGTCGAACAGCACCTGCCTGGTGTGCCCAAGCACGCGAAACTGATGAGCTGGACCTTCACCAACGACCGCGAGCTGCCGCGTGGGGTAGACCCAGAGCGGTTCGCCGAGTTTTGCGAGCTGAACGGCAACGACGCTTTCACCGTACCGCTGTGGGACAAGGACGCGCCGTGGGCGTTCGACTGGGTGACCACGATGCTGGCGCACGAGATTCAGCGGTCAATGCGCGACGCGCCCGTGTTCAACTCGGAGAACCACATCATTCGCGACCGCGAGACGCGCTATGTGCCGCCGCAGCACGCGCGCGCCGCGCTGTGGGAGGCGGCGATTCGCGGGCTGTCGGCGACCACTTTTTGGGTCTGGGAGCGCACCGACGACCCCAAAAGCGACTTCGCGGGCAGCCTGCTGCACCGCCCCGAAATCGTCGAAGCGCTGGCGCACACGACGCTGGACTTGAACCGCCTCGCGCCCTACATCGCCGCGCTGCAGAACCAGCCGCCCGATGTGTATATCCTCTACTCGCAGTACGATATGATGATGCAGGGCGCGGACGCCGTTGTGCCGCGCGACAGCCTCTACATCGCCCTCACGATGCTGGGCGTGCGCGTGGGGTTCATCACCGAGCGGCAACTGGAGGCGCGCCGCCTGCCCACGAACGCCTCGCGCCTGATTGTTGCCAACACGCAGTTTATCTCTGACGAGGCGTTCGCGGGGCTGGACTTCCTGCGCCAACAGCGTGGGCTGCTGGTGCTGGGCTTTGGCGAGCCGTCGCTGGAGTTCGACCGCTACGGCAGAAAACGCATCTCGCGTCCAGGCACGACGACTTTCGAACGCAACCCGCTGATGGACGCGCGGCGACTGCTAACACGCCTGCCGCCGTTTCTGGGCAACTGGGGCATCTCGCGCCCGCTGCGCCTGCTGAACCCAGAGAGCGACCAGCCCGTCTGGGGCGTCGGCTACCGCGTCGCGCCCTACGAGGACGGCTATGTCGCCAGCCTGTGCAACTACACCCGCGCGCCGATCACCGTGCGCCTCGTCAGCGACGCGAACCAGCCGATTACGGCGACCAACCTCCTCGACGGCGCAACCGTGGAGGGCGCGATTACCCTGCAACCGCTGGAGCCTGTGCTGCTGCGCTGGACACGCTGATGTACTCGACTTTACCTACCCTAAAACGGGTACACTACCCACGGAGGTTGGCTATGAGCACCATCAAGGAACAGCTGATTGCAGGTCTGAACACCGACCTGGCGAACGAGTATCAGGCGATTATCACCTACATCACTTACGGCGCGACCGTGACCGGCATCTACCGCGAGGAGATGAAGGAGTTTTTCATGCGCGAAGTGCCCGACGAGCTGCGCCATGCCGAGTATCTGGCGAACAAAATCGCCGCGCTGGGCGGGACGCCCACCACGACGCCCGTCGCTGTGCCCCCCGCCAGCGACCTGAAGCAGATGCTGCTGAATGTCCACCGCGCCGAAGAAGAGACCATCGCCCGCTACCTGGAGCGACGCCACCAAGCCGAGCAACTCGGCGACTTCGGGCTGGTGAACGACCTCGAAGACATCATCTCCGATGAGACCAAGCACAAGGAAGCCATCGAGATGATCCTGCGCGGACTATGACCGTGGAGGGACGAAGTTGGAACGATGCGAAGTAGGTCACTTGTGGAAAGACATCCCGTACACTGAACGACGCGGGACGCTTGGGCGAGGCGCGTCCTCACGCTCTGTCGGCAAAGACGACGCGCCGCCGCCCCGATTCGTTACAGACTTCGCTCCAGACCCCATCGACTTTGCGCTCTCGGAGCTCGGCGAAACGGGGCGGACAATCTGTGCGCTCATCGAAAGCCAACAAATCGAGCCAGCAGTGAAAGCCACCATTGAGCATTTCGAGCCCCTGCTTACTCGACTCCGAGACATAGACATTATCGAAAATCCGTTCTCACTGGTAGCGCAGCAGTTGAAGGACCTGGGCGCCTTTTAGCATATGCTCTCCTTTCACAAGCAGAAGCCGACCGTTCACTAATCAGAACGCTCTCGTGGCAATTCAAGCGGTGGGTCAACCGCGGGTTGGATGACACCGACGCCTATCTGATATGCGCGTTTGCCCTCAGCCTCTACGATGAGTCGCTCAGCCGCGAATTCGAGACGCGGCTGGAACTGTCCCCCGCCGAGCTTGAGGTGCTTCTCATGCGCCCTGACGAGGTGGACGAAAGTCTTGAGGAAAAGTTAGACCTATGGTTCGTTATTCCCGATGGTGAATTGATGGAAGACGAGTCATCGGAACTTGACATCATCGACGAGTTTCCAGAAGACGATATAATCGAAATGGGACCACTGCCCGCGATGGATATCGTCTACGATCTCGTGGCTATCCGACTGCGCCTGTTAGAGCGTCAGGGGCAAGTCTCGGACTACCTGAAGTTAGCTCGAATAGCCAAGCATCATCATCGCTACGCAATTATGCTGGCGCTGCAAGGCGATTTGGAGGGCGCAATCGAGACAGCGCGTCGGGAATTTCAAGAGGCTTACCAGTGGCAATCATTTGCGAAAGCGTTAGATGCGCTGGGGCATACGGAGACCGCCTTGGACATGGCAGTTGGTTGGCTTCGTGAGAAATTCCCAATTGCGAACGCGCTTGATGTGGCGCCATTGACTGCGTTTGCCGAATGGCTGGCGGCGCGCGCCGCCGCGCTGGGCAAACACGAGGTCGCGATGGAGTTTATCCAAAAAGCCTACTTCGAAGAACCCACCCTCGCGCGCTACCAGCTGTTCCAGCAAATCGCAGGCGAGCAGTGGGAGCAGTTGCGCCCGCGCGCGCTCGAACACCTCCAAGAGGTGGGCGAAGTCGAGGAGGTTGTGGAAATCTATCTCTACGAAGGCATGTACGAAGACGCGCTCAAGATCCTTATCGAGGAAGACTCGCTTGTGCCCGAATATGCGCACCGACTCGTGGAGCATTTTCCCGAACAAATCCGCAACGCCTGCCGTGAACAGGCGGAGCAATTTTTGCGCATGACAAATCCTGACCTGTACCCCATTGCGGTTGAATACTTGGCTGTGGTCAAGCGGTCGTATCAAGTGGAGAATAAACTGCACGAGTGGGACGCGCTCCTTCAGAAGTTGCTTGAACAATACAAGCGCAAGCCAGGCGTGCCCCCTCTCCTGCAGAAACTCGCCCAGAACGATGCGTCGACGCCCTAAGCAACGCCCCATCGAGTAGAATTGCAGGGTATGAGCCTCATCCAGACCTACTTCGAGCGACTACATGCGCAGCTGCAGGCGCTGGAGCAGCGTTCGAGCGCGGCGATTGCGCAAGCCGCCGAGCGCTGCGCTCAGTGCCTGCTGCAGGGCGGGGTAATCCATGTGTACGACACGGGGCACCTCGTCTCGCGCGAGCTGATTAACCGCGCGGGCGGGCTGGCGGCGTTCGCCCCACTGAGCTTCGACCTGCAGGTGACGAACACGAACGCCTACCGCGAGGCGCACGGCGTCGGCGCACAGACCACCCCAGAAACCGTGCGCTGCATCGTGCGCGCCGCGCTGGATCGCAGCCGTATCGCCCCGAACGATGTGCTGATTATCGGCAGCGTGTCGGGCAAGACGCCGTTCACTGTGGAGTTGGCGTTGCAGGCGCGGGCGCGCGGCGTGTTCACCATCGGGCTGACCGCGCTGGACTACTCGTCGCAACTCCAATCGGAACACGAATCGGGCAAGCGGCTGTACGAGGCGGTGGACTTGGTCATCGACAACGCTGCGCCCTACGGCGACGCGATGCTGACGCTGGAGGGCGTGGAGACCGCGTTTTGCCCCGCGTCGGGCATCGGCGCAGCGGCTGCGCTGTGGGCAGTGGTCGCAGGCATCGTGGAGCGCATGACCGCCGCAGGCAAACCGCCCACCATCCTCGCCAGCATCAACAAACCCAACGGCATGGAACGCTACCGCGAGACTATCGAGCAATACAAGCAAAGGGGGTACTGACATGGAGCGCACGCCGAAGATGGTGCTGTTTGTGTGCGTGGGCAACTCGTGCCGTAGCCAGATGGCGGAGGGCTTTGGCAACCACTACGGGCAGGGCAGGGTAGTCGCGTTTAGCGCGGGCACGATGCCGTCGGGCAAAGTCCACCCATTAGCCATCGAAGCCATGCGCGAGGTCGGCATCGACATCACGCGCCAGACCTCCAAAGGCGTGTGGGAGTTCGACATCACACAGTTCGACGCGGTGGTGAGCTTGTGCGACGCCCGCACCGATGAGTTGTGCCCCGCGACCTACATGGGCGTTCAGGAGCATTGGAACATCCCCGACCCTGTAGGGCTGCCGATGGAGGAGTTTCGGCGCGTGCGGGCGATGATCGAAGAGCGCGTCAAAGACCTGATTGAGCGACTAAGCCGCGATGCGTGAGCCGCGTCTGGTGGTGATTGCGAGCCACAACCGTTCGAAGTCGCGCGAGATTGAGCAGCTGCTGCGCGCGGGGCTTGCCGACCTGCCCGTCGAGATACGGCTGTTGGCGGACTATCCCGACGCGCCACCCCCGCCCGACGAGAACGCCGACAGCTATGTGGGCAACGCGCTAATCAAGGCGCGCGCGTGCGCGGCGTTCACCCAAGCCATCAGCTTCGCCGACGACGCAGGGCTGGAGATCGACGCGCTGGGCGGCAAGCCAGGCATGTATTCGCGTCGGTTCGCGGGCGAGCAGACGCCCTTCCCCGTCAAGATGAGCCTGCTGCTGGAGATGCTTAAGGATGTGCCCCCCGCACGGCGCATGGCGCGCTTCCGCTGCGCAGTCGCGATTGCCACACCCGACGGCGCATGCTACACCTTTGAGGACACGCTGGAGGGGCGCATCGCCGACGCGCCGCGCGGACAGGCAGGCTTCGGCTACGACCCCATCTTCTATGTGCCGTCGCTGGGCTGCACGCTTGCTGAACTGCCCGCCGAGTTCAAGAATCGCATCAGCCACCGCGCGAAAGTGATGCGCCAAGCGATACCCTGCCTGCGCGCCTTGCTACAACAGACGGGCGACTGAGCCTGTGGCAGGAATCGCCCCCCACGCGGCGAACCACACGCTTAGGAGGCGAACGATGCTGGTCACAACACTCTCTGAAGTGCCAGGCTATCGAATTACGAAAGTGCTGGGCGTTGTGAAGGGGAACACCGTGCGGGCGACGCACTTCGGCAAGGACTTTCTGGCAGGGCTGCGGCAGATTGTCGGCGGCGAGCTGAAAGAGTACACCGAGATGCTTTCCAACGCGCGCGCCGAGTCGGAGCGGCGCATGCTGGAAGAGGCGGCGCGGCTGGGCGCGAACGCCATCGTGAATGTGCGCTTCGTGTCGGGCAACATCACCGCCAACGCCGCCGAGATTCTGGTCTACGGCACGGCGGTTATCGTCGAGCCTGACTCGCAGGGGGGCTGACCGATGCGCCTGCTGGGACGGGTCGCGTGGATTACCGGCGCGGCGCAGGGGCTGGGTGAGGCGCTGGCATACCGACTCGCGCAGGAAGGCTGCACAGGGCTGGCGCTGAGCGACATTCAGGCGGAGCAGTTGACCGCCGTTGCGCACGCCGTCCACGCCCAGCACCCGCACTGCCAAGCCACCGCCATCCCCTGCGACATTCGCCGCGAAGACGAGGTCGTGCGCGCCGCCGCGCAAATCGCCCAGCAGTTCGGCAGGCTGGACATCCTGATTGCCAACGCGGGGGTCGTCCACTCCGCCGAGCTGACCGAGATGAGCCTCGAACAGTGGCAGTGGCAAATCGATGTGAACCTCACGGGCTACTTCCTATGCGCCCGCGAAGCCGCCAAGCTGATGAAACCGCAGGGCGCGGGCGTCATCCTCCAGATAAACTCCAAGTCGGGCTTGAAGGGGAGCTACAAAAACTGCGCCTACGCCGCCAGCAAGTTCGGCGGCATCGGCTTGACGCAAAGCATCGCGATGGACCTTGCGCCCTACGGCATCCGCGTGAACGCCGTGTGCCCCGGCAACCTGCTCGACTCGCCGATGTGGCAGGGGACGCTGTTCGAGCAGTACGCCCGCAAGTGGGGCTTGCCTGAAGACGCCATCCGTCGCTACTACGAGGCGCAAGTTCCACTGGGGCGCGGCTGCACCTACGATGATGTGGCGAATCTGGTGGTGTTCCTCGCTTCCGACGAGGCGAGCTACATCACGGGCGAGGCGTACCGCGTGGCGGGGGGGCAGTTGTAGCCCTTGCATTCCCAATACACACTGGGGTATACTGGGTTTGCGATGCGACGCTGGGCGATTTGCGTGGCGCAGCTGCTTAGCGTGCTGTGGGCGACGCTATTCCTGACAGCGAACCTGCTGCACCCGCTGACGCACTGCTCGCTGCAGCACGACGGGAGCGATTGTCTCGTGTGCGTGCTGCACAAGACCGCATCTGCAGAGCCGCCGACGGCGCTACCCGCGTGGCAACCGACCCAACTCGTGGGCGAGCCTGTCGCGCACGCGCCTGCGCCCGCAGCGTCGCTTGAATCCGTCCACTACCGTCCCCAAATCCCCCGCGCACCTCCCGCCTAACCTGCCTGCGAGTCTCACTGCGCGCGGAAGCCGCGCGCACGCCGTTCACGCTTTGACACACGCACGCCTTCGCGGGCGTATCAGGAGGTTCAGGCAATGAAACACGCTATTGTAGCGACGCTGGTCGCACTGGTCATATCGCTGGGATGGACGCAGCACGACGATGACCTGTTGTTCGGCAGGGACGGCAATCGGGTGGAGGTGATCCAGCCGCAGCCGCACCCGATACGGCAGATGTCGAGCGTGCTGGGGCGCTTCATCCTGGATGTCGGGCTGGACTTCTACTTCGATTACGACACGGGGCAATCGCACCTGCAGTTCTGCCGCGTGCAGCAGGTGTGGATTACTCCAGGGCTGGTTGGCTCGAAGTCGGGGTTTGGGAATGTCTTCTGTGCGTCGGGGTGCGCCAACTTCTTCAACCTGCCGACGAACGGCACGCCGCATCATCACTTTATCTTCGCGGCGAGCGCGCCAGGCGTCTATGTGTGGGATGTTCGGGGTGTAAGCGCGATTGCGCGGGACGGCACGACCCTGCAGGATATGCCCTACGCCTACCGCGTCTACATGGTGGCGGGCAACCCCCTGCGCCTGTACGGGAGCGTCGCGCCCGCAGCGGGCTATCAGGGCAACCTGTACGGACTGACGCTGACCATCCAACTGCGCCGCGGCGGGTCTACTGTTGCGGAAGCGAGCCTGCCGCCCAACCCAACGGCAATCTACCCCTACATGGTGGGCTTCAACCAGCCCGCAGGAACCTACACCGTCATCGCCAAGCTGAGTAAGCACCTCTCGCGGCGCGTGGATAACCTGTCGCTAAGCGGCAGCCACGCCCGCAACTGGAGCTTCACTACGCTGGGCGACCTCACCAACGACGATGTTATCGACGACGCCGACCTGCTGATGGTGCTGTTCGCGTTCGGTTCGAGCGACCCCGAATCGGATGTGAACGGCGACGGCATCATCGACGACGCAGACCTACTCATCATCCTGTTCAACTTCGGCGCCGTCGGGGAGGGCGCCCAATAAATGCCCCCGAAAGGAGGACACACCATGAAACGCTGGATTACATTCGGACTGACGGTTGCGTTGAGCGCACTGTTGCGCGTATCGTTTGCACAAGATGACCACGACCACGAAGGCGACATTCACTTGGGCGCCGTGGATGGCGTCGCCGCCGTGATTGAACCTGAAGAGCTTGCCGAGCCGCCCTACCGCATCCGCTACACGCTGGAAGAGCTGTTGCCGGGGCTGTTTGGCGTCGATGTCGGCTGGGACTTCCACATCGAAGAGGGCGACGACCACCCGCAACTGCGCCAAGTGACCATTCAGCAGGTGCTCATCTCGCCGCGCTTGGTGGGCGTGATTGAGGGTGAGACCGACCCCATCTTCGGCGAGGGACTGACGGGCACTTGGACGCTGATTTACGACCCGAACGACCCCGAAGCCGTGCATCAGCATGTGATCTTCGCGACCGACTTCCTGCCGACGGAGGCGAACCCGCTGATTTTCCAGTTCCGCTTGGTGGATGCGGTCGCCTGGGACGGCACGGCGCTGAACAACTCTGATCTCTACACGCTGGAGTTTGTGCCTGAGCCTGCGAGCCTGCTGGCGCTGGGCGCGGGTCTGGCGGGTCTGGTCGGGCTGCGCCGTCGCGGAGGGAAGCGATGAAGGTCGCCTATGTGTTCATCACGCCGCGCGCGGCGACCTACAAGCTGGGACAGATGATTTTGCCCCAGCTGGAGGCGGGCGTGCATGGCGTGGAGGTGGTCGGGATGTTCTTCTTCGATGACAACGCCTTCGTGCTGCGTCAAGGCGACCCGATTGGCGAGCGACTGGCGAGAATTGCGAAGGAGAAGGGCATCTTGCTGATGATTTGCGACGCCTGCGCGTTGGAGCGCAACTTAGCCAAGGGCGAGCCGCGCTGGTGCAACCCCGACGGCACAGGGCGCACCACACCAGGCGACTGTGTGCCCGACAACACCGTCGAAGGCGTGCAGGTGGGCTGCTTCCCTGACCTCTACGCCGCGCTGGCAGGCAACCCGCCTGACCAAGTCATCTCGCTGTAGTGCGGAAGGAAGGATGAGGCAATCCACAAGCAGAGTGCAGACCCCCTCCTTAAGGTTCCCCCTGCAAGCAGGGGGAACCGAACCTAAGCTGGGTTCCCCTCGCGAAGCGGGGGGAACCTAACGGAGGGGGGTATGCGAATCTCCGAGGTGATACCTATGCGACGCAACGGCTTTACACTGATTGAACTGCTGGTCGTGATTGCGATTATCGCGATCCTTGCGGCGATTCTGTTCCCTGTGTTTGCGCAGGCGCGCGAGAAGGCGCGGCAGACGCAGTGCCTCAGCAACATGCGCCAGATGGGGCTTGCCGTGCAGATGTACCTGCAGGATTTTGACGAGCGGTTCCCGCTGGACAGCCACACGGGGTCGGGCGCGAGCTGGACTTGGCTGTTCACGCTGGAGCCGTACACCAAGACGCGCCTGCTGTACCGCTGCCCCAGCGACCCCAGCACGAACTGGGATCGCCCCCGACAGGGACAGCGCACCCCGCGCCGCGTCTCGTATGGCACGAACTTCTGGATGCTGCCCCCCCTGTGGGGCGAGCAGGACTGCCTGGGCTACAATAGCCTCGCCTCCATCGTCTCGCCTGCCAACACCATCTACATCGCGGAGGTCAAAGAGAACACCACCGTCGACCACTACCATCCCGGCGCGTGGCGTTTCCCGAACGAGTGCAGCAGCGTCTACTATATCGAGCCGAACCAAGAGCTGGCGATGACCTGGCACAGCGGTGGGACGAACTATACCTATGTGGACGGGCACGCGAAATGGCATCGGTTCGAGCAAACTTGGACGCCCGACGGCGCGATAGACCGCTACGACCCGCGGCGTTAGGCGAACGGCGCGCACAGTGGATCGCCGACCACGAGGTCCTTCCACATAATAAATGGGCTAGCCGCCCACAGGCTTTCGGCAATCGTGCGCCCGCGCGTGTAGCAATCGAACATCACCTCCGCGCGGCACAGCGCCGCCGTGTACGGTTCGGACACATAGCCCTTGACGCCTGTCGCGCCCTGCGCAATCAGGTCGGCAATCAGCGACTGCCCCTTGTCCGTAAAACGAAAAGTGCGCGCGCTGGTGGATACGGCGGTCTCGGCAATCGAGCCAGGGCGGAAGCGCAGGCTGCGATAACTCAGCACATTGAACTTGTGGTCGTTGCTGCCCCACGAGTAGTAGCCCATGATGTCGCGCACCGCGCCCACGAACGCCTCCTCCTCGTCCAGAATCACCTCGAAGCCGCGCGGCTTGAGCAGTTTGGCGGCGGCGCGCATGCTCTCGTTGATGGCGCGATAGCCGCCCCCGTTGCGCTTGGGGTCTAAGTCCAGCAGGAACACGCCGTTCGCGCGTCGGGCTTTGAGCGCGTTGTCGACCAAATCGCGAATGTGCTGCATTGTGTAGCCGTCCAAGCGCGTCGCCAAATAGAACCCGTATTTGCGTCGGCTGAACCGCTCGTTTTTGCCGAAATACGGGTTCAGGTTCGACTCCGCAGGCTGGGTGTTGAACGGTCGCTTGAGCGGGGCGCACATCAGCGCGCAGTCCACCGAGAAGCCCCCTTCGCGAATGCGCAGCGGCACCCCGCGCGTCAGCACCAGAAAGTCCACACTCTGCTCCAGCCCGCGCTGGCGCAGCAAATCCATCACAGGCTTCTCGATCGTGTCCCGATACTCCACCAGCGGCACTTCCTCTTGGGGCACGCAGTCGATGGTGAAGATGTGTGTACTGGGCAACTTGCGTTTCTCGGCGTAATACTGCGCGATGGAGACCGAATCGGGACTGCGCCGTGTGGCAATCACCACCACATTACTCGCCCGCTGCATACCCACAGTATACCCCGATTGGGTATACTCTTAGCCACGCTAAGTATCAGCGCAGGAGACCGACCATGCCAACCGTCACGCGCGAGCAGATTTTGGACGCCTTGAGGAACATCGTCGACCCCGATTTGCACCGCGATATTGTCTCGCTGGGGTTTGTGAAGGAGGTCGCGGTGTGCGACGGCGCGGTCAAGGCAGTGATTGAACTCACCACGCCCGCCTGCCCCGTGAAAGACCAAATGAAGGCGGAGGCGGAGCGGCTGATTGCGCAACTGCCCGGCGTGTCGGCGGTGCATGTGGAGATGACGGCGCAGGTGCGCGGGCGCAGCCTTGACCCTGAAGACCTGCTGCCCGAAGTCAAGCATGTGATTGCGATTGCCAGCGGCAAGGGCGGGGTCGGCAAGTCCACCGTGTCGGTGAACCTCGCAGTTGCGCTGGCGCAGTCGGGCGCGCGGGTCGGGCTGCTCGACGCCGACATCTACGGTCCCAGCGTCCCCAAGATGATGGGCTGTCAGGGCGAGCATCCGCTGGTGGAGTCGGGGCAGATTATCCCGATACGCCGCTACGGGGTGTCGGTGATGTCCATCGGCTTCCTGCTGGAGGAGGAGCAGGCGGCGATGTGGCGCGGTCCGATTGTGGCGGGCACGGTACGCCAACTCTTTGTGGATGTGCGCTGGGGCGCGCTGGACTACCTGCTGGTGGATTTGCCTCCTGGCACGGGCGACGCGCCGATGACCACCGCGCAACTCGTGCCGCTGACGGGCGTGGTGATTGTGATGACGCCGCAGGCGGTCGCGGCGTCGATTGCGGGCAAATCGGTCGCGCTGTTTCGACGGTTGAACGCGCCAATTCTGGGTGTGGTAGAGAACATGGCGGAGTTCGTGTGCCCCAGTTGCGGGGCGCGCACGGCGATTTTCCCTGGTCCGGGCGCGCGCGTATTCGCTGAGAAGTTGGGCGCGCCGTTCCTCGGCTCTATCCCCTTAGACCCTACGGTGAGCGTCGCCAGCGACGCGGGTCAGCCCGCCGTGATTGCCGCGCCCGATTCGGCGCAGGCGCAGGCGTTCCGAGAAATCGCGGGCAAACTCGCCGCACAGGTGAGCGTCGCCAGCATGGCGGGCTAAAACCCGTCGTCGTGCCGATGGGTATACACCCCCACGGGGTGCCCGTAGAGTGCCTCCAGCGTGGGCATCTGCAGCACCTCGTCGGGCGCGCCCGTGCAAATCAGGCGGTGGTGGATGCACACTACGCGCGTGGCGTAACGGCTGACCACGCTCAGGTCGTGCGACACAATCAGCACGCCCATGCCCTGCTCGGCGCGCAGCCGCTCGATGAGGGTGTAGAACTGCACGCGCACGCCGACATCGATGCCCGTGGCGGGTTCGTCCAGCAGCAGGAGTTTCGGCTGCTGCGCAAGCGCGGCGGCGATGATGATGCGCTGCAGCTCGCCCCCTGAGAGCGTGCGGATGGGCTTATCCAGCAGGTGCGTGGCGTCCACCGCCGCCAGCACGCCCTCCATCGCCGCGCGATTGTGGAACCGCTCGCCCAGCATCGCCCACAGCAACTCGCGCGTGAGCAGCGGCATCGAGCGGTCGAACTGCAACGCTTGGGGCACATACCCAATCTGCTGGCGGTCAGCGCGGGTGAGCCGTTCGGGCGGCTTGCCCAGCACCTGCACGCGCCCCTGATACGGCGACAGCCCCAGCAGCACGCGCAACAGGGTGGTCTTGCCTGCGCCGTTGGGACCAATCAGCGCGACCGTCTCGCCCGCATGCACGGTCAGCGAGACGCTTTCCAGCACTGCCCGCCCGCCCAGCACGACCGACACATCGGCAGCGTCGATGAGCGGCATACGCGCCTCACTTGCGCTTCGGCGACTCGTACATCGCGAAGGCATTGTGGTTGTGGATGGACTCGATGGACTCGCACTCCACCCGATACCAGACAAGCTCCTCACACTTGCTTAGGTGCAGGGCTAACTCCCGCGCGACATCTTCCACGAAGCGCGGGTTCTCGTAGCTGTGTTCCGTCACGAACTTCTCGTCGGGGCGCTTCAGCACGGGGTAGACCAGCGAGCTGGCGGACTTTTGCACCAGCGGCAGATACTCGTCGGGCAGGCGGGGCAGGTTGTCGCGGGTCTGCACCCAGATGCGGGCGAGCGCGCGTTGGTTATGCGCGCCGTAGCTCGAAATCGCCTTGCTGCACGGGCAGAGCGTCATCGCGGGGAACACGAACGCGCTGATGGCACACGGCGCGCCGTTGTTGAGCCGACAGCTCCATTCCACCTCCACATCCAGCAAGCCGGGGGTGCCCGTGACGGGCGCGGGCACTTGCAGGAAGTAGGGGAACTGCATCTGCAGGCGCGCCGAGCGGCTGTTGAGGCGGTCGCGCGTGGCTTGCAACAGAGCCTTCACCTCCGCGGGGGAACGCGGCTCCGACGCCCATTCGTACAGCGTCTCCACCAAGCGGCTCATGTGCGCGCCGCGCTGGTCGGCGTCGATGTCCACGCTGAGGTCGGCGACGGCGATCACCTGCTGTGTGGTCTCGGCGGGCGTGCGCAGCAGCACGGGCAAGCGCAGCCCGCGAATGCCGACCGCATGCAGCGCGACTCCGCGTTGATCGGTCTCCGCCGCGACATCGGGTAGCGAAACAGGCGTTTTCATATCCGCTGAATCATACCCGATTCGCGCAGGGGTTTCTAAAACACTTCTGGCAGGAGCCGCGCACCGTGCGCCGAATCGCGCGGCTATGTTCGGACAGCGGAGGCAACGGAACCCCTACGCGCCGTTTCGGATGGGCGTGCAGAGCTACTCGATGCGCAAGATGGGGCTGGAGGCGATGCTGCAGGCGACTCGCTCGCTGGAGCTGGACGCGATTGAGGCGTTCATGGCGCACCTGCCGTATTTCAGCCCGCGCGATCAGTGGGATGGTCTCAAGCGCACGGTCGCCCAGTCGGGCGTGTCGGTGCTGGCGTATGGCGTGGTGAGCTTCGGTGCGGACGAGAAGACCGCCCGCACGATGTTCGAGTTCGCCAAGGCGATGGGCATTCCCGTGATTACCGCCGACCCCGCGCCTGAAAGCTTCGCATACCTGGCGCGGCTCTGTCAAGAGTACCGTATCCGCGTCGCCATTCACAATCACGGACCCAACACGCGCTACGACACGATTCGCACGGTGGAGGACGCGATGCGCGGGCAGCCCGACTGGATTGGCGCGTGCATCGACACGGCGCACTTTCTGCGGTCGGGCGAAGACCCCGTGGAGGCGGCGCGGCGGTTCGGCAAGCGCGTGCATGCGGTGCATCTGAAGGATGTGAAAGACCGCACGCGCTACACCCTGCTGGGCGAGGGCGACTTGGACTTGGTGGGCTTCCTGCGGGTGCTGCGGCGGATGGGCTTCACGGGCTGCCTCGCGCTGGAGTACGAGGAGAAGCCCGACGACCCGCTGCCCGACTTGCGGGCGTGCCTGCAGGCGATTCAGGGCGCGCTGCGCAAGGTGTAGCGACTCAGCAGGAAACGCGCCCTGCACACAGAAACCGTATGCTGTATGTCCATCAAGCCTGTGATGCAGGAGCCTGCGCAGACGCAGACCGACGGGCTACTCAGCACGCCGACGATTGAGCGGGCGCGCGGTCTGCGCCTGCGCGGGCTAATCCTCGGGTTCGCCCTGCTGCCGTTTAGCACCTACTGGGCGGTGGAAATTGTGCTGAGCGTGATTTTCTCGCTCATGATCCCGCCCGTGGCGACGCTGATGGTGGTGGCGCTGCTGAACGCGATTGGGCGGCTGGTGTTCCGACGCTGGCTGCTGGAGACGCCCGACCTCGTGGTGATTTTCACGATTCTGTTCGTGGGCACGGCGATGGCGGCGGAGTGGATGAATGTGTGCGTCCCGCTGTGGCACTCGTTCGGGCTGTACGCCGAGAACAGCGAGACCTACCGCAACCGCGTGATTCCGCACCTGACCTCGTGGCTGTTCCACACGGACGCCGAGCCGATTCGCGAGTACGGCATCGGCGGCTACAAGTTCCCCTACGCGCTGACCAAGCTGGGGGTGTGGCTGCCGATTTTTCTGGGCTGGATGGGGCTGTTCGGCTTCGCGACGCTGGCGATGCTGTGCATTAATGCGCTCATGCGCCGCCTGTGGACGCAGCAGGAGCGGCTGGCGTTCCCGATTATCCAAGTGCCGATGTTGCTGTGCCAGCCGCAGTCCCCGCTGTGGCGCAGTCGCTACCTGTGGGGCGCGTTTGTGGTGACCTTCGGCATCGGCGTCGTCAATGGGTTGCATGTGTTCTTCCCGTGGATCCCGCGCATCAATGTGCGATTCCTTGCCGCGCTGAACGACTACTTCACTGCGCCGCCGTGGAATCAGGTCGGGTGGATCCCCGTCGGGCTGTTTCCCTACATGGCGGCGATTGGGGTGTTCGTGCCGAACGACTTGCTGTTTTCGAGCGTGCTGTTTTACTTTGTGCGCAAGGGCATGCAGGTGATCACGGCGGCGATGGGCTACGAGCAAGGCGTGTTCGGCGGGGGCTACTTGGTGCCGCAGCCGCCGTATTTCAGCGAGCAGTCATGGGGCGCGTTTTTGGGGCTGTTCGTGAGCGTGATTTATGCCTCGCGGGGCTACCTGAAGGAGGTGTGGCGCGAGATCAAAACGGGCGAGAACCCCGAAGCGGGCTACGCGCTCTCGGCGCGCGCGGCGTTCGTCGGGCTGATTGTGAGCCTGATAGGACTGATTGGGCTGGGCGTCGCGGTCGGGCTGCCGTGGTGGCTGGTGACGATTTATGTCGCGCTGTTTATGGCGTTCAGCGTGGTGGTAACGCGCCTACGGGCGCAACTGGGCGCGCCCATCCACGAGATGGCGTTCATGGGACCCCACCAACTGATGATCGCCTTCACAGGCACGCAGAATCTGACCGAATCGACGATTGCGAAGCTGATGACCACCTTCCACTTCATGAACCGCCTGCATCGCACGCACCCGATGCCGTACCAGCTGGAGGCGATGAAGATGGGCGAACTGGCGCGGCTGAATCAGCGCGCACTGTTTTTCGTGATGGCGGCGGCGATTCTGCTGGGCATCTTTCTGGGCGAGGTGTTCAGCATCAACCGCTACTATCGCGACGGCGCGGGCGATGTGGGCGGCGGGATGGCAGGCGTGATCACGCAACTCGCCGACAACCGCTACCCGCCGAATGTCACGGCAATCGCCTTCTTCACGGGCGCGTTCAGCTTCGTGCTACTGCTGGACTTCATCCGCTATCGCATCCCAGGCTTCCCAATCCACCCCGCGGGGTACGCCTTGTCGATGAACTTCGGCATCGACTATGTGTGGTTCGGGCTGGGGATTGTGCTGCTCATCAAACTGTTTGTGAACCGCTACTTCGGCTTGACAGGCTACGAGAAGTTGCGTGCGGTGGCGATTGGCGTGATTTTGGGCGAGTTCGCGATTGATTTGCCGCTGGCGGTGTACCATCTGATTACGGGTCAGGCGGTCTACACGATTTCCATCAACGGGCACTTGGGGTGGAATCAGTAATACCAATCGCGTGGGCAGAGTTCATAAAAATTGCCCCCCTCCTTTAGGTTCCCCCCGCTTCGCGAGGGGAACCAAGCCACGCGCCCGTTCGGTTCCCCCTGCGAGCAGGGGGAACCTGAAGGAGGGGGTCGCAGTTGCGCTCTCTTTTGCGAGTCCTGAATGCGCGATTGGTACATTAGCACCCGCTGCCGAAGTTGAACAGCACGAGCAGCAGGTCGCTGTCGTCGACGATGCCGTCGCGGTTCAGGTCTGCCTGCGCGTTGTTCGACCCGAAGGCGAACAGCACGAGCAGCAGGTCGCTGTCGTCCACGCACCCATCGCCGTTGGCGTCGCCCGTTGGCGTCAGCGGCAGTCGGATGCGCCACATCCCGCGCCCGTAGGTCGCCGCCATCAGGTAGCCCGTGGCGGGCACGACGCGCACGGTGTTGACCTGCACATTCGGCAGTCCCAGCGGCTGCGTGCCGTTACGCCATGTGGCGCCGCCGTCCAGCGTGTAGAAGAAGCCGACATCGTTGCCCACATAAATCACC
>JAIMAN010000034.1 GCA_023511915.1 Armatimonadota bacterium
CGCGTCCCATCAGATATACGCCACAGGTTAATCAATCCGTCGCCGCTGCCCGAAGCCAGCAAGCTCCCATCGCGCGAAAACGCGATTGCGTAGACAGTATCACTATGCCCTACAAGAGTTGCGACCTGCAGCCCGTTGGAGACATACCAGAGCCTGACGCTGGCATCTGCACTACCCGACGCGATTAATCGCCCGTTTGGCGAGAAGGCGACCGCGGTGACGGGCGCTGTGTGTCCCGTCAAGGTGCGCTCCAGCCCCCAGTCCGCCACACGCCACAACTTGACTGCCCCATCTTCGCCAGCAGTTGCCAACAGGCTGCCGTCGGGCGAAAACGCCACGCTGGCGACATAGCCCGCGTGCGCGTTGATTATGCGCTGCAGCATCCCGTCCGCAACGCGCCAGAGTTTGACCGTGCCGTCGTCGCCCGCCGTCGCCAAGAGCTGTCCACTCGGCGAAAATGCGACGCTGGCAACCGCGACCGCGTGCGCCGTGAGCGTACGTACCAGCCCGCCGTCCATGGTGCGCCAGAGTTTGACCGTGCCGTCCTCGCTGCCCGATGCCAACAGGCTCCCGTTGGGCGAAAACGCGACGCTGAGAGCAATCCCGCCCCCGTGCGCGAGCGTGTGGAGCAATCGCCCGTCTTGTACCCGCCACACGCGCACCGTGCCGTCTGACCCCGCCGACGCGACAAGGCTCCTGTCGGGCGAGAACGCAACGCCGTTAGCATCGCCTTCGTGCCCTGTCAGCGTGCGCAGTAGTGCGCCGTCGCTCGTGCGCCACAGCTTGACCGTGCCGTCCGCGCCCGCCGACGCGATGAGTTCCCCGCTCGGCGAAACGGCGACACTGTGAACCGCAATCGCGTGCCCGCCCTGCATCCAGACGATGTCGGGACGCTCCTGCGCAACCCCTGTCGCAATCGCTGCCCACAGAATCAACCCCACCAGCCCGCTGCGCCGACGCGCCGAGCCAGCCTGACTCTCCGCAGCACTCTGTCGTCGCCACATCATCAGCACCGCCTTCGGACATACCCGCAAAGATTATGGGATTCGCGAGGGGTTTATGGAGTCGGCAGGCGGTGCGCCCCTACGGGTATACTCTCCCTCATCAGGAGGAGAACTATGCCCAGAATCGAGAAATCTATCGCCATCAACGCGCCTGCGGAGAAGGTGTTCGAAGTGCTGCAGCAGGCGGAATCGTTCGCGCAGTTCCTACCGCATGTCAAGAATGTGCAGACGCTGGAGCGCACCGAGAACAGCGTGCTGCTGGAGTGGGAAGTGATTGCGCCCGGCGTAGGGATGCCCGTGCGCTGGAAGTCGCGCCATGCGATTGACGCTGCCAACCATCGCGTCGCGATGCAGCCCGAAGGCGACTCGCTGGTCAAACTGAGCGGCGAATGGCGCGTGCAGCCCGAAGGCACAGGCAGCACCCTCGCCGCCGTGCTGGACTACGAGGCGAATGTGCCCCCGATGTTCGCAGGGATGGCGCAAAACGCGGTCAACACGATCATTCAGGACTGGCTGAACGGCTTCAAGCAGCGCGCGGAGGGCTAACATGGCGCGAGTGGAACTGGAGGTCGTCATCCACGCCCCGCTGGAGACCGTCTACGCCGTCGCCCGCGATGTGGAGGCGTTCCCGCAGTTCATGCCCGATGTGAAGTCGGTGCGCATCCTCGAAAAAAGCGACGACGGCAGCCGCACGCTTACCGAGTGGATCGCCTACGCCTCGCAACTCAAACTGCAGGTCAAGTGGATTGAGGAAGACCTCTGGGACGACACAGCGCGCACCTGCCGCTTCCGCCAAGTCAAGGGCGACTACGACCAGATGGAGGGGCTGTGGGAGTTCCTGCCACACCCCGACGGCACGCTGTTTCGCAGCACGCTGGACTACGAACTGCGCGTGCCGCTGCTGGGCGCAATCGTGCAGAAGGTCGTCCACCACCTCGTGGTGCAGAACCTGAAAGGCATTCTGGACGGGGTTAAGGCGCGCGCGGAGGCGATAGCGCGTGGAGGTTGACCGCCTACGCTTGCTGTTGGAACAGGTCGCACAGGGCACGCTGTCTGTGGACGACGCGCTGACCGCCCTGCGCGACCTACCGTATCAAGACTTGGGCTTCGCGCGGATTGACCACCACCGCGCGCTACGCAAGGGCTTCCCCGAAGTGGTCTTCTGTCAGGGCAAGACGCCCGAACAGGCGGCGGCGATTGTGGCGCAGATGGCAGCGCGGGGGCGTGTGCTGGCAACCCGCGCCGACGAGGCGCACTATCACGCCGTGCAGGCGCAGGTTCCCGACGCGGTGTATCACACGCTGGCGCGAGCGATTACCGTCGGCGCGTTCCCCGAAGCCCCCGACGCGCCTTACGGCGTCGTGCTGGCGGCGGGCACGGCGGACATCCCCGTCGCAGAGGAAGCCGCCCTCACCGCGCGGATGATGGGCGTGCGGGTCGAAACGCGCTACGATGTCGGCGTGGCGGGCTTGCACCGCCTGCTGAACCACCTGTCCCTGCTGCACGGCGCGGGCGCGATTGTGGTCGTCGCGGGGATGGAGGGCGCGTTGCCCAGCGTGGTCGGGGGGCTGGTCGCCTGCCCTGTGATTGCCGTGCCCACCAGCGTCGGCTACGGCGCACACTTCGGCGGGCTTGCCCCCTTGCTGACCATGCTCAACTCTTGCGCGCCAGGCGTCGCCGTGGTCAACATCGACAACGGCTTCGGCGCAGGCTACCTGCTGGGGCGGATTCTGCATACCGCTGCCGCGCCTCTCTAAAAATGTGCTCACCCTGCCGATAATTGTGCAGGGAGCCACTATGCAGACGAAGACCTACCTCGCTCCAACGAAGTTGGAGGCGTTGCTGAGAATCCGCGAGGAACACGGCGCGGATGCAGTGATTCTCAGCGAGCGCACGGTGCAGAAAGGCAAACTGTTCGGCAAGAAGCCGATGGTGGAGATTGTAGTGGGCATCAAGGGCGCAGAGAGCGAGCCGAAAGCCGAACCGCGCCCCGCCCCCAAAGCCGAGCCCAAAGGCATCGACGAGTACGACCCCACCCAGACCCGCCTGCGCAAACTGGAGCGCGAGATACAGGAGATGCGCGCGCTGGTGCAGACGATGCACGCCTACATCACCAACGGGGCTGTGCCTGCGCCAACCCCCGACGGCGAGACGGAACTGCCCATGATTGCCGCGTCTCTCGATGAGCATCCGCTGTTGCGCCCGCTGATAGCGGCAGGGGTGGAGCAAGAGGTGGCGCAGGAGTTGCTGCGTCGTGTGCCGCGCCTGCCCCACAACGCGGCGGTAGACGCCCTACGGCGCACGCTCACGGCGCGTATCCCCATCGGCGGCGCGCTCCCGCGCGAGAGCCGACACCGTCAAGTCGCGGTGCTGGTCGGTCCCACAGGCGTCGGCAAGACGACCACCATCGCCAAGCTCGCCGCCATCCACGCGCTGGACTACAACCGCAAGGTCGCCCTGCTCTCGCTGGACACCTACCGCATCGGCGCGATTCAGCAGCTGCGCACCTACGCCGAGCTGATGAACCTACCGCTGCTGACCGCCACTAACGCTGACGAGGTGGCAGAGGGACTGGAGCAGTTCGCAGGCTACGACCTGGTGCTGATCGATACTGTCGGGCGCGGGCAACGCGACGAGGAACACCTGCAGGAGATGCGTCAGTCGCTGCTGCCCGCCAAAGGGATTGTATACCTGACGCTGAGCGCGACTGCTGACAGCGCGACGCTGCTGGACGCCGCCCAGCGGTTCAGTATCTTCGAGCCCGACGCGATTGTCCTGACCAAGCTGGATGAGGCTGCGCGCGTGGGCAACTGCATCAACCTCGCCCTGCGCCGCGCGCAGCCCTTCGCCTACTTCACGACGGGTCAGCGCGTGCCCGAAGATATCACCCTTGCCGATGCGCACGCGCTCGCCTGCGCTGCCCTGCGGGACATCACCGAATGCGTCACCGCCCGCAAACTGCTTGACAAACCCACATCGAGGGTATAATTAGCAGCGTGCGGGAGTAGCTCAGGGGTAGAGCATCGGCCTCCCATGCCGAGGGTCGCGGGTTCGAATCCCGTCTCCCGCTCCACCCGATTAATCATCCAGCAGCTGCCAGTTGCCGTTGGCGTCCTTGTAGGGCACGCCGCGAATGCGCACCTTGCCGTTATACGGACCGCCGTCTGCCACCACCCACGCAAATACCGTGTGGCGATTGTCCAGCGTGCGTCCAGAGGACCATGCGCACCGTGTGGTTCGTGCTGAGCTGCATCCCGTTCGTCTACATCCTGTATGTGTTGTATGGCGAGCTGGGGCGCGTCGTGGCGGAGGCGAAGTTCGCCCCGCGCGTGAACCAGCTGATTGGCACGACCCGCACGATACTCCTCGTCTCGTGGATGTTCTACCCGTTAGCATACCTTGCGCCGATGGTCGGAATCGGGGGCGCAGCGGGCGAAGTCGCGCTTCAGATCGGCTACAGTATCGCCGACCTGACCGCCAAGCCGCTGTTCGGCTTGTTCCTGTACCTGATTGCCCGCGAGAAGACGCTCACCGAAGAGCCTGCCTACGCGACGCAAGCGACAACCAGTTAGTTCCTCCGTGCCATTGCCCCAGCGGGCGCGCGTCGCCTGCTGGGGCGTAGGCTCCAGCCAATCGCCCATCCCACCCCAAACGCTGCGCCGCCTACCAGTCCATACGCCCGTATCAGCGTCGGCGTCATTGCATCCCACGCACGGTATTGCCACATCTCGGCGTACACCAGTAGCAGCGCGTAGGCGACCGGGGGTACCAGCAGGGTGTAGAGGAGGGCAGTTAGAAGCGGTATGACTATTGCCGCCCTCACCCCCTGCCCCTCTCCCACGCTGTGGGAGAGGGGAGCCGAATTCCCCCTCTCCCGCAGTGCGGGAGAGGGGGACACAGGGGGTGAGGGCTTCCAAGCGACCCACCTGAACGCCAGTATGAGCGGGCTCACCCCCACCGTCGCCACAATCGGCGCGGCGTTGAACGCGCCTATCGCGTACCAGCGGGCGAGGTCGCTCAGCGTCGGCGGGTAGCCCTGCACGCCCCAGAACACGCCCAGCCATAACGGGAACACCAGCCAGAACAGCGCGCCTGCGCCCACCACACGCGCCAGCAGCCCCACAACGAACAATACAGCGCGCCCCACGCGCCCCCTACTCCCGCTCGCCACGCTTGCGTTCCTCTTGCAGGCGGTAGAGTTCCATCAGCGCGGAGAACGGATCCAGTGGGTTGCGGGCACGCTCCTCGTCCAACTCGGCGATACGGGCGTTGATGGCTTGCACGCGCCGATACGCCAAGTACCCCAGCAGCGCGATAATCGCCAAGCATACCAACACGAAGGGCACATTCATGGCGTCGTGAGTCGGCTCAGCGCGGCGTGGTGCGCGTGGCAGATGGCAATCGCGAGCGCGTCCGCAGCGTCGTCGGGCTTGGGAACCGATTCCAGCCCCAGCAGGCGTTGCACCATCGTCTGCACCTGTTTTTTGTCCGCGCCGCCGTAGCCCGTCACCGCCTGCTTGACCTGCAGCGGGGTGTATTCGCGCCACTCGATGCCCTGCTCCGCCGCCACAAGCAGCGCAATCCCCGCTGCGCGCGCCACTGCAATCGCGGTGCGCCGATTGGTCTGGAACAGCAGTTGCTCGGTCGCCAGCGCGTCGGGCTGGTAGGTCTCGCACAGCCTGCGCAAACCGTGATAGAGTTCGCGCAGGCGTTCGTGTGTGGGCATCGTCTTGGGCGTCTCCAGCGCGCCGTAGGCAAGGGCGCGGAAGCGGTTGCCCGTCTTCTCCAGTATGCCGTAGCCCATCGTGGCGGTGCCCGGATCGACGCCCAGAATAATCATGCGTGTGTCGGCGCGACGACCACCGCCGCCGCGCCCATAAGACTACATTCGTCGCAGCATCTGACGCAGCTCGGAGTGGATGCCCGCGTAGTTCATCGCGTCTTCCTGCGTGATCAGCTGCTTCTGCACATAACGGTATAGGCACTGGTTCATCGTGCGCATGCCCCAGTGTTCCCCTTCGCGGATAGCGTGGTAGATCTCACCGATGTGCCCGTCTTCGATCATCTTCTCGACGGTGGGGGTGTTGATCATAATCTCCACGGCGGCGATGCGTCCCTGTCCGCCCGCGCGCGGCACCAGCTTCTGCGCCACAATCCCGCGCAGGGTGTTCGCCAACCGCTGCAGGATGTGCTTCTTCTCGTCAGGCGGGAACATGTTCACGATACGATCCATCGTCTCATACGCGCTGGGGGTGTGAACCGTAGAGAACACCAAGTGCCCCGTCTCGGCTGCCTGCATACAGGCGTGCATCGTCTCCACATCGCGCATCTCGCCGATGAGGATGATGTCGGGGCTTTCGCGCACCACCGAGCGCATCGCGTCGATGAACGACTCCGTATCGATGCCCACCTCGCGCTGGCTCACGATGGACAACTTGTCGTTATGCACGAACTCGATGGGGTCTTCGATGGTCACGATGTGCCCGCGTCGCGTCTCGTTGATGAGGTCAATCATCGCCGCCAGCGTGGTGGACTTGCCCGACCCTGTGGGACCCGTGACCAACACCAGCCCCTGACGGTACTGGGTCAGCCCTGCCAGCACGCGCGGGATTTCGGGGTCTTCGGGCCAGAGTTCCTCCAGCTTCCAGTGCTGCAGCGGGATTAAGCGGAACACCCCCGCCACCGTCTGCCGCTGCATATACACATTCGCGCGGATACGGCACACGCCCTCCACCGTGAACGCCAAGTCAATCGCCAGACGATGCTCGAACTTGGCGACCTGCTCGTGGCTCATGTGCGAGAAACACAAATCGCGCGACTGGCTCGGCTTAAGCGGCTCAAGGGCTTGCTCGAACGGGGCAATCTTGCCGTGCAGGCGCATCACGGGACGCGCGCCCGCCTTGATGAAAATATCCGATGCACGCAACTCATACGCGGTCTTAATCAGGTCATCTAAGGTGTAGTTCAGCATAAAGACGCCTCCTACTGGATTTCTGTCTCTGGTTGGACGGTGGTCGCCTCCGTTTGTCGCTGGAGAAGTTTCGAGGTCGCCCAAAAGATTCCTGCCCCGACCAGCAGCGCGGCAAGCAGGATTAGGCTAATCAGCCAGCCCAGCGGCAAACGGGCAGGCGGCGCGGGCGGGACTTCGGGCTGCGACTGCGGCTTGGGACGCTTGAGCGGGACCTCTAGCACGGCGGGGTCGGGCGTGTAAATGTTCAGCACGGTGCGCCACACGGTTGGCTGGGTGTCCGTCCACATCTGCAGGTGCGGCGTGCCGTAGTGGAAGTAGCCTGCATACGCCGTCTTGTGCGGCAGCAGCACATACACATGCACCACAGGCAGGTCAGCGAAAGTGCGCGCCAGCGGCGTGAGGTTCACTGTGCCCTCCTTCAGGTTCACCAGCCCGCCTGTGGTGAAACTGGCGACGGTGAACAACTGATCTGGCTTAGCGTTCGCGGCGAGGCTGTCGTCGCCGATTTCCACCGACGCGACGGCGCGCCCCGCCCACTGCTCGAACTGCGCAATCCGCGCCCGCGCCTGCGAATGGGGGACGCGCTTGCCGAAAGTCCACGACATCGGCTGCACTTCGTCGGACTGCGCCAGAATCACGACCACCACATCGGGCGGGCGCGTCCAGTCGGGTGCGCCTGCACTCTGCGACCAGCCGACGCTGATGCTAAGCCACCCAAGCCAAATCAGAACCCGCCGCAACACGATACCGCATTATACCCCACGCCACATCGCGCCGTGGGGTACTATACAGCGGGGACACACGATGGGCGAATGGGTCGAAATCGCACGCTGGATCGCGCTGGGGCTAATCGGAACCGCTGCCGTGATTTTCGCGCCGTTGTGGGTGATTGGACTTGTGCAGACCCTGCTGGAGCATCGGCGCGAGATGCGGCAACTGGGCGCAGGCAACGACGCGCTTGCAGAGCAACTGCAAGCCCTGCGCGACGAGATGGAACAACTGCGCCGCACCACCACCGAACACCACTTGAGCTTGCAAGCGAACTTGGAGAACCTGCAGGAGCGCGTGCGCGCGCTGGAGACAAGCCACAACGAGCAATCCGCCGTAGGGTATAATTTGCACCGATGACCGCTCGTACTGGCACGGGAGATACCGCACAGGAGCGCGACCCGCAGGTGTTCGTCACCGGCGAAGAGGCGATCGAGATTATCCGCGACGGGGGCATGCTTATCGTGGTCGACGACGAAGACCGCGAGAACGAGGGCGACTTCCTGATGGCTGCCGAGAAGGTCACCCCCGAAGCGGTGAACTTCATGGTGGTGCATGGGCGCGGGCTGCTCTGTTTGCCGACGGACGGCGCGCGACTGGACGAACTCGGCATCCCCATGATGACCAAAGCCATCACGGCGCAGTTTGGCACGCCGATGGCGGAAGCCATCGACGCCCGCGAGGGCATCAGCACGGGTATCTCGGCGTTCGACCGCGCCTTGACCATCCGCAAGTTCTGCGACCCCAACGCCAAGCCCGACGACTTCGTGCGCCCTGGACATGTGTTCCCGCTGCGCGCCGCGCCTGGGGGCGTGCTGCGCCGCGCGGGGCACACCGAAGCCGCCGTAGACCTCGCGCGGCTGGCGGGGCTGTTCCCCGCTGGCGTCATCTGCGAAATCCTGAACGAGGACGGCTCGATGGCGCGCTTGCCGCAACTCATCGAGATCGCACGCAAGCACGGACTGAAGATTCTGACGATTGCCGACCTCATCGCCTACCGCCGTCAGCACGAGAAACTCATCCGTCGCGCGTCGCCGCCCGTCTCGCTGCCCACTAAGTACGGGCACTTCACGGTATACGCCTACGAGTCGGAGTTAGACCCGAACCCCTACCTTGCGCTGGTAGCGGGCAAAGTGGACGACGGTGAACCTGTGCTGGTGCGCATGCACTCCAGCTGCATCACGGGCGACCTGCTCGGCTCGCTGCGCTGCGATTGCGGCTCGCAACTGGAACTCGCGCTGCGCACAATTGCCAACGAAGGGCGCGGCGTGCTGGTCTACATCCTCCAAGAGGGGCGCGGCATCGGCATCGTGAACAAGATGCGCGCCTACCACCTGCAGGAACACGGGCTGGACACCGTCGAGGCGAACCAAGCGCTGGGCTTCAAGCCCGACCTGCGCGACTACGGGCTGGGCGCACAGGTGCTGGTAGACCTCGGCGTGCGCAAAATCCGCCTGCTGACCAACAACCCGAAGAAAATCGCAGGACTGGAAGGCTACGGGCTGGAGATTGTCGAGCATGTGCCGTTGGTGGCGACGCCGAACCCGCACAACATCCGCTACCTGCGCACGAAAGCCGAGAAGCTGGGACACCTACTGCCCCTAAGCGTGCTGCAGGAAGAGGGCAGCTCATCCCCCACGGACGACGCGGGTTAGCGGGCAAACCGCTGCGTGCGCCGAAAAAACGCTGCGCGGTGCGCCACAGGGCGCGTCCCTGCAGGTATACTCCCGCTATGCACACACACGCTTGGCGACTGACGCCTGACGGCGAGTACCACTGGGAGCGCGTCGAGTTGCCCCCCCTGCAGGCAGGCGAGGCGTTGATACGCCTGCGTGCGTGCGGGCTGTGCACGGGCGAGGTGATGGACTGGTACACCCTGCGCAAGGCGCCGCTGACGCCTGGGCACGAGCTGGTCGGCGAGATTGAGGCGTTGGGCGAGGGTGTGCAGGGGCTTGCTGTCGGCGAGCGCGTGGCCGTGCATCACCATGCGCCGTGCTTGCAGTGCGACCTCTGTCGGCGCGGGGCGTTCGTCCACTGCCCCACTTGGCGCAGCACCAAGCTTGTTCCCGGCGGGCTGAGCGAGCGGTTTATCGCGCCCGCTGCGATTGTGCGGGTAGACCTGCTGCGCGTGCCTGACCATGTGTCGGACGAGCGGGCGGCGTTCGTGGAGCCGCTGGCTTGTGTCATGCGCTCGCTGCGCCGCGCGGGTCTGAAACACGGCGACACCCTCGCGATTATCGGGATGGGCGTGATGGGCATGCTGCACCTGTTGCTGGGTCAGGCGTGGGGCGCGGGGCAGATTTACGCGATTGATCGTCTGGCGCATCGGCTGGCGTTCGCTGAGTCGCTGGGCGCGACGCCGTTGCACGCCGACGATGCGCCCCACACGCTGCGCGACGGCGCGGCAGTCGTCGTCGTGGGACCGGGCAGCGAGCCTGCGCTGGCGCTTGCCCTACAAATCGTCGCGCCCGATGGAGCGGTCGTGCTGTTCACGCCTGCGCCGCCCGACGCGCGGTTCCCCCTCCCCTGGCACGACCTCTACTTCCGCGAGACGCGCCTTGTGCCCAGCTACTCCGCCAGCCATGGGGAGATGCGCACTGCGCTGACGCTCATCGCCAACGGGCTACCCGTGGAGCGGCTGATTACGCACCGCCTGCCCCTACAGAGCGCACCCGAAGGCTACGCGCTGCTGCGCCGCGCCGAGGCGATCAAGGTCATCGTGTCGCCTCCGTGAGATGGGTCGCACAGTCAACAAGCTGAAGGTGCGTCGCCGTCCCAGCCTGCCGATGCGCCGCTGGATCACGCGGCAGCTCTGCCCGCTGTGTGTGCCCAATGCACCCCTTGCGGTGGAGCGTCTCTTGCCGTAAAACAGAAACACCCGAAAAGCAGGAAGCCCCACGCTCAAGCCCTTAGCGGCTCACAGGCAGCGCTTGCGAGAGGTCGATGTGCCCGCCGAGGCTCTCAATGGGCTTGCCGTCGACCAGAATCTGCACGCGCTCGATGTTCGGGAAGCTGCCTGCGGTGCTGGTAATCGCGTTGACGAGCGCGGCTTCATCGTCCGAGCCGCCTTCGAAGTTCTGGGTCAGCTCGGGCGAGAAGTTGAGCTGCAGCGTACCGTCCTGAACGGTCGCGCCGAGTAGCCGCGCGCCTTTGGGGAACACGCCCGACTCGCGAATGAGCGTCTCGAACACCTCCGTGTACGCGGCGTTGGGGTTCTGAATCGCGATGGGCTTGCTCTCGTAGGTTAGCTCGCCTTGAGCGTCCACTTTCGGAATATAGATACGCGCTTCGCGAGGCGGTGCAGGCGGCGGAGGTGGCGGGGCGGGCGTGAGGCGCAACCACACGCCCACCGCGATTGCCAGCGCGGCAATCGCCACAAACAGCACACCCAGCATGCCCTGCACGCGGCGCGCTTCGTTCATGTTATGCCTCGTCGGTCGTCGCGTCGTGCGTTTGCGTTTCGGCATCGGCTTCGGTAGCGGGTGTGTCGGACGCTTCGGTCGGCTCGGCAGCGGTTGCCCACTCGATGCGGAACTGCGTCTTGCCCAGCGTCAGCGTCGCGTCGGGAGGCACGGTGGTTGGCATGTTCGGCGCGATTTTTGTCTCGCCCAGAAAAGTGCCGTTCGTGCTGCCAAGGTCGGTGATGCGCACATCTGTGCCGACGATTTCGATCTGGGCGTGCTGTCCCGACACATAGGCGTCGGGGATCACGATGTCGTTGCCTGCGCGTCGCCCGATGCGTTGCAGGCGGGCATACAGCGGGAAGCGCAGGCTGGGGTCGGTCAGACTCACAAGGTACGCCAGCGGCGGGGCGACCTCGGCAGCGACAGTGGGTGTCTCGAAGCCTTCGGGCAGCTCCAGTGTCATCAGCACGCTGCCGAACTGGAGCTGGGTGTTTGGGGGTAGCGGCGTGCGCTCCGCGCCGACGGGCTGCCCGTTGAGCTGCGTGCCGTTCGTGCTGCCCAAGTCTTGGATGTAGGCGTGGTTCTCTTCGATAATAATGCAGGCGTGGCGTCGGCTGACCGTGCCGTCGCTGAGTAGCACATCGCTGCTGGGGTCGCGCCCGATGATATTCTCGCCTGCCTTGAGCAGGAACTCACGCCCTGCGGCGTCGCGCAGTTTCGGGTACGCGCCTTGTGGAGCGAGTTCTGTAGGCGCAGCGCTGCTGAGCAGGAAGCCGCACTCGATGCAGTATATCTCGCCAGGTGGGTTCACCTGACCGCAGATGGGACACTGCACGGGCGTCATCGCCTGCGTGGTCTGCGGCGCGGGCGCGATAGCGACAGTCGCCTCTCCGCCGACCGCTACCGTCGTCTCAGTCTGCATACCCCCATGATACCCGCAAAATCGCCGTCGGAAGTAGCAGGAAACACGCGCGGGGGCGCGAATCTGCCTGCGCGGGATCCCCCAACAGAACACGGAGGTTGACTGGATGATGATGACTCGCTGGATTCGTTGGAGCGCGCTGGGCGCGCTGATGACTTTGACTTTCGCGACGGCGGCGGCGCAGCTGGAGACGGCGGCGGCGCGCCTGCGCTTCGGCGCGTACTTCCCGTCGGACACCGACTTGCAGGCGTTCAACAAGACCTGGTTCGCCGTTGGGCTGACCTTTGCAACGGACGGCGTGCCGCTGTTGGGCAGCGACGCGACCGAACTGAGCGCGGACCTGTTCACACACCAGACGGGCGGCTCGCGCGGCGCGATCACCAGCCTGCTGGTGACGCAGGTGTACGAGCAGCCCGTTGGGGACAGCGACCTGCGCCTGCAGCTGCGACTCGGCGCGGGGCTATATATCGTGGACACCACAGGACCCAGCAAAAACATCTTCGGCGGGCGCGTCGGGCTGACCTTGTGGTTCAACGACACCTATAGCGCGGAACTGAACTTCGACATTACCGACCGCTTCGGGGCGAATAAGGACCGCGCGAACGGCTTCTCGTTCACTCTCGGCTTCCAGTTCTAAATGGCGGCGCGTCTGGTGGGCATGCTCTGGCTTGCGCTGTGGCTCCTCACGGGCTGCGGCGAGCCAGAGCATACGATTCGGCGCACCCTGCGCGCGGGCGACCAGTGGCGCTATACGCTGACCCTGCAGGGCAAGCTACGCGGGCAGACCGACGCGCTGGAGCTGCGCTACATCGACCGCGTGCTGTCCGTAGAGTCGGACGGTAGCGCAACCGCCGAGCGCACGCTGCAGATGGAACCCGACGCGCTGCAGCGCCTGCAGGCGAGCGCGGCGCCGTTCGGCGAACTCAAGCCCAAAACACGCTGGCGGCTGCACCCCGACGGACGCGAAACGCCGCTGGACGAGGGGGTCTTCGTCATCGGCGCGTTCGCCTACGCCTACCCCGACCGCCCGGTGCGCATCGGCGCGCAGTGGGGGCGTATGGAGCGCGTCGGCAGCCTCGAAGTCAAATACCTCTGCCAACTGGAGGGCGTCGAGACGCTGGACGGCGCAAAGTGCTACCGCATCCGCGTGCAGGTGGAGCCGATGCCCGACTCGCTGCCCCAAATGGAAGGCGAAATGATCGTCCATGTGGACGCGCAGTCGGGCTGGACGCGCCAAATTCGGGGTACACTTAACATGCGCGCGGGCGCAGTGGAAGGCGACTTTACGCTGACCCTGCGCGGCGAGCCTGTAGGGGAGAAACCATGAGAGAGCGATTGTGCCCCGTGTGCCAGATTGAACTGAAGCCGCAGATTCACTACGGCGTGACGATCGATGTCTGCCCTGCCTGCGCAGGCATCTGGTTCGACGCCGACGAGTTGACGCGCCTCAACGAGGTTGACGAGAGCATTCTGCCGCGCCTTGATACGCTGTACCAGCCGCAGGTGGTCGCCTACGACCCGCCATGGGAGCGGCTATGCCCCGTGTGCCGCTATCCGTTGCGCCCCTATCGCTACCTCTACACTTCGGACATCGAACTGGACACCTGCGACCCGTGCGGCGGCGTGTGGGTGGACAACGCGGAGTTGGAGAAGATGGCGCGTGTGCTGCACGATGCGCGTGCTATGGACATCCCGCCCGAAGCGAAGGCGGGGATGGCAATCGCGCAGATTGAGGCGGAAGCGGCGGAGACGCGGGCGCGCGCCGAGTTCTGGCGCGGCTTGTTCAACTTTATGCGCGCCCGACCGCGATTCCCCCTATGAGCATGCAGCCTATCCGCGCGGGGGTGCATGTGGCGGCGATTACGCCGTTCACGCTGGAGGGGGCGATTGACGCGCCCTACTTCGTGCGGTTGTTGGCGCACTTTGAGGCGCACGGCGCACAGGGCGTCGTGGTCGCTGGCTCGACGGGCGAGGGTCCCTCGCTGAGCGCGCCCGAAAAGGTGCAGTTGTACGAGCTTGCCGTGCAGGGCAAGGGGCAACTGCAGATTATCGCAGGCGTGCTGTCGTGCAGTCTGGACGAGGCGCTTTACTTAGCGCGGCAGGCAGCGAAAGCGGGCTGCGACGCGCTGATGGTCGCCCCGCCGTTTTATTACCCCGCGACGCTGGAGGGGCTAATTGCCTTCTATCGCGCCGTGCTGGACGCCAGTCGGCTACCCATAATCCTCTACAACATCCCGCAGCGCACGCGCGTCAAACTCACCTCCGCGCTTGTGGACGCGCTGCTGGAACACCCGAACCTGCACGGCGTCAAGGACAGTTCGGGGAGCACACGCGCGCTGGGGCAGTTCCTGAAGTACGCGCCGCGCCTGCGCGTGTGGGTCGGCGAGGAGAAACTGCTGACGCGCTGTCTTCAGGGTGGGGGCGCAGGGTCAATCAGCGGGCTGGCGAATGTCTACCTGCCCCGCATGGTTGCGCTGTGCCATGCCTTTGAGCAGGGCACGGACTGCACGGGTCTGCAGACGCTGATTGACGCCGCCGCCGACGCGATTGACGCCTTCCCTGCCCCTGCGAACTTCAAGTACGCGCTGGCACTAACGGGCTTCCCACACGCATTCGTGCGCCCGCCGCTCTCTGACCTAACCGAGACGCAGCGGGCACAGCTGGAGCAGGTGTGGGGAGCAATAATCTGAGGTCAGTTCACAGGCACAGCAACAGTTTTGGAGTGCTGAAGCGTCAGCTTCAGCGTTGGGCGGAAGCCCCGCTTCCGCACTCCAAACTTCCCTGCGCGCTAATCCACCCACTCATACCGCGTGTTGCGCCGCTTGGGGATGAAGCCCGCGCTGCGAATCACGCGCTCAATCTCCTGCGCGTTTAGAATAAACTTCGACCCTTGCGCCGAGACGACATTTTCCTCAATCATGGTAGACCCCATGTCGTCCAGCCCGTAGCGCAGGGCGACGGTGATGACTTTGGGACCCTGCGTGAGGATGCTCGCCTGCAGGTGGTCGAAGTTGTCCAGCATCAGGCGGGCGACAGCGACGGTGCGCAGGTACTCGGCGGGCGTCGCCTTGCGCGCCAGCGGCAGGTCGGTGCCTTCGGGCTGGAAGTTCCAGCACACGAACGCTGTGAAGCCGCCCGTCTCGTCCTGCGCCTCGCGCAGGCGGATAAAATGCTCCACACGGTCTTCGATGGTCTCCACATGCCCGTACATCATGCTCGCCGTGCTACGCAGCCCCAGCTGGTGCGCCTCACGCATGAAGTCCAGCCACTCCTGCGCCGTGTCTTTGAACGGGGCGATTTGCTGGCGCACGCGGTCCACCAGTATCTCGCCGCCCGCGCCCGGAATCGAGTTCAACCCCGCAGCAATGAGCCGCTGCAGGCACTCCCGCACGCTTAGGCGCGAGATGTGCGCGATATACAGAATCTCCGTCGGCGACAGCCCGTGAATAATCACCTGCGGATAGTGCTGCTTGATGAGCCGAAAGAGCCGCTCGTAGTAGTCGATCTTCAGTTTCGGGTTTAGCCCGCCCTGAATGAGCGCCTCGACGCCGCCCTGCTGCACCAACTCGTCGATTTTCTGGAGAATCTCCTCGTCGCTGAGCAGGTAGCCCTCGGCGTGGTTCGGCGGGCGATAAAACGCGCAGAACTTGCAGCGTACCCAGCACACATTCGTGTAGTTGATGATGCGTCCGATGACATAGGTGACATACGGGTGGGGGTTCTTGCGCATGCGCACTTCGTGCGCCAGTGCGCCCAGCGCGGGCAGGTTCGGATAGCGAAACAGCGCGACGCCGTCCTCGAACGACAGTCGCTCGCCCGCCAGCGCCTTCTCGGCGATGGCTTCAAAGCGTATAGACTCGGTACGAACAGGCGTTTCTAACATAGGTAGAGATACCTCGCAGAGAGTATACCCCATAGGCAGGAATCTGTCGGATGCGCCATAATATACGCGCTATGAGCCAGTCTATCACACGCCGAGAGTTTCTGAAGGCGGGCGCAGCGCTGAGTGTGCTGCCGCTCGCGTCGATGGTGCATGCGCAGGGTTCCGACCGTATCAAAGTCGGTCTGGTGGGCTGCGGTGGGCGCGGCACAGGCGCCGCCATTGACTGCCTGCGCGCCGACGACGGCACGGTCATCTGGGCGCTGGGCGATATCTTCGAAGACCGCCTGAACGCCAGTCACGAGGGTCTCAAAGAGCAGTTCGCCGAGCGCGTGCAAGTCGCCCCAGAGCGTCGGTTTGTGGGCTTCGACGCCTACAAGAAAGTGCTGGAGAGCGGGGTTGACTTGGTACTGCTTTGCGCGCCGCCTGCGTTCCGCCCAATACACTTTCTGGCGGCGGTGGAAGCGGGCAAGCATGTGTTTATGGAGAAGCCCGTCGCGGTGTGCCCTGAAGGGGTGCGGATGGTGCTGCGCGGCGGCGAGATTGCACAGCAGAAACGGCTGGGCGTGATGCCCGGCACGCAGTACCGCTGGCATCCGGGCTATCAGGGCGTGATTGAACGCATTCGTGCTGGGCATATCGGCGAGATTCGCGCCGCCTACGCCTACTACAACGCCGCCAGCCCCGTGCCGCGCCCCCGCGAGGCAGGCTGGAGCGATATGGTCTACCAACTGCGCAACTGGCTGTTCTACACTTGGCTGGCAGGCGACCAGCCCGTGGAGCAGTTCGTGCATAACATCGATGTGATGAACTGGGTGATGGGCAGCGTGCCCGTGCGGGCGATGGCGATGGGCGGCAGACAAGTGCGCACTGCCCCCGAATACGGCGATGTGTACGACCACTTCGCGATTGAGTACGAGTACCCCAACGGCGTGCGCGTGCTGGCAATGTGCCGACAGATGGACAACACCGCCTATCGCGTCTCCAACACAGTGGTTGGCGCGGAGGGGCAGGCGCTGATGGAGCAGTTCACCAACTTCTATGTGCGCGGCAAAGAGACTTGGGAACCCGGCAGGCAGTGGCTGAACCCCTATGTGGAGGAGCATCGGGTGCTGATTCAGAGCATCCGCAAGGGCGAGCCGATCAACGAAACGCGCACGATTGCCGAAAGCACGCTGACGGCGATTATGGGACGCATGTCGGCGTACACGGGCAAAATCGTGACTTGGGAGGCGGCGCTGAACTCCAAGCAGAACCTCGTGGAGCGCGTGATAAACATCAATTACGACAGCCCCGCCCCGCAAGACCCTGTGCCGATACCGGGCAAGACGCCGCTGATATAGGCGGTACACTATCGGCGTGCTGGGCGTTGGGCTTGGGCTGGTTGCGGCGGTTGCGCTGACGCTGCTGGGCGGTGTGTGGGCGCGCCGTTGGACGCCGAACCGCTTGGAGCAGTGGGCGTATGGCGGCGCACTCGCGTTGGCGGTTTGGTCGTACCTGATTGCGGGCTGCGCCGCGCTGGGATGGATGGGCGCAGTGCCGTGGACGCCGCTGATTGTGGCGGGGGTGTTGGGGATGAGGTTTTTGCCCTCCTCCTTAAGGTTCCCCCCGCTTCGCGAGGGGAACCGAGCAGACGCGGGTTCGGTTCCCCCTGCGGGCAAGGGCAACCTGAAGGAGGGGGTGTCGTCAGGCGCAGGCTCGGTTCCCCCTGCGGGCAGGGGGAACCTCAAGGAGGGGGTCGCCTTATCCGCTGACAGGTGGGTACAGGGGGCACTACTCACCCTCTCCGCCGCGCTTGCTGTGTTGAGCCTCTTGCTGTGTGCCCTGCCGCCCGACGGCAACGAGTGGGACGCGCTCGCCTATCACCTCGCCTTCCCCAAGCTCTACCTGCAGGCAGGGCGCATGGTGGAGATACCCTTCATGCACCAGAGCTACTTCCCGCCGTTGCAGGATATGCTGTATCTGTGGGGGCTAAGCGTGGCAGGCGAGTCGGCGGCGAAAGTAACGCACTGGGCGGTGGGGATGTTAGCCGTGCTGGGTGCGGCGGGCTTTTTGCAGCGTCGGGGCGTGTTGGGCGCGTGGGGGGCAGTGCTGATTCTGGGCGCGCCTGCGTTCCTGTGGCAGATGTTCAGCGCGTACGCCGACCTTGCGACTGCGCTTTATGCGTCGCTGGGCATGTTCGCGCTGGCATACGCCGTGCAGGAGGGCGGTCGGCGTTGGCTGTGGCTGTCGGGCGCGCTGATGGGCTTTGCGCTCGCGACGAAATACACCGCGCTGCTCACAGCGGGCTTGTGGGGGCTGGTCGGGCTGGTGTGGCTCGTGCGGGTGGGGCAGGCGCGGCTTCTCCCGACGCTGATGGGCGCGGGGCTGCTGGCAGCGGCGATTGGCGCACCGTGGTACATTCGCAACGCCCTCTGGACGGGCAACCCCGTGTACCCGTTCGCCTACGAAATCTTCGGCGGCGAGAACTGGAGCCAAGCGCAGGCAGACGCCTACCGCAACGACCAGCTCAAGTTCGGGCTGGGACGCGAGCCTGCGCAGCTACTACTCGCGCCGTGGAACATCACGGCGAACCCCGCGCCGTTCACCGACCCGATTGGCGCGCGGGTGGGCGAGCGGGTGTTCTTGTTGCCGTCGCTGGGGGTGGGCGTGCTGGCAATGCCCAGCTTGTGGCTGTCGGGCGGTCTGACGCAGGGCGCGGGCTACCTGCTCGCGTTCGCAGGGCTGCACACCGTCGGCTGGTTCTACCTGATGCAGCAGGTGCGCTACTGGCTGCTGCTGTTGCCGATACTGGCGGGGGGCGGAGTGGTGTCGGTGGGGCGCGCAGCGAGCTGGGTGCGGTGGAGCTATGCAGGGTTGCTCGCGTTGCAGGCGGGCTTCACGCTGTGGCTGATGGCAAGCGTTTACCTGCCTGTGCTGCCGCTTGCGCTGCGCGACCGCGACGCCTATCTGGACAGGCGGCTGCAAATCTACCCCGCCGTGCGCTTCCTCAACGCGCAGACGCCTCCCGACGCAGGCGTCATCCTGCTGGACGAGACGCGCGGCTACTATCTGCAGCGACGCTATCTCTGGGGCAACGCGGGGCATCATAGGCTCATTCCCTACGACCAGATGCGCACGGGCGACGACCTCGCGCAGTGGATGGCAGCCAACGACTACACCTACCTGCTCATCAACCGCCAGTTCACGCCGCAGGGGACACCCGAAGCATGGCGCGTCCTGTATGACGACGCGATTGCACGGGGACGCCTGCAACTCGTGTTCGCCCAGCGCATGGTGGAAGTGTACGCGCTTCAACAGGTAGGGAACTGACAACACCGCGTTGATAGGGCTACATCCCGCGCCGCTTGAGTTCGGCGGCTATATTCGCCAGCGCATGGACGCGATACTCCGCGTAAGGTAAGCGACGCGCCATGCGCACCGCCTCGCGGAACCGCCCGCGCTTGGCAAGCCCAATCGCGTAGCCCGCACGATAAGCCTCCGTATCGTACAGGGGGACAGAAGGCGCAGCGCGTAAGATGGCTTCCGCATCCTCCAGCCGCCCTGCCTGTGCAACAGCCGCGAGACCCTTCATCCAGTAGACCGTATCGTTGGGGTCAGAGATTCGCAGCAAGGTGTCCAGTTGTGGGTGGTCAAGCCCCAAGTGGAACGCCGCTTCGTAGATGAGCGCGTCGTTGAGTGTGCGTTCGGCCCCTTCGCGCATGCTCCACGCGGTCAGCGTCACGGCTTCTCCGAAGCGTCGGCGCGAGCCAGCCACAATTACTGAGTAGGCGGCAAAATCCGCCATGTGCACGACAGTATCGCGTACAGAAATGCCGACAACCCTGTAGAAGAATTCGGAAGGCACGCCAAGCACCCACTCGGTTGCCAGCCGCTCAATCGCGTCGCTGGCTTCTGGGGTGAGGCTGGGAAGTCGCTGGCGCAGCCCCTGCAATCCCTCGCGCACGGTGCGCTTCGGGTCAAGAATCGGCGCGGACTGCAGCCACGCCTGCGCCTGCTCCACCTTGCCCGCTTGGAGATAACCAGCAACGATTAGCCATGCACGCGGGATGTGAGGCTGTTCAGAGTGTCCGCTGGGCGTCTCCAACACGCGCACTAAGTCGCTCCACCGCCCTGCGTTGAGCAGCCCGATGATGTAGCCGCCGCGCAGGTGGGTCGCTGCGCATTCGTACTTGTCGGTGGGCAGCCGCCGTAGGATGCGCTCCATCGTTGCGGCGGGCAGGTGTTCAGTGAAGCGCGCGGCGAGCGTGTAGAGCGTATCGTAGCTGATTGTCTTCTGGGTATGAGTGCGCAGGTAGCGTTGGAGCGTCTGCTCGGCGAGTTGCGCGGCGGCGTCGGAGCGCTCTGCGCGTGCGAGCCGCGCTGCTTGCCGCACTGTCGCCTCTAACGCGGCGGGCAGGCGGACGGTATCATCTTTCTGCCTAACTCGCCGAATCTGGCGGCTGAGGAAGTCAAGCGCGCGTTGCGCCTGCCTCTGCTCAAGCAAGGCTTGCACCACGAGAAGCGTCTCCGCGTGTGTATAATCGGCGTCTATTTGCTGCAACGCCTGCAACGCGAGATCTACTCGCCCTGATGCCACCGAGCGGCGCACCAGATGCTTGTACAGTTCGGGGACTTGGTAGCTGCTACCAGAGTCCCTAATCCACCTGATGACTGTCCAAGCGTCCTCCAAGCGACCTGCGGCGAGAAGCTCGTCGGCAAGATACCAGTAGAGGTATTCTCTCGCGCCACCGCCACTGCTCCAGCAGTGCTGGTAGTTGCCCATCCGCAGGTGCTCATGCGCCAGTTGAAACGCACGGTTCAGCGCGCCGATGTCGATAAGCGCGCGGATGAGTTCGTGCTGGGCGCACGGCTTGGCGTTTGGGGGCAGGGATTGTACGAACGCCCGCGCTTTGTCGGCGTCGCCTGCATGCACGAGCGCACGCACATAGACCGCGGCGGCTTTTGGAGAGCGGGCGCGCGTTGCGCCCAGCTCGGCACGCGCCTCCCGAAACAGCGCGTCCGAGCTAAGCGGGCGCAACTCGCGCACCAGCCACGGCAACAGAAAGAGCATCGCCACACCCACGATAGGGGTTAGCGCCCACATCACGGGGCGGACTCGTTGCCAGCGTTGCTTCATCGCATCTCACCTCGCAGCAATCTTGATACGGAACGGGTTGCTGTGCGCTTGGTAGGGCGCGTACATGCCCCACAAGTGCGCGGGCAATATCGTATACTCGCCTGGCGATTCGGCGCGCACCAGCAGCGTGTAGCGGTACTCGCTGCCGCGACGCCACTCACTGCGGAAGGCGGCGGCGCGGTCGTCCCGTATCTCCTCGTGGATGTAGTCCCACCACCATGCCGACAGGAACGCCTCCGTATCGAACGGCGCGCACCCCGCAGGGAACGGCGTCTCCAGCACAGTGTAGTCGAGGCGGGAGACTTTTCGGGGCATGCGGGCGACCACATCGATGCGGAGCAGGTCGCCTGTGCGCACGGTATCGCCTGAGCGCAGCGGGCGCAGCCGTTCGCCTGGGGTGGTCATCTCGGCGGGTCGCTCCACGCGATAGACGCGCAGTTGCAACGGTCCTGCGGGCGCGTCGGCGTCTTGGAAGGCGAGTTGGCGCGGCTGCTCGAAGGTCATGCTCACCAGCGGCGCGCCGCGCACGGGGCGCAGCACGAGCGTGTTCTCGCCCGCGCGCCACGGCAAGCCCTCAAGCCGCAGCGTCAACGCAGGACGGCGACTGCCTTGGGCGCGTGCTTCAATCGTGCGCACCCGCTGCCCGTTCAGCCACACCTCGTATGCGCTCTCACGGTACGAATCGCGCTCGTAGCGCAGGCTATACTCCAGCAACGCCTCCACTGCCAGCGCGGTATCACGGCTGGAGTACCAGCGACCGTTGCGGTAGCCGAGCGCGAGACCTGTCACGGTTTTGCCTACCAGTTGCTCGTAGCGCTGCGGGCTGCCGAACAGCTCAGTTGCCAACGGGCGCGCCTTCAACAGCGTTAGGAGCGCGGTCGCCTGTGTCTCTATTGACGCCCACGAGACCCAGTACCATTCGTCATCGGTACGGTTCGGCTCCCAGTCGATGTGGCTGCGGTCTTCCAGCGCGTCGCGTTCGAGGGCGCGCCACAGCTCGCGCAGGTGCGCGTCGGCGTTGGGCAGACTGCGCCAGCGCTGCAACATCGCCGCTACATGCAGGCGATACATCTGCAGATCGCGACTGCGGTAGGAACGCTCATCGGCGGGGCGAGGCGTGGTCAGGAACTCGACCCAGTTGGTAAGAACGCCTGTGAGTTCATAGCGCAGGGCGTCGGGCGGCGTCGGGTCTACCGAAGCCAGCGCCAGCAGCGGGAAGATCCAGTCGTAGAGGCTAAGCCATTGCTCGCGCCCCTCGTGTTCGTGGACGCGGGCGAGTCGTTGCACCACGAGTCGGCGCAGGGCGTCGATGCCCTTGCGGTACATCGCTTCGGGCACGGGCACACCCGCTTGCTGGGCTTTGTGCAGTCCCCACACGGCGTAGGCGGTCGTCCACGGGTACGCCTCGCCCTCGTCCCACCAGCCCCAGCCGCCGTTCTCCAGTTGCATGCGCGCCAGTCGCTGCAGGCTCTGCTCGGCGATTTCGGCGATTTTGCGCTGGGTTTCGGCGTCCATCGGCGCGCCAAGCTGCTCTGACGCGCGTTTAGCTAACATAGCGGGCACAAAGCGGCTTACGGTCTGCTCCACGCAGCCGTAGGGGTAGTCCAGCAGGTAGGGCAGGCTATCGAGGGCGATTGCGCTCGCGCTGGGGAAGCTGCGCAAGGTCAGCGTCGCGCGGGCAGGGATGGCGTCGGGGCGCAGGGTCAGCGTCAGCGTGCGCTCGGCGTTCAGCAGCACGGCGCGGCTGTCGGTCTCCGTCAGGCTCAGCGGCTTGACTGTCAGCGTGCGCTCTTCGGCGTCGCGCAGGCGTCCGCCGCGCTCGCGGGCTATCAGCACGAACCGCTGCTCGCCCAGCGACCTGGGGGTGTAGTCCCAGCGCAGGGTGGCGGAGTTGCGGGCGGGCACGCGCACGGTCTGTGTGCGGACGCCGTCGGGCGTGCGCAGTTCCACTTCCACCTCGCGCGGCTGGTCGGTGTCGTTGCTGACGATGGCGTTGATCTCCGTGCGGTCGCCCTCCACCAGCCACATCGGCAGGCGCAGGCGCGCCATGAGGTCTTTCGCCGCTTTCACCTTCGCGCGGGCGTAGCCGATTTTGGTGTCCGCCGTGTGCGCGATTGCCGTTAGTCGCCACTCGGTGATGTTGTCGGGCAGGCGCACCTGCACGGTGGCTTGCCCGCGCGCGTCGGTGCGGATGGTCGGCTGCCAATAAGCGGTGTCGGGGAAGTCGCGGCGGATAGCCTCCACTGCGCCTTTATCGCCCTGCAACGCCAGCCACACGGCGGAGAAGTCGGTCTCAACACGGTTCCACTGGCGCGAGTAGAACGCTCGGCGTATGGCGGCGGGGCTATCCTCGCGGATGGCGTAGATGGCTTCGTCCACGACGCCCAGCGAGACCTCGGCGGAGACAGGCTTGCCTTGCATATCGGCAGTCTGCAGGCGCACCAGCATCGTCTCACCTGGTGCGTAGCGCGGTTTGTCGGGTTGCGCCTGCACCTGCAACGCGCCGTGCCCCTTGCCGACGCGGTACTCCACCTCGCGGCGCACGAGTTCCTTGTTGCGCACCATGCAGACTGAGACGAAGGCGTTCGGGATTTGCTCGCGCGTGGCGGCGGGCAGGCGCACGCGGGTCAGCGCGCCCTGCGCCCGCACGACCTGCGAGTGGTACAGGCGGTCGCCCTCTACAGTGATGTAGAACGCGGCGTCGCGGTGCGGGGTGCGAATGGCGACCTCGACGGGTTCGCCGACTTCGTAGGCGCGTTTTTGCAGGCGCACCTCCAGCGCGTTCGCGTCTTGGCGACGCGCCCACCACGGCGTGTACCCCTGCCCCGACACCCACAGGTAGTGGCGCGTTTGGAAGCGGTTGCCGTCCATATCGCGCCCTGTGATGGACACCTCCCAGTCGCCGCTGAGATCAGGCGTGAACTGGAACTCGGCGACGCCCTGCGCGTTGGTCTGAAGCGCGCCCTGATGTTGCTCTTCGACCCGCGTGCGACTGCCCGCCTGAAGTTTCAGCACCGCCTGCCACTGCAGCGCGGCTTGCACAGGCTCGCCCGTGCGCCGATCGGTCAAGCGCACGCGGTAGCGATACACCGTGCCTGCTTCACCAAACTCGGTTTCGGGCATAAGGATTGCCTCCCAGTGGGCGGTCGCCGCCTCAAACGAGGCGCGCCCCTTCGCGCCTTCCCAGCCCTCCGAAAGCGCGTAGACCTCTACCGTGTAGTCGTAGCTCAACGCTGTGGCGTCCCAGTAAGACCCACGGTCGGCGTCATCGGTCGGCAGCAGGTCGTTCGTGCGCAGCACGATCATCGCCCGCCCTGCCGAGTCGGTCGTCAACTCGCCCGTCTGCACCACTTGCCCATAATCGCCATAACTGTCATCATACACCTCGCTCTCTTCGTCGGACAGCCAATCGTACTCCGTGTCCCAATAGCTGTACCAGCGCCAGTTCTCGCGGCGGTAGACCGTGTAGGTCAACTGCGTGTTCGGCACGGGCATGCCGAAGTAGTATTCGGTCTGGACGGGAATGCGTACTGTGTCGTTAGGCATGTAGAGGTCGCGGTCGGGCTTGAGGGTGATGCGATAGGTCGGCTTGCGGTACGCGCTGAGGGGCGCCAACTCTTCGATGGTTCCGTAGCCGCCGACGGTGGCGCGGATGGTGTAGTAGCCCGTCTCCGCTTCGGGCGAGGTCGGGAAACTGGCATGGAACGCGCCCGTGCCGTTGGTGGGCGTGCGCGTCTCGTAGACGATTTCGTCCCGCGGGTTCAGGATGCTAATCTGCACGGGCGTGTTGGGCGGCGGCAGGCGGTAGTTGGGCACTTTGCCCAGCCGCGCGATGCCCTTGAAGTGAACCGTGTGTCCAGGGCGGTAGATGGGGCGTTCGGTGTAAATTGCGCCTATGAGCGGCTCAGAGGCGTCGGGTCCTCCGCGCCATGGCGCGGTGCGCACATACCCCCAGTGTACGAGTTCGCCCGTGCGCGGCGAATGCACGGCGATAACCTCGCGCTCCTGCTCTTGCCAGTCGGTATGGGGTGGGATGCGTCCCAGTTGCGCCAGTCCGTCGCGGTTGGTGCGCCCCTGCGCGACGAGACGGGTTTCGTCGCGTACAGCGTTGCCTGTACCTACCCTGCGGGTACGATAGAGGCGCACCTCGACGCCCGCCAGCGGCTGCCCGGTGCGCAGTTCGGTACACCAAATCTCCGTCGCCTCGCGACTCACTTTGGAGACGACCCCAATCGAGGAGACCACAAGCAGCGCCACCTGGCGGTTCGTGCCCGACTGCGCTTCCAGCAGGTAAGTCCCTTCGGGCTGCTTAGGCACATCTACATATTGCGTGAACACCCCCTCTGGGTCGCGCCCGCGAATTGGCGTCTCCTGCGACCATATCGACTCCAAGTGTGTGGCGTAATATTCCAGCACTTTGCCCAGCTGCCCGTCGCTGCGCCACCAGCCATAGCGCACTTCGTTCAGAAAACGGTACAATCCCGAAGGCAGTGCCTCTTTGGACTGGTGGCGCACGCGGTGCAGAGTCAGGCGGATAGTGTCGTCGTCGTTGTAGCCGCGGATGCCCACGCGCAGCGGCTCGTCGGGGTAGTAGACCGCTTGCGGGTGGATGAGTTCCAAAAACGGCTTGGGCGGCTTGAGGGCGAGGTTGAGGTCTAATCGCTCGCCGTCGCGCACCACGATACGCACGCGACGCTCGGAATGGGCGTAATCGTAATCGTAGAGGTCGTGCCAGTCGCTGCGCGCCTCCACCTCGTAGACGCCTGCAGGGATACCGCGCAGTTGGAAGCGACCCTGTGCGTCAGCAATCGCTTCCCAAGTGCTTTCGTCAGGCGCGCCCATGTAGCCACACTCGTACCACTCATACCGTTCGGCATCCCACCCCTGGACGCGAGTGTGCATCTCAGTAGGCTCGGCAGGTGGGGAGTAGGCGTCGGGCGTATCTTCGCGCGGTTGGTCTAAAGGTTCTTGTCGTATCAAGCGAACATAGGTCTTCGGAATCGGCGCGAGCGTGCGTTCAGAATAGGCAACTCCGAACACGCTGCCGCGCGGCGGCTCGTTCTGCACTAACCCAGCAATCCCGTACAACTGAAAGCCAATCAGCAGTGCGCATCCAAGCGCGATGTGTGCGACCTTGCGCCAGACCATCGTCATCACCCAGCACCTAATTAGACGCGCGAGAACAACATTCCTGCTATGGTTATGAGCGATCGGCAGGAATTTGGGGTGGAATTGCCGTATAATATCGGCGGGGGAAAGACGATGACACTGGAACAGAGCCAAACCGCTGAGATGACCGAGCCCCAGGCGCACTACTCGCCCGAAGAGGCGGGCGAAATCCTGCGCATCGCAGCGCACCTGCAGGACAACACAATCACTGCAGAGCAACTGCGCGCGATTGCTCGCGAGGCTGGCGTCTCGGACGAGAACTTGGGACGCGCCATCCAGCACTATGAGCAGAGCCGTCGGGCAACAGCGAAACAACTGCGGCAACGCTCCGCTCGTAGACGCTGGCTCAAAGTGGCTGTGGGAACTGCCGCTGCTGCGCTGATTGCAGTCGCCGCCTACCTTGCCCTGCCTTTTGGCGTGTCCCGTTATGCAGCATCCTTCCCCCCGCTTATCTCGTCGGAGCATGGTCTGGAGACTTTGCTGGCGTCCTCGCCTACCTGTGGGGTCTACAAGGCGCGGTGGGGCAGAGAGAATACAGACGACCTCGTCGACGAGCGGGTAGTCATTCGGCGAGGTGAAGGACACATCTTCGCTGTCGGTATGTTCAAAAATGTCACGAACGCCTCAATCGCGCCTTCAGGGAAGCATGTCGCGCTGTATGACGCGGATACAGGTGAATTGTATGTCGTCAACACATTCGGCGAGGGATTGCACCAAGTAGCGCGCAGTGGGGACAGTATACGCCTAATCGACCATAGCCTCGGCACTATCGCTGCGGACAACCCTATCGCGGGTTGGTTGACCAGCAGCGGCAACGACATCCTCCGTGTGCGTCTCAGCGATGGACGCACCACGGACATCGTCGTCTCTGCTGAGTAGCCCCAGCTATCGGGTACACTCCTGTAGCGGAGGAGACAACCCATGACGACGCGAGCCACTTTATCCGTGGAGGGACAGCCCTACACCTACTACAGTTTGCCCGCCGCAGAGACGCAGGGATTGGGCAGGATTGACCGCTTGCCGTTTTCGATACGCGTGCTGTTGGAGAATATGCTGCGCGTGGCGGAATCGCCCGACGGCGCAACGCTCCTTGATGCAGAGGCGGAAGCGACCCTACGCGCGCTGGCGAGTTGGCAGCCGCACCCCGAGCCACGCGAAATCCCGCTGATGCCCGCCCGCGTGATCCTACAGGACTTCACGGGCGTGCCGTGCATCGTAGACCTCGTGGCGATGCGCAACGCAATGCAAGAGCGCGGCAAAGACCCCCAGCGCATCAACCCCGTCGTGCCCGCCGATCTCGTGATCGACCACTCCGTGCAGGTGGACTACTTCGGCACGCAGTACGCCTTCTTCCTGAATGTCGAGAAAGAGTTCGAGCGCAACCGCGAGCGGTACATGCTGCTGCGCTGGGCGCAACGCGCGTTCGACGGCTTCCGCGTGGTGCCTCCAGGCACGGGCATCGTGCATCAGGTGAACTTGGAGTATCTCGGCAAGGTGGTGCAGACCAAGCAGGTCAACGGCGAGGTGGTCGCCTTCCCCGACTCGCTGGTCGGCACGGACAGCCACACGACGATGATTAACGCGCTGGGCATTCTCGGCTGGGGCGTCGGCGGGATTGAAGCCGAAGCCGTGATGCTGGGACAGCCCTACTATATGCTGATTCCGCAGGTGGTGGGCGTCAAACTCACGGGCGAGTTGCCCGAAGGCGCGACAGCGACCGACTTGGTGCTGACCGTCACCCAAATGCTGCGCAAGAAGGGCGTGGTGGACAAGTTCGTGGAGTTCTACGGACCGGGCTTGAGCAGCCTCACGGTGGAAGACCGCGCGACGATTGCGAACATGGCGCCCGAGTACGGCGCGACGATGGGCTTTTTCCCCGTCGACCAGCGCACGCTGGAGTACCTGCGCTTCACGGGCAGGCACGAGAGCCTCGTGCGCCTTGTGGAGGCGTACTGCAAGGAGAACGCGCTGTTCCGCACCGACGAGACGCCCGACCCCCAATACTCCGACACGCTGGAGTTAGACCTCAGCGCTATCGAGCCGAGCCTTGCGGGACCCAAACGCCCGCACGACCGTGTGCCCCTGCGCGAGATGCAAGCGAGTTTCCGCAAAGCGCTGTATACCCCCCTGCGCGAGGGCGGGTTCGGGCTGCAGCCGCACGAGCCGAGCCAGTGGGACGATGAATCGCCTGTGGAGGACACGCCTGCCGAGCGCGGGCATGTGGGCGTGCCCGTCGTGCTGGACGGCGAGGAGACCTTCCTCAAGCACGGTGATGTGGTCATCGCGGCGATTACCTCATGCACGAACACCTCGAACCCTGCGGTGATGGTCGCGGCGGGGCTGCTGGCGAAGAAAGCCGTCGAGCGCGGGCTACAGGTCAAGCCGTGGGTGAAGACGAGCCTCGCGCCAGGTAGCCGCGTGGTGTCGGACTACTTGGCGAACGCGGGGCTGCTGCCCTATCTGGAGGCGTTGCGCTTCCATGTGGTCGGCTACGGCTGCACAACCTGCATCGGCAACAGCGGACACCTGCCGCCCGTCATTTCGGAGGCGGTCAAGCAGGGCGACTTGGTG
>JAIMAN010000035.1 GCA_023511915.1 Armatimonadota bacterium
GGGCCGAAGACCCCGGCCCCGTCGAGACGATGTCGCGGATCGACACGCCGCGGCCGCTCGCACGGATGCCCGCCGGACCGGTCGTCGTGGCCGGCGTCGCGTGGGCCCAGCACCGCGGGATCCGCCGCGTGGAGGTCCGGGTGGACGACGGGGACTGGCAGGAGGCCGAGCTCGGCGCCGTTCCGAGCGTCGACACGTGGCGCCAGTGGCGCTGGCGCTGGGACGCGACGCCGGGCTCGCACACCCTCGTGGTCCGCGCGACCGACGGCGAGGGGATCACCCAACCGGAGCAGCGCACGCCCCCCTTCCCCGACGGCGCGACCGGGTGGCACTCGGTCGTCGTGACCGTCGAGTGACCCGACGGTGATCCGCGCGCGGCGCGGTCCCGAATAGCAGGCGACCGCCTTCGACCCGCGCGGGTCGGCCCGCTCGGGAAGGACGAGCGGGATCCCTGTCAAGCACGGAAAGGAGTAGCCGATGCCCGCGAACGCGCTCGGCAGCCGTACGCGACTGCTCATCGCGGTGCTCGCGGCGGGCGCCCTCGCGCTCACCGCCTGTTCGCGAAGCGGCGGCGGCGAGACCGCGAGCTCGCCCGAGCCGCCCATGGCCACGGAAAGCCCGATGGAGGGCATGAGCCAGCCCTTCGGCGAAGCCTGCGCCGCCGTCCCCGAGGAGGGGGCTGGCAGCTTCGAAGGGATGGCCCAGGACCCGGTCGCGACGGCCGCGTCGAACAACCCGGTGCTGTCCACCCTCGTCACGGCCGTCGGCGAGGCCAACCTCGTCGACACGCTGAACGGGGCGGAGAACATCACGGTGTTCGCGCCGACGAACGACGCCTTCGAGGCCCTGCCGAAGAAGACGCTCAAGGCCGCCATGAACGACCCGAGCGGCCTGCTCACGCAGGTCCTCACCTACCACGTCGTCGGCGAGCTCCTCGCGCCCGAGGACCTCGCCGGGGAGCACGAGACGCTCCAGGGCGAGACCCTCACGGTCGAGGGATCCGGCGAGAGCTTCACCGTGAACGGCGGCGCCACGGTCGTCTGCGGCAACGTGCAGACCGCCAACGCCACCGTCTACATCATCGATCAGGTGCTGCTGCCGCCCTCGGCGGCCTGATCTCCCCTGCACCCGCCGCTCCCTCCGGCTCCTCGCGGAGCCGGAGGGCGCGCGCGAACCGTCCGGAGCGCAGCGGCTCCGGATCGATCTCCACCCGCTCGTACCCCGCCGCGCGCACCGCGCGCTCCACCGCCCCCCGGCGCGCGAGGGCCACCGGGAGCTCCTCGGCCGCGAGCTCCACACGACCCAGGCTCCCGAGATGGCGGACCCGCCGCTCGCGGAACCCCAGCGCTCGCAGCGCCCCTTCGGCCCGGTCGATGCGCGCCAAGACGTCCGGCTCGACCGGGGTTCCGAACGGCACGCGCGAGGCCAGACACGGCGTCGCCGGCTTGTCGGCGCTCGGCAGACCGAGACGGCGCGCGACCGCGCGGACGGCCTCCTTCCCGAGCCCGGCCTCCACCAGCGGGTGGCGCACCCCGTGCTCGGCGGCGGCGCGCAGCCCCGGCCGCCAGTCCCCCAGGTCGTCGGCGTTCGCGCCGGAGAAGACCGCGGCGACCCCGCGGGCGCGCGCGAGGGCCCCCAGCCGCTCGTACAGCTCCGTCTTGCAGTGGTAGCAGCGGTCGGGGCGGTTCACCTGGAACAGCGGGTTGTGCAGCTCGTGGGTGGGCACGATGCGCACGCGCACGCCGATGTGTTGCGCCAGTTGCAGCGCCTCGTCGATTTCGCCTTCGGGGAACGCCTCCGACTTGCCGATGACCGCGAGGCATCGCTCGCCCAGCGTGTCATACGCGACTTTGACCAGCAGCGTGCTGTCCACTCCGCCCGACAGCCCGATGACCACCGCGCCCATCTCGCGCAGAATCGCTTGCAGCCGCGCGTACTTCGCCTGCAGGTCGGGCGTCATAGCGGAATCTCCCCTATCTGCGTCGCCTCCATGCGGATTAGTCGCCAGTCGTCGTAGCGGATAATCAGCCACTTGCGCTGCGGGTACTTGCGGAACTCGAACTCCACGACGCCGAAGTCCTGCGAGTTTGTGCCGCTGGGGTTGTTCGGGTCGCGCCAGGTGATTCGGATAGGCGTGCGCACGAGGATGCGCCCTGCGAAAATCTCCATCTGCAGCTCGCCCAGCTCGGCGCGCGGGTCTTGCGCGTTGCGGAACAACTGCGCCAGTTGGTAGCGCAGTCGCTGCTTGTCCATCCCGCTCCAGCTGAACTCGTCGGCAAGGAACTGCAGCATGCCGTCGATGTCTTCGTTTTCGAACGCCTGCTTGCCCTCGGCGAACATCTGCTCGATGCGCGTGCGGGCGTCAACCTCTTTGGGCGTGGCAAGCGAGATGAGGATGCGCACGCCGATGAGCAGCAGCGCGGCAATGCCCAATCCCAGCGCGAGTTTCGTGCGCGGTTGCATGGTTCACCATCCCAGCGGATGCCACACGGTCTTGAATTCCAGGTAAGGTTCGAGCCAGTGTAGTCCCTGCGCGGCGTCGCTGCGCCACTCGTCGGGGGTCAGGCGTGGGCTATGGTGCAGGCGGGTGATGGTCTCAGCGGCGGCTTGCTCTAGCGGGGCGCGCGTTGCATCGGGCGCGCCGCACAGGTTCAGCGCGTCCACGCCCCCATGCGCGGCAAGGTGGGGCAGCAACTCGCTTGGGCTGCCGCTCAGCAGGTTCACCACGCCCGCAGGCAGGTCGGAAGTCGCCAGCACTTCGGCGAACGCCAGCCCCACGGTCGGTACATCTTCGGGCAGCAGGGCGACCACTGTGTTGCCGCTGACAATCGCGGGGGCAAGCAGGCTGCTTAGCGACGCCAGCGGCGCTTCAGGCGGGCACGCGATTCCGACGACGCCCATCGGTTCAGGCACGGTGAAGGTATGCATCGGCATCGCGACAGGGTTCACCGCCGACAGCACCGCCCCGAACTTATCGCTCCAGCCTGCGTAGTAGACCCAGCGGTCGATGCTGGCGTCAATCTCGGCGTCCGCCTCGCTTGGGGGGACGCCCAGCACGGCGTGCAGCTCGTCCCGCAAGGCAGCGCGGCGCGTTTCGAGCATCTCGGCGACACGATACAGAATCTGCCCGCGGTTGTAGGCTGTGCGCTTCGCCCAACTGGGGTACGCGCTGCGGGCGGCTTGCACCGCGTCGCGCAGGTCTTTGCGCGAGGCTTGCGGCGCGTTCGCCCAGAACTCGCCCCGCGCGTTGCGCACGGGGTACGCGCGCCCCGATTCGGAACGGACAAACGCGCCGCCCACCCACAACTTATAGGTCTTCAAAACCGTCGTGCGGCTCATCGCAATTAGGACTTTCGTCCCTTGCGCGGGTTTTCCTGCCTACAGGTATACTCCTTGCCGATGGAAACGCTAACGGGTCAGGTGGCATTGATTACGGGCGGCGGGCGCGGGATTGGCGCGGAGACGGCGAAACAGCTTGCCCAGCACGGCGCGACGGTCGTGCTGGTCGCGCGCACACAGGCGCAGTTGGAGGCGACCGCCGCGCAGATTCGCGACGCGGGCGGCGCAGCGTACTGGTTCGCCGCCGATGTCTCTGACGAGGGCGCGCTCCGCGAGGCGGTGCAAAGCGCGCTCAGTATCCGCGGCGGCATTGACATCTTGGTGAACAACGCGGGGTTCATTCAATCGTTTGGCGCGATTGCCAGCAGCGACCCTGCCGACTGGTGGCGCACGCTGGAGGGCAACCTAAAGGGGCTGTATCTGACCACACGCTTGGTGCTGCCCAGCATGCTGGAGCAAGGGCGCGGGCAGATCCTGAATGTGCTGTCGGTCGCGGGCGCGCGGGCGTTCGCGGGGCTGAGCGCGTACAGTTGCGCCAAAGCCGCAGGGCTGATGTTCACGCGCGTCTTGGCAAAGGAGGTGCGCAAGCAGGGTATCCGCGTGATGGCGATCCTGCCCGGCGCGGTGGATACCGCTATCTGGGGCGACGGCGAAGCCATTCCCGACCGCGAGAAGATGATTCGCCCCGAAACCGTCGCGCGGCTCATCGTGCAGATGCTCACCACGCCCGCCGATGCGACCGTCGACGAGCTGCTGGTGCTGCCGCAGGAGGGGATTCTGTAGGCGCGCGGCGTCTTAGTCGCCCAGCTCTTCGATGATTTGCATGCGCTCTTTGAGCAGTTCCGTCTCGCCGAGCAGCGCGATGGCTTTCTGGGTCAGTTCGCGCGCCTCGTCTGCCGAGCCGAGCCACTGCATCATGCCCGCCGTGATGTCGTACAGGTCTTCGAAGACCGCTTGCAGGGTGCGCACGCTGGGGGTGTACGCCCACTCGGAGTTCGCCAGCGACTGCCACGCCCGCAAGATATAGGGATACGCCCGTTCAGGGTTGCCTTCCATCAGCGCGAGTTGCGCCAGCCCCAGAAACGCCTCGGTGCTGTTGGGGTAATGGCGCAGCACCTGCAGGTAGGCGGTCCACGCCTCGTGCAGGTCGCCAATCTCGTGCTGCAGGATTTCCGCGCGGCGCAACAGCGGGAAAAAGCCCTTCGGCTCCAAGCTCAGCCACTGTTCGATATAGCGCAGCGCATGTTGGGGTTGATTCGCGTTCAGGGCTTGCTCGACCAGCTCGTCCAGTGCGGCGATGGCGGTCTCGCGGGCGCGGCTGGCGACTACGGGCGACTGCAGCAGTACCAAGGGGAGCGCAATTTCCAGAGCGGCTTTGTAGTCCCCGTCTGCCAAGCATACCTGCGCCTCGTCGCACGCCACTGCTGCTTCCAGAAGGGTCTGCACCCCATCGTGGTCGATATGCCCCTTCAAGGTCTGACGCATCAAATCGGACGATGTCAGCTCCGTTCGCATGGTCGCTGCGTATAATATACCTAATTCAACGGGGCGACTGTCAAGAGGGTGATGAGTAGGTTCAGACCCCCAGGCACACGAGTCTATGAGGAAGCGCATTATGTTGGGGATCAGCGCAACATATCGTCTGGCGCGCCCGGAGGGATTCGAACCCCCGACCCCCAGATCCGAAGTCTGGTGCTCTGATCCGCTGAGCTACGGGCGCACATGGTCGGGGCGCCCGGACTCGAACCGGGGACCTCTACCACCCCATGGTAGCGCGCTAGCCATACTGCGCCACGCCCCGACAAGCAGTATTATACCCTATCCCGCACGCCAACGCAACGCCCAAAGACCCTATGAAACTATAGACGCATGGAAATGGGTATACTAAGCCACTATCCTAAGGAGGCTATGCATATGGCGAAGGCGATTACGCAGAGCGAATGGCAGGCAGAGGTCATCAACTCTCCCACGCCTGTCTTGGTGGACTTCTGGGCGGTCTGGTGCGGTCCGTGCCGCCTGATCGCCCCGATTGTCGAGGAACTTGCGCACCAATACGAGGGCAAACTGAAGGTGTATAAAGTGGATGTCGATCAGGAGCAGTCGCTCGCGATGCAGTACGGCATCATGAGCATCCCGACGCTGCTGCTGTTCAAAAACGGGCAGGTCGTGGAGCAGATTGTGGGCGCGCTGCCCAAAGGCGCGATCGAACAGCGGATTGCGAAGCACCTATGAGCCTTTGCACTCCTACCCACTTGTCATAATCGCTTGTAATAGTCGCCCTGCGCCGAACCGAACGGGGTCGGTGCAGGGCAATTTTGTCTCGGCTTCCACCTGCTCAACTGCGGCGCGCGCCTCCGACTCGCTCAGGTGCGCCGTGTTGAGCGCGACGGCGACCACTTTGGACGGATAGAACGCCCCGCCCATCGCGGCGACCTGCTCGTAGATGCGAATCACTTCGGGCAGCGGCGGGATGGGCACATCGGGGAAGGTGCGGATATGCGTCTGCCCGGCGCGATGCACCAGCACCAGGTGCGTCGGTTGCGCGCCGCGCAGCAGCGGCAGCGTCGCCGTCGATGCGGGGTTCGTCAGGGCGCCCTGCCCCTCGATGTGGATAATCTCGGCGTCTTCCGCCAACGCGCACACGAACTGCTCCACTGCGCCCGACGCAAAGTCCACCCGCACAGCGTCTAAGGCAACCCCGCTGCCCTCAATCATAATGCCCGTCTGCCCCGTCGCCAGAAAGCGCGAGCGCAGCCCGTGCTGCAGGCAGGCGCGGTGCATCTCGAGGCTGACGGTCATCTTGCCGACCGCCATGTCCGTGCCGACGGTCAGCACGCGCGTGCCGTTCAGGTGTCGCGCCCTGCCCGACCCGACGCCCAGCCCCGGCGGCTCCTTGCGCACATCCCAAATCCACTGGCAACTGTGCAGGAACGGCTCGAGGTCGGGGTGCTTGGCGAGCGGCGCGTGCAAGCCGTTCACGAGGTTCAGCCCCGCCAGCACCGCCGTGCGCACCTCGCGCCACATCTCGGCGGGCAGCACGCCCCCCGACGGCGCGACGCCAATCACCAGCGTGTCGGGACGGTACGCCATCGCTTCCTGCACCGACGCCACAATCGGAACCTCGCGTTGAATGCCCGTCAACTCCCCCAGCGACCGACCTGCGCATTCGTGGTCAATCACTGCCACAATCGGGTTCGCGCTGTAGCGCAGCAAGCCCAGCCCCGTCTTGCCGAACTTGCCCAGAATCCCCTCGTGCATCAAAATTGCCAGTCGATTCTCGGGTTTGAGCATCGCAACGCGCGGGATTATACCCACCCATCGGGTATACTCTTGACGCCTTGCTGGCATCCTGGCTGTCCCATCATTTGGCGGCAAGGTCTATCCCAAGCAGCGAGGTGAACTCTATGACTGTCAAGTGGGCGCTGGTGAAAGCCAGCCCATTTCAGGGGCTCAGCGAGGAAGAGAAGCACGACATCCTGAGCCGAATGTTGTGTGTGCATTACGACCCTGGTGAGCGTCTGGAGTTGGGGCGCGAGCCAGGCGGCTGGTGGGTCGTGGAGAAAGGCATGATGAAGGTCTACTCCATCGCGCCCGACGGCAGCGCGCTGACCTACGCGATTCTCAGCGCGGGCGACTCCTTCGGAGAGACGACCATCCTCACCGGGCACTGGGTACGCGCGACCGTCGAAGCGCTCGAGCCGACCGAAGTGCGCTACCTCTCCGCCGACCAGTTCGAGACGCTGCTGCGCGAGCATCCCGACTTCGCCTTGGCGCTGCTGCGCAACTTGGCGGAGCGCATCCGCCAGTCGGAAGAGCGCGTGTTCCACATCAGCCGCCTCAAACTGGGGCAGCGCGTGGCGCACGCCCTTATCGGACTGGCGCAAACTATCGGCGAGCAGACCGACGCAGGCATCGAAATCCACCTCACCCACCAAGAGATCGCCGACTATGTGGGCGCGAGCCGCGAAGCGGTCAGCCGCACGCTCGGACGCTGGGTACGCAAAGGCTGGATCGCCACCAACCGCAAGTCCGTCATCATCAAAGACCTACGCCCGTTCCAAATCATCACCAACCAGATGCATACCGCCGCCTAAAAAAACGGGTGGAGAGACGCCCCTCTCCACCCGACCGAGTTGCGAGGTGATTGGTCGCTTACTTGGGCATAATGACTTGGTCAATCACATGGATCACGCCGTTATCCGCCTCGATGTCGATCTGGATAACATTGGCGTTGTCCACGCGCACGCCGCCCTCCGTGCTGACCGTGATGCTCTGACCCTGCACGGTCGGCAGCTGCGTGCTGCGCACGACATCCGCCGCCATCAGCTTGCCCGGCGCCACATGGTAGGTCAGGATCGCCGTGAGCTTCGCCTTGTCTGCCAGCACCGCCTGCAGCGTCTCTTGGGGGATCTGGGCGAACGCCTCGTCGGTCGGCGCGAACACGGTGAAGGGACCCTCCCCACTCAGCGTCTCTACCAGACCTGCCGCCTGAATGGCTTGCACCAGCGTCTTGAACGAACCAGCCTGTACCGCAATATCAACAATTGTAGGCATAGTGAACCTCCTGTCAGATTTTGCGCAGTTCTCGCGCGCGTAGAGTATTGCACACATAGGGGATGCCGTTTCCGTGATTGGAATCACACAGCCCACAATTCGGGGTATAATGCCTTTCAAAGGAGGCGTTGCATGGAGCCATCGGAGCGCACCGATGTGTATACGCTGCTGCGCTATACGCTGGAGCTGTATATCGCCAGCGCGTGGCAGCACATGGGCTTCTTGCCTGACCCCGCGACAGGGCAGACGCACCTCGCGCTGGAGGAGGCGCAAATCGCCATCGATTGCGCCGACTTTCTGGCAGGAAAACTCAAGCCGCGCCTCGAACCAGAGGAGCAACGAGAATACGAACGGCGGCTTCGCGACCTGAAGCTGAACTTCCTCGCGAAGCAGAACGACACGCGCATGGAGGTATATTGATGGGGATGATTGTTTGGGCGCGCACTCTCGCGCAGGGCATTCGGAAAGGCGTTTTGAGAGCGCAGACGGCGGGACACATCTACTGGACGCGCACGCGCGCGGTTTGGCGGTCGCTGCCCGCCACTGCCTACGAGCAGATTCGGCACTGGCGCGGCGCAAGCGTCGAGTTCCCGATTGAGGAGCAGCGCGCGCTGCTGGCAGAGTATTACGAGCGATTCGAGCGTCTGGCGGAGCTGATTTGCGACGCGGCGTTTGCGGGCGAGGGCGCGCCGTTCCAGCAGGAGTATGCGGAAGCGCGCCGCTGGCTGCTACGCGCTTACCCGCACCTCAAGCCGTACCTCACAGCGCACTTGAACTGCGACCCCAGCGACGCGGAGTTCGGTAGGCGAACCGCTGGCAAAGCCACCGACGCGATGGAGGCGCTGTTTGTCGCCGAAACCCTCGACGAGGTGATTCGCTACGACCAAGGCGACCTCATCGGGCGGCTGGAACGCGCCCGCAGCGCGCTGTATCGCTACGGCGACTACCTACGGGAAGTGATTGCGCCCAGCGGGTAAAATTCGCCCGCTATGAACCCGATTGTTCCGCTGACGGCAGTGCAGCTGCCGCTAAGCAAGCCGCGCCGTCGCACGCGCGAGGTCAAGGTCGGCGCCATCGGCATCGGCGGCAACAACCCCATTCGCGTCCAGTCGATGATTACCGCCGAGACGATGAACACCGAGGCGGCGGTCGCACAGACGATTCAACTCTACGAGGCGGGCTGCGAAATCGTGCGCATCACCGCGCCCAACCTGCGCGAGGCGCAAAACCTCGGCGAAATCCGCAAAGAACTCAAACGCCGCGGCTACGGGCATATCCCCCTCGTCGCCGATGTTCACCACCAAGGCATGGACATCGCCCTCGAATGCACCAAGCATGTCGACAAGATCCGCATCAATCCAGGGCTGTTCGTGTTCCGCAAGCCTGACCCCAATCGCGTGGACTACAGCCCCGCCGAGGTTCAGCAGGAACTGGAAGCGATCGAGCGGGCGTTGCTGCCCGTAATCAAGGCGTGCAAAGAGCGTGGGCTGGCAATGCGCATCGGCGTCAATCACGGCAGCCTGTCGGAGCGCATCAAGGTCATGTACGGCGATTCGCCCGTCGGGATGGTCGAATCGGCGATGGAATACCTCAAAATCTGCGAGGCGCACGGGTTCAAAAACTTGGTGATTTCGCTTAAGGCGAGCCGCGCGCCGATTATGCTTTCCGCCAACCGCCTGATGGTCAAGCGCATGGACGAGGAGGGCATGGACTACCCGCTGCACTTGGGCGTCACGGAGGCGGGCGACGGGATGTACGCCCGCATCAAAAGCGCAATCGGCATCGGCACGCTGCTGGCGGAGGGCATCGGCGACACGATTCGCGTCTCGCTGGCGGAAGACCCCGTGAACGAAATCGAGGTCTGCTACGACATCCTGCAGGCGTTGGGGCTACGCAAGACAAAGGTGGAGTATATCGCCTGTCCGTCCTGCGGGCGCACGAAGTTCGATCTGCCAACGGTGCTGAACCAAGTGCGCGACGCGACCAAGCACCTCGTGGGGCTGGATATTGCGGTGATGGGATGCATCGTCAACGGTCCAGGCGAGATGGCAGACGCCGACTACGGCTATGTGGGGCGCGGGGGCGGCAAAATCGCGCTCTACCGACACGGGCAACTCGTCAAAAACGACATCCCCGCCGAGCGCGGCGTAGAGGAACTCATCGCGCTGCTCAAGGCGGACGGCGTGTGGCGCGACCCTGAGTGAGGTACAATAGCCCCACTATGCGCATGAGATGGCTTCTGTGCGCCGCGCTGATGGCGCTTGGGATGAGTGTGATTGCAGAACCCCGCCTGCCCCGCACCAACGCCCGCGACCTGCAACAGCGCATCGCACGCCACAAGGGCAAAGTGGTGATTGTCAACTTCTGGGCGACTTGGTGCGGTCCGTGCATGGAAGAGCTGCCCGACTTGGCGCGTTTTTACCGCAACTACAAATCGCGCGGGGTGGAGATGATCGGCGTCTCGTTCGACGATGAGGAGAGCGCGGATCAGACCGTGCCGCCCGCGCTGCGCCGCAACCGCGTGGAGTACCCCGTGCTGGTGGTCAAGCAGAACTTCGACCAGTTCGCTGACCGCTTCGACAAGGAGTGGCGCGGCGAAGTGCCCCGCTTCTACCTGTACGATAAGTCGGGCAAGCGCGTGAAGGCGTGGTCAGGACAGACCACCTACGCGACGCTGGAGGCGGAGGTCAAGCGGCTGCTGCAATCGCGGCGATGACACAGCGCACGCTGCCCTTCCACAAGATGGAGGGCGTCGGCAACGATTTCGTGCTGATTGAGGGGGAGGCGGCGCAGGGGCTGGACTACCGCATGTTGGCACAGCGACTGTGCTACCGTCCGTTCGGAATCGGCGCGGACGGGTTGTTGGTGGTGGAGCGCGGGGCGCGTGCGCCAGTGCGGATGCGGATGTTCAATCCCGACGGCACAGAGGACTTCTGCGGCAACGGCTTGCGCTGCGCCGCACGCTACGCCTACGAGAAGGGCTTCGTAGACGCGCCAGCGTTCGCCATCGAGACGCTGGGCGGTCAGGTCGTGCCCGTCGTGGTTCACCTGCATGCAGACGCTGTGGCGGCGATAAGCACGCAGCTGCCGCCCCCGCGCTTCCACCCGCGCGAGATTCCCGCGCTCGCCGATGGCGAGTTCATCGAGGACTACCCGCTGACCGTTGCAGGGCGCACGGTTCGGATTGCGTGCGTCAACACAGGCACGACGCACACGGTCATCTTCGGCGCGACGCTGCCCGACGACGCGCTGTTTCTGGAGGTCAGCCCGCGCTTGGAGACGCACCCAATGTTTCCAGAGCGCACAAGCGTGCTGTGGGCGGTGGTCGCCTCGCAGAGCGAGATTCGCGTGCGCATCTGGGAGCGTGGGGTGGGCGAGACGCTGGGCTGTGGCAGCGGCGCGGCGGCAGTGGCAGTGCTGGCGCGCCGCGCGGGCTGGGTGGATGCGGAGGTCGCCGTCGTCTCCAAGGGGGGGACGCTCCAAGTGCGTCCGCAACCTGACGGCGTGGTGTTGACGGGTCAGGCAAGTTATGTGTTTCGGGGAGAGGTCTATCTGTAAGCAAAAAAGGAGGGAAAGCGCAACTTGCCTCCCTCCCTCGCATAGTTAGGCGACTCAGCGTTCTTACTGACCGCCGCCAGTGCCGCCGCCTTGATTGCCCGTTGCAGGCTCTGCGGGCGTCGCACCCGCGCCGCCTTCGGTCGTGCCCGTGCCGCCCGTTTCAGGCGCAGCAGGCGCACTACCTTCGGGCTGGGTGGACTGCCCAGAGGTGTCTCCGCCGCTTGCGCCGCTATCCTGCTGCCCGCACGCGCTCAGCGACAGCATGGCAACCACTGCCAGCAGCGACAGACCCAGTGTCAGCAACTTCTTCATCACTAACCTCCTCTAAGTGTGTTGTGCGCTTGACGCGCTGGCTGTAATTATACCCCGCATGACAGGAATTGCAAGGGGGTTAGAAGGTCGGGACATTCGGCTGCTGCATCTGTTGCCCTTGCTGCGCTTCGTTGGGGTTCCCGCCGCCGACAGGCGGGGTTGCAGGCGGCATGGTCGTCGGATTCGAGACTGGCGGCGCAGGCGGTGCGGGTTCTGGGCGATTAAATACCCAGTAGCCTACTCCAGCCACTATCGCCAGTAGTACCACCACAATAGCAACAGCAACTGGTGTCGGTATTTCTTGTTTCATCGTGTCCTCCCTAAGGATGATGAAGGCGGCGGTGCGGCTACGCACCGCCGCGTGAAGAACCTTAAATGCTGAAGTCGTAGTCAGGTCGGAACAGCCACGGATTGCAACCGTCCCACCAGTAGAAGCCCGGATAGCCGTTAGCATCGTAGCCCGTGTAGGGGTCTACGCGCCAGTCGGTGTTGGCAGGCGAGATCTGCGCGCCGAGCCGTCGCCACTTCGCGCTACCGTCTGCATGCGCGAAGAGCGCGCCGTTCGAGTGAATCCACATCGGACCGTCCAGCACGAACATTACGCCTGTCGGGTAAGCGTTGCCTGGATTGCCTGCAGTGCAGCTGAAGTAGCGGCACGGGCGAGCGCCGCCTTGGTCACACCGCAGTGCAGGGTTCGTCAGACCAAACCCATCCACACTGGACTTGCCCCGCCCTTCCCATATCAGAGGGAGCCGTGAGGGGCTAACCACCTGCGCTTGGCTGAGTCCGTGCAGCAGTCCGTTGTAGGTGTAGGCTACCTTCGCCGTTTGGGTAGCAGCGGCGCCATAGTTCACCCCCGAAAGACGCTTCGGCGGGCACGAGGGACACTCGTACAGCCCGTAATTCTTCACATACGGCTGAATCGAGTTCGACCAGTGCGCCTGAAACACGGTCCACGCTGGACCTGGGTTGGGATAGCGCCAGTTGTAGGGCACATCGTGGTAGTAGTTCCAGTACCACTGGTTATTGAGGAATCCGAACCCCAAGGGGAAGGACTCATCGTAGTCGTTGATATACATCATGAAAGCCAGGGCGCTCTGCTTGGTATTGCTCGTACAGGTTGTCTGACGCGCCTTGTCGCGCGCCTGCGCAAACACAGGGAACAGTATCGCCGCTAAGATGGCGATAATCGCGATAACGACCAGCAACTCGATCAGCGTAAAGCCCTTCCGTCTGTGCATCGTATTACCTCCTCAGAATGATGGACTACAGCCCAAAGGCTGTTTCCCCATTATACCCCACCTTTGACTAAAAATGCAAGCACTTGGTTCCCCAAAACTGCCTCATATAGCAAAAACGCGGGGGATATGCTCCCCCGCGTGGTCGTTTCCGTCTCTAAGACTGCTTTACTTCGGGACAACATTCCGCGCCTGCAGACCCTTGGGACCTTGCACGACTTCGAACTCGACGGACTGCCCTTCGTACAGCGTCCTGTGCCCCTGCATGGTGATTGCAGAGTGATGCACAAAGACTTCACGACCGTCATCCGCTACGATGAACCCGTAGCCCTTCTGGTCGTTGAACCATTTGACTTTACCCGTGTCCATGACTAACCTCCTTCCGGGATAATGTGGACGGGTAGACCACACACCCCGATGGTGATGCTGGCAAAGTATACCTGAAGGGGTTGACGGAAATTGCAACCTTTTGCGCCCTAAATTGGCGATTCGGGGGCGAATTCGCCGCGACTGCCGCGTTTGGTTAGCGGAACGCCCTGCCGACAGAGGGGGCATTCGTCAGGCGCATAGGTTTCGGCAGGTAGGCGCAGCGCGCTCGCGAGCGGCGCGCTGAACGCCAACGGCGCCTTGGAACGGTCAATCAGCACGCCGATGCCCACCACATGCGCCTGATACTGCTCCAGCACCGCCAGCACCTCGCGAATGGAGGTTCCTGTGGTCAGCACATCGTCCACGACCAGCGCGGGCGTGTTCGGTTCCAGCACGCTGCCGCGTCGGAAGGCGCGCCCGTCGCCCTCGCGCTCGGCGTACATGGCGCGTATGCCCAACTGCCGCGCCGCCTCGTAAGCCACCAGCACCCCGCCCAGCGTGGGACCCACGACCACCTGCGCCGCCGCAATCGCCTCGCGCGGCAGGTTTGCCAGCATCGCGCCCACCGCCTGCTCCAGTAGCGCGGGCTGCTCCAGCAGCCGAAACTTCTCGAAGTAGAGGTCGCTGTGCCTGCCCGAAGTCAGCAGGAAGTGCCCGCGCAGCACCGCGCCGATGCGCTCCAACGCCTGCAGGCTCACTTGTCCACCTCGAAGCTCTGCGCAGGGGTGGGGAACTGGCGTTGGCGCACTTCGTCGGCGTACTGGCGCAGGGCGTTCAGGATGACCTCGCGTAGTTCGGCGTAGCGTTTGGTGTGCTTGAAGGCGCGCTCGCTCAGCCCCAGAATGTCGTGCCACACTTGGATTTCGCCGTCGCAGTGGACGCCTGCGCCGATGCCGATGGTGGGGATCGACACGCTTTCGGTGATGCGCTTAGCGAGGCTGGCGGGGATGACCTCCAGCACCAGGCTGAACGCGCCCGCCTCTTGCACCGCTTGCGCCGCTTGCAAGAGTGCTTCCTGTTCCGACGCCGTGCGCCCCTGCAGGCGGTAGCCCCCAAACTGGTGAATCGACTGCGGGGTCAGCCCCAAGTGCGCCATCACGGGGATGCCGACGCCCACCATCGCGCGAATCGATTCCAGCACGCGCGGGCTGGCGCCTTCCACCTTGACCGCCTCTGCGCCTGCCTGCATCAGCGCGCCTGCGTTATAAACCGCGTCTTCCACAGAGACGCCATAACTCAGGAACGGCATATCCGCCACCAGCAGCGCGCGTTGCACCCCGCGACGCACCGCCTGCAGGTGGTGCAGTATTGTCTCCATCCGCACGGGCAGCGTCGTCTCGTAGCCCAGCACCGTGTTGGCGACCGAATCGCCCACCAGAATCACATCTACCCCCGCTGCGTCCGCGAGCTGCGCGCTGGGGTAATCGTAGGCGGTGACCGCGACGATGCGCTGTCCCTGCGCCTTCATCTGTTGTAGCGTGCGCGTGGCGACCTTGTCTGGCATAGGATGGATTCTACCCGCGCTCAGTCCAGAAAGCGCAGTTCGGCGTGCGGAGTGACGCCCGCCTCCACCCCGCGGCGCAAAAACTCGGTAATTGCGCGTCTGCCCCGCTCGCCCATATCGAGCGTCAGCGTGTTGACATACATCCCCACGAAGCGGTCAGCGGTGGCGGGGTCAATCCCGCGCCCGAACTGCATCGCGTAGCGCATCGCACGGTCGCGATTTTCCAGCCCCAGCCGAATGCTCTCGCGGAAGGCGCGGGCAATCTCGCGCTGCACCGCTTCGGGCAGGTCGCTGCGCACGGCGTTGACCCCCAACGGCAACGGCAGCCCGCCCGTCTGCTCGCCCCACCAGACGCCCAAGTCCAGCAGCAATTGCAGCCCGGCCGCGCGATGCGTCAACTGCCCCTCGTGAATCAGCAGCCCGACGGGAACCTCGCCACGCTGCACCGCGGGCATAATCGCATCGAAGGGCATCTCCACAGTCTGCGCGTCGGGCAGGAACAGGCGCAACGCCAAGTACGCGCTGGTCAGGTAGCCCGGCACGGCAATCGTGTAGTCCCGCAGCTGCTCCAGCGGGATGGGTTCGCGGGCGACCAGCATCGGTCCGTAGCCGTCGCCGAAGCTGCCCCCCTGATTCAGCACCACATAGCGGTCGGCGACATACGCCAGGTTATGCACCGACAGCGCGGTGAACTCCAGTTTGCCCTCGCGCGCCCACTCGTTGAGCGTCTGAATATCGCGCAGTACATGCTCGAACTGCAGCGGGGTGTCCACCAACCCTTCGGCGAGCGCCCAGAACATGAAGGCGTCGTCGGCGTCGGGGCTATGTCCCAGCCGAATGGTCATCGTGCGCCCTCCGCCTGCGCCAGTCCCTGCTGCTTGGCGACCTCGAAGCCTTTCACAATCTCCAGCGCGATTTCCTCGTCGTAGATGGGGAAGATTTGCACATCGGAGCTTTGGAGCATCGAGAATCGGCTCATCAGCCACCAGCCGCTGCCGACTTCGGGGCTGATAATCGGCGACGCCCACGGCTGCTCGCCGACCATCAGCAGCAGGCGTTCGTCGCGCGGTTTCTCGCCGAGCGCGCGCAGGCGGGCGACCTGCTCGCGGGCGTAGTGCCACAGGCGGGCGCGCCCTTCCGCCGTCAGGCGCAGATGCACCACGAAGAACCGTCCCTGCGCCCGCAGCGTCTCGGCGGCGCGCTCCTCCATCCACGCCTGCTCGATGTGCTGCTCGGTCAGCACCACAGGCAGCGTGCGTATGACCTCCTCAATCGGCACGCGCTTGAAGTTCTGCTGGTCTTCCGCGCCGAACTCTGGGCGTGCGAAGTCTGCCTCGCGCAGCTGCTCCATCACTTTGGGCACCTCGTGCGTGATGATGATTTTCCAGCGGCGCTCCTCCATCTCGCGCGCGGGGAAGCCGAACACCGTGAAGCGCGACGGCTGCACCTTCGAAAGCTGCATACGGCTCGCCTGATAGTAGCCCACACCCATGTTGCCCAGATAGAGCGCGAGCAACACCCCAATCACAACGATGGCAAGCCGCGTGGTTGAACGCTGACCTATGCGCATAACGCCTCAAGTATACCCGTCGCTACTTCTTGAAGCCGTGTTCGATCTTTTTCCAGTAGGTTTCGAAGTCGAAGCCGGGGCTGTGCGCGGGCACATGGCAACTCATGCATGACTTTTCGCCCACCTTGCCCAGCCGATGGTTTTCGGGGTCTTGCACATGCTTGCGGGCGGGTCCGTGGCAACTCTCGCAGCCGACATCCTTGAGCGTGGGCGTCTTCTGCATGTTCTGGAAGCCGCCCTCGAACTCCATCCCGACCACATGGCACACGACGCATTCGGGGTCTTTGTCGTGTTTCTCGTCGACGAGCGTTTGCATGGCTTTCGCGTGGGCGGTGCGCTGCCAGATGCGGTAGTCTTCGGCGTGGCAGGGCATGCAGGCGCGGCTGCCCGCGAAGGTATCGCCGTTCACGGTCGGGCGGCGCGGCGCCATCGCCAGCAGGTCTTCCGCCTCCACCCGCGCCAAGTAGCCGAGTTTGATGCCCAGCGCTTGCTCGTCGTCTTTGAAGTCTTCCGTCAGGCGCGTATGCTCCACGCGGGCGATTGCGTAGGGCGCGTTCTCGCTCAGGTGCGCAATCCCGACGAACTTGGCGTCGTTGCCCGCGAACACCAGGCGCGTCTGCCCGACTTGCTTGGTGGGCAGGGGACCGTCTCCGCCGCCCGCATACACAATCATGTGGAAGTAGGGGTGCGCCTGCGCCAGTTGCGCCGCCTCCTGCTCCGTGCCGTAGAACAGCAGGATGCGCAGGTCGCCCATCGATTCGATCTGCGGGCGCAGCGTGTCCAGTTGTTGCGCAGCGGGCGTGATGCTGAGATGCGGATTGCGTTGGCGTATCGCGTCGGCATATTTCTCGGAGATTAGCCCGACAATCAGCGCGCGCACGGGGCGGTTCAGGTGGCGTTTCTCGACCAGCGTGTAGGCGTCAAATGCGGGGTTGCCCCCCTCCTGCACATTCCCGCAGAGCATCGTCCCCTTGAACTGCGCCTGCAACGCGCGCAGGTAGTCCATCCCCAGTTGGAAGTCGTACTTGCCCAAGTTGAGCGCGTCGTAGCCCATCGCGTTGAGCATCTCGATGAGCGCCTCGGCTTTCAGTTCGTCTTGGCGTCCTGCGGCTTTGGTCAGGTCGCCGTTTTCGAGCGCGAGCAGCGTGTGCTTCTCGGCGAGTTGCTTGAGCAGGGTCGCGCGTCGGGGGATGCCGCCGACCATCGGCTTGCTGCACCCGCAGGGTGTCAGGTAGCCGTTGATTTCCGAGCCGAAGACGACACTCAGAGGCAACGCGCGCGGCTCAGGCGCGGCAGGGCGATAGAAGCCCAACGCTATTAGAGCAATCAACGGCGCGAACAACACTGCCCATTTCGAACGCATGGTTTCACCCAGCGTTATTATACCAAACGACGAAAACCCTGCGGAGGCGAAATTACGGTTCTTTGCTTGCACTCGGTATCATATAGGTACAGAGATGACCCTTGAGACGCTTCTGAGAGCCAAGCGGGACGAGATTTTGCAGATCTGCGCGAAGTATGGCGCGCGGAATGTGCGCGTCTTCGGTTCCGTCGCACGCGGTGAAGCCGACGAGCAAAGCGATATCGACCTGCTCGTGGAGTTTGAACCCAACCGAAGCCTGCTCGACCATGCAGGACTCTGGGTCGAACTTCAGGAGCTGCTGGGGGTCAAAGTGGATGTGGTCAGCGAGCGCGGTCTCAAGCCCCGTATCCGCCAACGAGTCTTGCAAGAGGCGATCCCGCTATGAGAAACCCTACGGAACGCCTGAGAGACATCTTGGATGCGATAGCAAACATCGAGCGATACTCGGTTAGGGGGCGCGAGGTGTTCGAGCAAGACGAGTTGGTTCGGACATGGGTTTTGTACCATCTCCAGATCATTCGCGGGATAGCAGTGAGTAGTCGCTTTCTATGGGACACGGCAACAGGATGCAATCTACTCGGGTACAATTGGCGCGATGCTAATGCAGAGCCTACGGGCGTCTTGGGGCAAAGTGCGTATCTTCCTTGAAGCCATCAAGTTCAAGCATACGATTTTCGCGTTGCCGTTCGCGCTGCTGAGCCTGCTGTATGCGGCGGAGGGATTGCCGCCCGCGCGGGTGGTGGGCTGGATTCTCGTGGCGATGGTGTCGGCGCGCACGGCGGCGATGGCGTTCAATCGGCTGGCAGACCGCGCGGTGGACGCGCTGAACCCGCGCACGCGCACCCGCGCCCTGCCCGCAGGCTTGCTGACCCCGCGCCAGATGGCGACCGCAACGGCAGTCGCGGTTGCTGTGTTCCTCTACGCCGCGTGGCAGTTGAACCCGCTGTGCCTGATGCTTGCGCCCGTCGCGCTGGCGGTGACTCTGGGCTACTCCTACTCCAAGCGGTTCACGCCGCTGTCGCACTACTGGCTGGGACTATCGCTGGGGATTGCGCCGAGCGCGGTGTGGATTGCCGTGCGCGGGACGCTGGAGTTGCCCCCCGTGTGGCTGACGCTGGGCGTGATGCTGTGGGTGGCGGGGTTCGACATCCTGTATAGCCTGCAGGATGAGGCGTTCGACCGTGCCTATGGCTTGCGCAGCCTGCCGCAGACGCTGGGCGCGGCGCGGGCGATACTTATCTCGCGCCTGTCGCACGCGCTGTGCATCCCGCTGTTCGCGCTGGGGGGCGTCGCGCTGGGGGCGGGCGCGTGGTATTTTGTGGGCGTCGCCGTCGCCGCGCTGATGCTCGCCTACGAGCAGTCGCTGGTCAAGCCCGACGATCTCAGCCGCCTCGATGTCGCGTTTTTCACGCTGAACGGCTATGTGAGCATCGGGCTGTTTGTGTTCGCGCTGCTGGATCGGGTGCTGTGATGCGGAAACTGCGCATGGGCAGTGTGCCTTACATTAACGCCGCGCCTTTGACGCGCTGGTTGGAGACCGACGAGGCGACGCCGTTTGTGGAGGTCGTATATGCCCCACCGTCGGTGTTGGCGCGGCAGTTGGAGGCGCGGGAACTGGATGTCGCGCTGGTCTCGTCGGTGGAGTTGGCGCGGCGCGAGGATGTGCGTCCTGTCGCCGACCTGTGCATCGGCTCGCGCGATTCGGTGCTGAGCGTGCGCCTGTTTTGCACGACGCCCCTGCGTCAAGTACGCACAGTCGCGCTGGACACCAGTTCGCTGACCTCCGTCGCGCTGACGCAGGTACTGCTCGTCCGCGCGTATGGCATCGAAGCCGAGTATCGGCACGCCGCGCCCGATTTGGACGCCATGCTGGGGCAGGCGGACGCCGCGCTGCTGATTGGCGACTTGGGGATGACGGCGGCGCACCCTGCCGTGCGCGAGGTGGTGGACTTGGGCAGCGCGTGGCGCGCCTACACGGGGTTGCCGTTCGTGTGGGCGGTGTGGCTCGCCAACGCCGAGACGCCCGACCAGCCGCTTGCCGACCTACTCCGCCGCGCCTACCAGTGGGGCAAGGCGCGCATCGACGCGATTGTCGACGCGGAGTCGCAGCGCACGGGCATCCCGCACGAGTTGTGCGCACGCTACCTCAAGCAGGTGATGGTCTACGCAATCGACGAGACGCTGCAGGCGGGGCTGGAGCGGTTTCTAAGGGAGTATGCCGCACTTCACGGGCGGTTCCCCTCCCCCACACCGTGAGGGAGGGGACGAAGGTCGTTGCAGTTAGCGCGGGCGGTCGTCGTCGACGGTGAAGCGGAACATCACGCAGGTCGTACCGCAGATTTGCGGATTGGTCTCCGCCAGATAGTTCAGCGAGACCGCCTTCGCGTGCCCGTCGACCCACACGACATTGGAGAGCTTCATGTGGCGTCCCAGAATCGCGCCGTTGTTGCGGCGGTTGAGCAACGCTGGGAACGGGAAGGTCTCCACGGCGCGGGTCGGCTGGTTGTCGCGCACGAGGTCCGCGCGATAGAAGTCCGCGCTCTGTCCCATGTTCTGCACCTCCGCGACCAGCACGGTGTCGGCAGGCTCGGCGATGATTGCCAGCGGCTTGTTGTTGGGCGGCGTGCAAGTAGAGAGCGGTGTGTTGATGCCGCACCCGCCGTAATACATGTTGTTGATGGCGTAGCTGCCGAAGCGTCGTCCGATGTTCGTCAGCCCGTTCGGGTCGCCGCAGTCCGCCTCGCGGAACACATTGCGCCCGTCGGGCGAGTAGGGCTGGAACACATAGCGCTTGTTTTCCGCCAGCGTGTGGGGCGTGCCATCGGGCAGCGTGCCGCGTATCGGCGCGAACGGGTCGCTGGGACAGTTGTGCAGCTGCGTGTTCTTCACATAGGGCTGAATCACATCCATCCAGCGCGGCGAGGAGCAGTTCACAAAGTGGTCGCCCTCGGCAACGCGCGGCGGATCCGCGAACGCATTGCGCGGCACATACTCGTCGAAGTCTTGGACATACATCTGAATGCCAAGACCAATCTGCTTGACATTACTCAGACAGCCGGTCTGGCGCGCCTTCTCCCGCGCCTGAGCGAACACAGGGAACAGGATCGCCGCCAGAATCGCGATAATCGCGATGACTACCAGAAGCTCGATCAAAGTGAATCCCTTACGCATGGTCGGTACCTCCGCCAAGATTAAACTCAGCCGAGTGTTATAAAAGCGTTAAGGGAAGTGAAGGTGCGCAGTTTGAACAAAGCAAAGGTAGCCCTGCCCCTCGAGGAAGAGGCAGGGCTTAGGTGATGTGATGCTATGCAGTGGTGTGCTATGCTGCCTGAGCCAGCGAAGCCGTCTCAGAACGACCGTTGCTGTGTCGGAACTTACCGATGGCAAATGCCATTTGTTCTGCCGCTTGCTCCGCATCTTTGATTTTGAGCCGCAGTCGCTGAATGGTATGTGTCTGCTCTTGCACGGAGGCGTTGACTTCCTGTGCGCTGGCAGCGACCTGCTCGGAGACAGCGGCGACCTGCTGGACGGAGCCATTCGCTTGCTCCATACTGGCGAGCATCTGCTGGCTCGCAGCGCCCGACTGCTGAGCAATCGCGGCGATTTGTTGCAGCGCGCTTGCAGTGGTCTGCGAGCTGGCGAGCATCTGCTGGCTCGCAGCGCCCGATTGTTGGGCAACTGCCGCCACCTGCTCAATCTCGCCTTGGATATCGTTAGCCGTCGTCTGTACCGACTCCAGCATTTTCGTGGATTCGGACACGAGTTGCCGTGCTTGCTCGACCGTTTCCGTGATGAGGTCTAACGCCTGCGCCAGACGCTCGGAGGTTTGTACCCCCTGCTGCACCGCCTGCGCGCTCTGCTGCACCGAATGGTTAGTCTGTTCGGTTTTCTGGAGCACCTGACTCACGATGCCCTGAATTTCACGCGCGGACTGGGCAGAGCGCTCTGCAAGGCGTCGCACCTCTTCGGCGACCACCGCGAAGCCGCGTCCGACCTCGCCTGCGCGCGCCGCCTCAATCGCAGCGTTGAGCGCGAGTAGGTTTGTCTGTCGCGCGATTTCCTCAATCGTGGACAGGATACTGCCAATCGACGAGGACATCTGGGTCAACGCCTGCAAATCCGCACTCACTACCTGCTGCTGCTGCTCAATCGTGCGCATGACCTGCATGGACGCTTGTAGCGCGTCTTGTCCTTCGTTGGCGGCGGACGCAGCGTGCTGAGACGCTTGTTCCGCTTGGGCGAGTCGCGCGCAGGTTGTTTGAATGTCGCGGTTTAGCATGTTCACGCGCTCGGAACCTGCAGAAGCGGCTTGCGACGCGCGTTCGGCGCCCAGAGCCACCTCTTGCGCGGCGCGCGCCAGCTCGTCCACCTGCTGTGAGCCGTTCTGTGCCGCTTGAGAGACCTCCTCGGACCCACGCGCAACCTCCTGAACGACCTTTGTCTGTTGCTGAATCGCCTCCGCAACATTCTGGATATTGTGAGAAAGATGCTCCGTGCCGCGCGCACTCTCATGGCTGGCTAAACCTACTTGCTGTGCAGTGGTATCCAAGGTCACCAACGCCTCGTTGAACTCTTGAACCAGGGTCTGTAAGTTCGTAGAGGTCTCACGGGCGACCTCTATTGCTTGCGCCATAGACTCCACCGCGCGATTGAACGCGCGCGCCAAAGTCGCTTGCTCTGTGGAGTGGACATCGTCCTCAGGTAAACGCACGGTCAAGTCGCCCTCTGCTAAGCGATTGAGAGCCTCATGCAGATTGAGCGATGATGGGTTCGTCCGTGTGCGTATGAGTGAGGCAAATGCGCCGAGACATACGCTTGCAAGCAGGGCTGTGGAGAGAAAGCGGGTCGAAGGTTGCGTCGTCAAGTAGACACCGACTGCAACGAGCAACAGTGTACCGATCACCACTTTATAGCGATGTGCTATGAATGTCTGTACGAGCCTATCCATCGTCTCACCTCGCTGCTGTGGCAGTGTAATAACCCTACATGTGTGATTATGGCACTCTACAAGCGATACTGGAGTCCCTATAACTGGTACAAGTTCCTGAATTTGGTGTCATTCCCACAGTGCAGCGAGTTGCGCGAGGGCGTAGCAGGCGGCGTGTTCGGTGCGCAGCACGCGCGCGCCCAGCGACACGGCGTAGGTTTCAGGCTGAGAGGTCATCCACGCACGCTCGTCGGGGCTGAAGCCACCTTCGGGACCGACGACGAGGCTCAGCGCGTCGGGCATGGGCATGCGTCGCGCGCGCTGCTTGAGAGGCGTCGCGCCCTCCCACTCGTCCAGCACGAACACAGGGCGCGGCAAGCCCGCAAACGCCTGCGCCCAATCAGATAGCACGCGCACTTCGGGCGATCGCGCGCGGCAGGCGAGTTCCGCCTCCTCCTGGGCAATCCGTTGCCAGCGCGATTCGCGCGACTGTTGCTTGGCAGGCTCCAGCTGGGCGACCGACCGTTCGCTGGGGGCAAGCCAAATCGCGCGCGCACCCGCTTGCACGCACAGCCGAATCGCCGTCTCCGCCTTTTCGGGGCGCGCCATCGCCTGCAGCACCGTGACGGCAAACGGCAGCTCGGTCGCCAGCGCGCTTGGCTGCAGCGACTCGATGCGCCCGCTCTCGCCCAGCTGTGCCAAGTAGACGCCCCCCACGCCGTCCAGCAGGCAAATCCAGTCGCCCATCCCAAGGCGCAGCACGCGGGAGACCTGGTGCGCGACTGCGTCGGGCAGCGTGCGCGTCTGGAGCGTCGCTGGGGGCACAAAAAAGCGCGGCAGCGCGCGCGGCGTCAGCGCTTGCGGAACACGGCGGCGACCCATGTGCGGCGTTTGCGCGCCTCCTCCAGCGTCAGCCCTGCGCCCTCAATCGCGCGGCGCACCCCACCGCGCCAGTTGCGCCCGCTCGTGCCCGACACGATATAGACACCCCCAGCATTCAACAACGGGGGAACCTGCGGCGCGGTACTCATCAGAAAGCCGCTGATGATGTTGCACACGATGAGATCGTAAGTGCCCTCCAGCGCATGGAAGCCGTCGCCGACGATGGCTTGCACGCGCTCGGCGACGCCGTTGCGCTCGATGTTGCCCTGCGCGACCTTGACGGCGAGCGCGTCGTCGTCCACGGCGATGACCTCCCGCGCGCCGAGCTTCGCCGCCGCGATTGCCAAGATGCCCGTGCCCGCGCCCACATCGGCGACACGCATCCCAGGCTGCAGGTGGCGCTCCAGCAGCTCCAAGCACAGCGCGGTGGTCGCGTGCCCGCCCGTACCGAACGCCAGTCCGGGGTCTAACTGGATGAGAATCTCGTCGGGGGCGGGCTTGTGGCGGCTCCAGCTGGGCTGCACGCGGACGCGCTGCCCGAACCGCCGACTGCGAAAATAACGCCGCCACGCCGTGTGCCAGTTCTCCTCCGTGACGGGCTGCACCTCGAACTTGTGGACGGGGGGCAGGTCGTAGTCGGGTAGCTTCTGCAGTTGCGCTTCGATGGCGGGCAGCCGCTCGCGGTCGGCGGCGGGCAGGTAGGCGACGACGCTGTAGGGCTGGTCGCGCAGCTCCACGCCCGCGCACCCCGAATCGATGAGTACGGCAGCCACAGCGTCCCATGCGGGCGGCGGCGCAACCACACGGATACTGAGCCACTCAGTCGGCTTCATCGCGGGAATTATACCGACTGCCCGAAATAAAAACGCCCCCCAGAAGCTGGGGGGCGAAAGTTCAGCGCATTCCAGAACAGAATCTTATTTGCGGTTGCGGCGGCGCAGCCCCGCCAGACCCGCCAACCCGACGCCGAGCGCGAGCATGCTCGCAGGCTCCGGCACAGGCACCACGCTCACGGTCAGAATGTAGCTGCCCGACTGACTGTGAGTCGCGCCTTCGTAGTAACTGATACTGCTTTGACCGCTGCCGTGATAGCCAGTTATCGCGATGAAGTAGTCGCCCGTCTGGTCTGCCTGCCAGCGGATAGCGGAGCCAAAACCGCTGCCCGCATCGTCATTCGACACGATGGCAGTATTGCCCGAAGCGTCGAACAGCGCCATCACGGTGTCAGGCGCGAAGTAGTTCGTCCCAGTTGGGAAAGTAATCGCGGTCAGCCAGTCGCCCGCGTTCAGGCGAACCTTGAAGAAGTCGCTGTCGCTCGCCGTGAGGCTCAGCACGCCCACATCGCTCCAGGGCGCAACATTACCGTACAGAACGGAATCCGCTGATGCGCGCGTGTCGTTCGGTTCCGTCTCGCTGAACAGCGCAAACGCATTCACGCTCATCAGCGCACTCAGTGCTACAATCGCCAGTCGTTTCATATCCGTATCCTCCTTTCCGGGTGTCCCGGCGGTGCGAGCGCAGGGGGCAACCTACGCTCGGCTATAGTATAGCACAGTTTCGCCTCAACTGTCAAGGGTTCAAGGCGTGTGTAGGCTGAAAACTGGTAATTTTGCGGGCAAGCAGGCGCGCCTATTTCTCGCCGAGCGCGTGCAGTGCAGGCTCGTAATGCTCGATAAGATGGTGCGCCAGCTCGCGCAGGGGTTCGGGTTGCGTCCCCTGCAATGCGGGCGCGGCGATTTGGCGGATGGCGTCCAGTGGGTGCTTGCGCCGCAAAGCGACCTGCGTAATCCACTCGGCGGCATGCTCGACAGGCAGGCGCGTCTCGTAGCCGTTGATGTGCAAAAACGCCAGCGTCGCAAGCAGCGCGGTCGCCAAGTTGCCCCGCGCGAACGGGCGGTACTTCAAATAGCCCCACAGAAAGCGCGCCGCCTGCAATGGCACATCACGGCTCTGGCGGTAGCTGTATTGGTAGTAGGTCGCCTCTTCCAAGCGGTCGTAGCTGTAGGGCTGGGGCGACTTGGTGATTTCGCTGTTGAGCCAGATGAGGTCTTGCAGCGTCAGGTAGCGCCACTCGAAGCTCGGTCCGGGCGCGGGCTGCAGGGTCGCCCGTACCGTGTCGGGCAGCTGTTCCAGGCGCACGAGTTGCGTTTCGTTCAGCGCGCGCTCCGTGCGCACGAGCGGCTCGCGGTAGCGGGCAAGTAGCGCGTCCACAATATCGTCCCAGTCGCGCGGGTCGGGTTCGGCAGCGGGGGCGTCGGGCAAGTGCAGGTCTGCTTGCCCGGCGACGGCGCGCGTCAGGTCCGCGACCTGCGCGCCATCCAACGCCACCGCGACGCCGTTCGCCTGCAAAAACGCCAGCCCGACCAGCACAGCGACGCTGGCGTTGGAGTCGCCCAGCGGCTGCCCCGCATACAGCGTGCGCATCAGCGTCTGTGCCTGCACGCTCAGCGGCGCGGCGGAGTCGTCCAGCGTTCCCGCCAGCAGCAGCGTCTCCAGTCGGCGCGGGTCGGCGTCGGCGCGGGCGCGGCGCAGTTGCTCGTAGGAGCGCGCAACGGTCTGTGGGGTTGGGTAGCGTGGCGGTTGCGCCTGCGCCGCGGCGCGGGCAATCGCCTTCTGATATGCGCTCAGTTCCTCCAGCAATATGCCGAGCGTCCCCTCGCTGAGGGGCTGTACGCTCTGCAGGGCGCGCTCCAGCTCGGCGCGTATCTCGTCGGGCAGGCGGCTCCAGCCCGCGCTCAACTCGCGCAGGGCAAGCCCCAGCGCGTACAGCGTCTCCGTATCGCCCTCCAACGAGAGCAATCGCTCCCGCACGAATCGGCGCGTCTGTGCAAGCAGGCTCTCCATAGCAGGCGAAAGTGTACCTGATAAGAGCAGACTTCGGCTGTGTTCCTCGACAGGACGCCGCCGTTGCCTACACATGCCCAATCGGCGAATTTTCTCCCAAATTCCCCCGTTCCCCCCCTTGACAATCGCGAAATTCTGTGCTATAATTTGAAGATGCACCCCGCAAAGTTAGGGGGATACGCCGAACCGATGGAGGTTAGAGCAATGCTGCGGAAGGGCTGAAGTCTGAAGCAAGTGCGCCGCACACTGGCGCAGGGTACTGTTGGAAAGGCAATCGCTACCGTGCTGGGCATCGCGATGGTCGCGCCGTCGTTGGCTGCCCCATCTGCCGTCGCCAACGCCAACCCCACACGGGGTGGTAAATAGTAAGGAGGTAATGATTATGTTATTTTGGATTACATTCAGTTCTATCGGCGATGGAAACAACACAGCGGAAACAGACGGAACGAACGCTGATTCCGCTCACACCTCAAGAGTGGAGGGCGAGGAGTTAGTATACACTATAGTATTCGGTGGTTTAGGTGGAACTTTTCCGATATTTTTGAGACAGACGTTTTCAAGCTTCGATTGGAAAGATCTTGTTGCTGGCGTTCTGTCAATCGTTTTTGGGCTTGTTTTGGGATTGAAGATAGGTCTTAGACTGTTTGGCAATGAGAACATAAAGCTCTCTTTTCGCAGCCTAGTGTACGGGCTGCTGATTCTCTCCTTGAGTTGCCTACCATATTGGGTATATATAGTAGTCAAAAGCGTTTGGTTACAATGAGACCTTTCCAGTTGGCAAGTACGCAGGCTGTATACCAGAGCCCGCGCGGCAACTTGGCAGCGACGAGCAGCCCGACGGGAGCTTACGCGCCTCCGCCGATAACGGATGCGTTCGGCGACTTAGTGAGCGGCGCGCGGCAGACCTACGACTGGAACGGCGCGTGGGGTTATCGGAACGAGGCGCTGACAGGCGGGTTGCTGAAGGTGGGTGTGCGCTGGTACGACCCGACAGTGGGCAGGTTCTTGCAGCAGGATCCGTGGTTGGGGTCTATCTACGCGCCGCTGACGCTGAATGCGTATGGGTATTGTGTGAATGACCCTCTGGGTTACTTCGACGCTTTAGGTTTAGTGCCTGAATGGATGGAAAAGGTAGGGATTGGGGGAGGCTTGGTTCTTGGGGCTCTTGCGGTGTTGGGTTTGGTGGTTACTGCTCCCGTATCAGCGCCGATTGCGGTTGGCGTAGTTGGAATATCCACCCTAGTAGGCGTAGTTGGCGGTTACATCTTCGGAGATGGGCTTGCCGATACTTTGCCTGAACCGCCTTCTGAAACGCCGCCGCCAACGGATAAAGAAAAGAGAGAGGCATGGAAACGAGCGCACTGTTATTATTATTCTCATCCAGATCGCCCACGACCGCCGAATTTTGAACGCAAGTACCCACCATATTACTTCACTGAGTACGAACCTAAACCTGAGCCTCGAATCCCTAATTTAAGGGGGTGGCATTAGATGGAAAACTGGTTGCTGTGGGTGTCCGTGCTCTTTGCACTGACGACTTATGTAGTTAATTGGTTTGCTTTGCGTCCGATGCGTTTATTCAGGGAGTTTCTACGACATCCAGAGAAGTTTTTCGGATCGGCAAGGGAAGTATGTCGCTTAATTGGCGTGTTTTTGTACTTTACCTCTGTGTGCGTTTACATCTGCTCAATAGCTTGTATAGCTATCGCAGAACCATATCTCATGTTGATTCTGTTATTGTTCTCTGTGTTATCAGGGTTGATGGCTCCAATTGCAATGGTGTTATCCAACAATTTGAGAGCGTGAAGGCAATCAAACGGGACGAGAAATGTTGTTCGCGCGTGCGGTGCGCGGGAGCTTGGAGGTGGTGTACCTGTATTCGGGCGACACGCTGGTAGCGGAAGGCAGTCGGCAAAGTAGCAGCGACCCGTTGCAG
>JAIMAN010000036.1 GCA_023511915.1 Armatimonadota bacterium
GAGTTGGACAAGCCGTTTTTGATGGCGGTGGAGGATGTGTTCACGATTACGGGTCGTGGCACGGTGGCGACGGGTCGCGTGGAGCGTGGCGTGCTGAAGACGGGCGAAGAGGTGGAGATTATCGGTTTTCGGGACGAGACGCGCAAGACGGTGGTGACGAGTATTGAGATGTTTCGGAAGATTTTGGACACTGCGGAGGCGGGCGATAATGTGGGCTTGCTGTTGCGCGGTGTGGACAGGGACGATATTGAGCGTGGGATGGTGATAGCCAAGCCTGGGAGTATCAAGCCGCACCGTCATTTCAAGGCGGAGGTGTATGTGTTGCGGAAGGAGGAGGGCGGTCGCCACACGCCGTTTGTGACGGGGTATCGTCCGCAGTTTTATTTTCGGACGACGGATGTGACGGGCGAGATTAAGTTGCCTGCAGGCGTGGAGATGGTGATGCCTGGGGATAATGTGAATATGGAGGTGCTGTTGGTGTCTCCTGTGGCGATTGAGTCTGGGTTGCGTTTTGCGATTCGCGAGGGCGGTCGCACGGTGGGCGCAGGCGTCGTCACGGAGATGCTGGACTGAACACGCGCATGCAGGTCGGGGCGGATGGGGTATAATCTCCTTCCGCCCCGATTCTGGAGGAGAGGACGATGAAACGCGACAAAATCAGGATACGCCTACGAGCCTATGACCATCGCGTGCTGGATCAATCCGTGAAGCGGATTGTCGAGCAGGTGCAGAATACGGGCGCGCGCGTGCGCGGTCCCGTACCGCTGCCGACCGACATCCGCCGATTCTGCGTCATCCGCGGACCGCACATCGACAAAATCGGGATGGAACACTTCGAGATTCGCACGCACAAACGGCTCATCGATATCCTGGAACCGAACAACCGAACGATTGATGCACTGATGCGCTTGGATTTGCCCAGCGGCGTGGATATTGAAATTAAACTCTGAGGAGGCAGTAGCGATGCAAGAAGAGAAACAGGTACCTGAAGAGACTCCGCAGGCAAGCGGCGAGCAGCCCGAACCGAGCGCGGCGGAACCGTCTGCAGCGGCTGAGGGCGAGACAGCGGCTGCCGAAGGCGAGACCGCTGCAGCGGCGAGCGAGCCTGAGCCGGCAGCGCCCGCTAAGCCCAAACGCGAACTGCCTCCGCCGCCCGTGCTAAAAGGCTTAATCGGGCGCAAACTCGGCATGACGCACATCTACGACGAGAACGGGCGCATGGTACCCGTCACGGTCGTAGAGTTGGGTCCGTGCCATGTGGTGCAGGTGCGCACGCCCGAAAAAGACGGCTACTACGCCGCGCAAATCGGCTACGAGCCGATGAAGACCCAGCGCACGAACAAGCCGATGCAGGGCGTGTTCAAAAAAGCCGAGCTGGACAAACCTCTGCGCCATCTGAAGGAGTTCGAAATCGTCGACGGGCAAGCCGCGAGCGGGCAAGAGGTGCGCGCGGAGCATGTCTTCAGCGAGGGCGAGACGGTCAAGGTCACGGGCGTCTCGAAGGGCAAGGGATTCGCAGGCGTGGTGCGCCGCTACGGGTTCGCCGGCGGCCCCATGACGCACGGCTCGATGACCCACCGCCGACCGCTCTCCAGCGGCGCGACGGGTCCCCAGCGCGTGTTCAAGGGCAAGCGCTCGCCCGGACGCATGGGCGGCGACCAAGTGACCACGCGCAACCTGACCATCGTGAAAATCCTCGCCGACACGAACCGCGTGCTGATCAAAGGCGCGGTGCCGGGCGGACGCGGCTCGATTGTCTATGTGCAGAAACAGTAGAGGTGATTCCTATGCCGAAAGCCAGTTTATATAACGCGCAAGGTCAAGCGATAGGCGAGGTCGAACTGAGCGACCGCTTGTTTGGGACGCAGGGCAAGGCGAGCGTGGTGCATCGCACGGTGGTGGCGCAACTGGCGCACCTGCGCCAAGGCACGCACGATGTCAAGAGCCGCTCCGAAGTGCGCGGCGGCGGACGCAAACCCTGGCGTCAGAAACACACGGGACGCGCCCGCCAAGGCTCCATCCGCGCCCCACACTGGCGCAAGGGCGGGATTGTGCATGGTCCCACCCCGCGCGACTACAACCCCATCGTGAACAAGAAAGAACGACGGCTCGCCTTCCGCACCGTGCTTGCCGATAAAGCCCAAAACGGCGCGCTGCTCGTGGTGGACGACCTCACCTTCCCCGAAATCAAGACCAAGCACGCGGCGGCGTTCCTCAAGTCGCTGGGCGTCGGCGACGAGCGCGTGCTAATCCTGCTGCACGAGCCGAACGAGACCGTCTACAAGTCGTTCCGCAACATCCCGAATGTGCTGGTGCGCATCGCGCCCGCCTTCGCGCTGCACGAGATTATCCCCGCGCGGCGCGTGATCGCTACCCAGCAAGCCCTCGCGAAAATGGAGGAGGTGTGGGCGCAATGAAACATCCCGCGCAAGTCATCGTCCGCCCGCTGATTACCGAGAAGGGCACGCGCCTGCGCCTGCTGGAGAATCAGTACCTCTTCGAGGTCGCAGACGACGCCACCAAAATCGACATCAAGCACGCGCTGAAGCAACTCTACAATGTGGACGCCGTTCAGGTGCGCACGCTGTGGGTCAAACCCAAACCGCGCCGACGCGGGCTGCGCAGCCACGGCTACACCCGCGCGTGGAAAAAAGCCATCGTGACGCTCAAGCCCGACCAGTCCATCGAGGACTTCAACCTGTAAGTGGAGGGACACTGAAATGGGTATCAAGAAATGGAAGCCGACCTCGCCCGGAAGACGCTTTATGCAGACCTCGACCTACGAGGAGATCACCAAAAAAGAGCCTGAGAAGAGCCTCACGGTCGGTCTGCGCAAGTCGGGCGGGCGCAACAATATGGGGCGCGTGACGGCGCGCCATCGCGGCGGCGGCAACAAACGCCTGTACCGCATCATCGACTTCAAGCGCAACAAGGACGGCATCGCGGCGAAGGTGATCGCCATCGAGTACGACCCGAACCGCTCTGCCCGCATCGCGCTGCTGGAGTACGCCGACGGCGAGAAGCGCTACATCCTCGCGCCCGTCGGACTGGAAGTCGGCGCAACCGTGATGAACGGACCCGACGCCGACATCCTGCCGGGCAACGCGCTGCCGCTGCAGAACATCCCCGTCGGCACGCTGGTGCATAACATCGAACTCAATCCGGGCAAGGGCGGTCAGTTGGTGCGCAGCGCGGGCGCGGCGGCGCAAATCCTCGCCAAAGAGGGCAACTACGCGACGCTGCGCATGCCGTCGGGCGAGATGCGCCTCGTGCATCTGAGTTGCCGCGCCACCGTCGGGCAGGTCGGCAACCTCGACCACGAGAACGAGGTCTGGGGCAAGGCGGGCAAGTCGCGCTGGCTGGGACGCCGCCCCCATGTACGCGGCTCGGCGATGACCCCGCGCGATCACCCGCACGGCGGCGGCGAAGGCAAAGCGCCTATCGGACTGCCCCACCCCAAAACCCCATGGGGCAAGCCCGCGCTCGGCGTCAAGACCCGACGCAACAAACGCACCAGCCGATTCATTCTCAAGCGGAGGAAATAGCCTATGGCGCGCTCACTAAAGAAGGGACCCTATGTAGACCCGAAGTTGATGAAGAAGGCGCTGGCAATGATGGACGCGCCGCCCGCGCAGAAGCGACCCATCAAAACTTGGTCGCGACGGTCGATGATCGTGCCCGAAATGATTGGGCTGACCTTCGCCGTCCACGATGGGCGCAAGCATGTGCCCGTCTATGTGACGGAGCAGATGGTCGGGCACAAACTCGGCGAGTTCGTGCTGACGCGCACCTTCCGCGGGCACGCAGGCTCCGAGAAGACCTCGAAGGTGCGCAGGAAGTAAGGAGGCAAATATGAAAGCGGTTGCACGACATATTCGGATACCCCCGCGCAAGGCGCGCTTGGCGATTGACCTCGTGCGCGGCAAGCGCGTCGACGAGGCGCTGATTATCTTGCAGCAACTGCCCAACAAGTCGGCGCGCATCGCCCGCAAGGTGCTGGAATCCGCCATCGCGAACGCCGAGCATAATGTGGGGGTCGATCGGCGTGTGCTGGTGGTGGCGCGCGCCTATGTGGACGAAGGTCCGCGCTGGAAGCGCATCCTGCCCAAAGATCGCGGGCGGGCGTACCGTATCCTGAAGCGCACCAGCCACATCACCATCGAGCTGGGGATTGCGCCGCCGCGCGAGCGACGCCCCGCCCCGCGCAAACCAGCGCAACCGCAGCCGCAGGAGGAGCAGAACTAATGGGTCAGAAAATCAACCCGATTGGCTTTCGCGTGGGCGTCACGCGCGACTGGGAGAGCCGCTGGTACGCGCCCAAAAAGCAGTACCGCCACACGCTGTACGAGGACTACCTGATCCGGCGCACTATCAAGCAGCGCTGGTACGGCGCAGGGATCTCGCGCATCGAGATTGAGCGCGCCGCGAACATCGTGCGCATCATCATCTACGCGGCGCGTCCGGGGCAAATCATCGGGCGCGGCGGGCAGGGCATCGAAGAGGTTAACCGCGCCGTGCTGAAAGCCCTGCACCCGAACAAGCCCGAACTGCGCATCGATGTCGAAGATGTGCGCAACCCGGACCAAGACGCGCAACTGGTGGCGGAGAACATCGCCAGCCAGCTGGAGCGCCGTATCTCGCACCGCCGCGCGATACGCCAGACGCTCGCCCGCGCGCAGCGGATGAACCTGCGCGGCATCAAGGTGATGGTGGCGGGCAGGCTCGGCGGCGCGGAAATCGCCCGCACCGAGTGGGATCGCTGGGGGCGCGTGCCATTGCAGACGCTGCGCGCCGAGATCGACTACGGCTTCGCGACCGCCTATACCATCTACGGCACGATTGGCGTCAAGGTCTGGATTTACAAGCGCGACATCCCGATGTCGGAGCGGCGCATCCTGCTCTCGTCGGTGACGACGCCTGAGTCGGGCATGCCAGGTGAAGCGCGTCGCGGCGCGCCCAGCGGGCGTCCGGGCGATCGCCCCGGCGGACGCAGACGCCAAGGCGGCGGTGGACGCAGACGCCAAGGCGGCGGTGGACGCAGACGCCAAGGCGGCGGGGACGGCAGACCCCCGCGCGGCGCATCCCGCGCGCCTGGCGCACCCGGCACACCCGTCGCACCCCCAACTGAAACGCCTATCGAAGATTGAGGTGAACTACTATGCTGATGCCGAAACGAACGAAATATCGCAAACAACAACGGGGACGACGCAAGGGCATCTCGAAAGGCGCCCGCGAGCTGCACTTCGGCGACTTCGGACTGGTGGCAATGGAACCCGCGTGGATCACCAACCGCCAGATGGAAGCCGCGCGCGTCGCCATCGTGCGCTACCTGCGCCGCGGCGGCAAAACTTGGTTCCGCATCTTCCCTGATAAGCCCTACACCAAGCGCGCCGCCGAGACCCGCATGGGCTCGGGTAAGGGCAGCGTCGAGGGCTGGGTCGCCGTCGTCAAGCGCGGGCGCGTGATTATGGAACTCGGCGGCGTCGACGAAGCGCGCGCACGCGAAGCGCTCCGACGCGCCAGCCATAAACTGCCCATCAAGACCAAAATCGTCTCCCGCGCCGACTTCCAACTCGGCGTCGAGAGCGAAACCGCAGCAGGAGGTGAACGCGCATGAAACCGCTCAAGCCCGACCAGCTGCGCCGTATGAGCCTCGCCGAACTGCAGAAGGAACTGGACAACCTGCGCACCGAGCAGTACCGCGCCCGCGTGCAAAAAACCATCGGGCAACTCAAGGATACCGACTCGATGCGCCAACTCAAGCGCAACATCGCGCGGATTACAACCATCATCAACGAGAAGCGACGCGAGGCAGGCGTCTAAGGAGTAGATAGGTATGAACGAGGAAGTGATTCAACAGGAAGAAACGCCCCAAGGCGCGCCCGTCGGCGAGACGACGCCCTACAAAGGGCGACGCAAGGTGCGCGTCGGCGTGGTGGTCAGCGACAAGATGGACAAAACCGTCGTGGTCGCTGTGATGCGCAGCTACCGCCACCCCATCTACGGCAAAACCATTCGGCGCACCAAAAAATACATGGCGCACGACGAAGAGAACGCCTGTCGCGTGGGCGACCGCGTCGAAATCGTCGAGACGCGCCCGCTCAGCCGACACAAACGCTGGCGCGTGCGCGCCATCTTGGAGCGCGCCCAGTAAACAGGAGGGATTGCGATGATACAGCCGTTTACCCGACTCAAGGTCGCCGATAACTCAGGCGCACGCGAGGTGATGTGTATCCGCGTGCTGAAAGGCTCGAACGCCCGCTACGGACATGTGGGCGATGTGATTGTGGCGTCGGTCAAAGCCGCCACGCCCAACATGCCCATCAAGAAAGGCGATGTGGTGCGCGCCGTCATCGTGCGCACGCGCAAGTCCATCCGCCGACCCGACGGCAGCACGCTGCGCTTCGACGACAACGCCTGCGTGATTATCAACAACCAAGGCGAGCCGCGCGGCACGCGCATCTTCGGACCCGTCGCCCGCGAACTGCGCGACAAACAGTTCATGCGCATCGTCTCGCTCGCCCCAGAAGTGCTGTAAGGAGGTACGCCGATGATTCGTAAACTGGAGCGACCGATCCGTATGAAGATTCGCACAGGCGACACCGTCGAGATTATCTCGGGCAAGGACAAAGGGCAGCGCGGGCGTGTGCAGCGCGTGTTGCCCCGCGAGAACCGAGTCGTCGTCGACGGGCTGAATCTGGTCTGGAAACACCAGAAACCGCGCATGATTAACCAGAAGGGCACGAAAATCCAGATGCCCGCGCCGCTGTTCGCCAGCAAGGTGATGCTGGTGTGCCCCCACTGCGACAAGACCACGCGCGTGGGACGCATCCGCGGTCAGGACGGCAACCTGTACCGCGTGTGCAAAAAGTGCGGCGAGATGATCGACGCCGAGAAGTGAGGGATGAGCGATGGCAAAACCGAAAACACCCCCGCCCCAGCAACCGCAGGGCAAGAAGGCAAGCAAGGAGCAGAAGCCCGAGAAGCTGTTCGAGACGGGCGACGGCGCAGCCGCGCGCATCACCCCGCGCCTGCGCACCCATTACGAGCAGGTCGTGCGCCCGCAACTGCAACAGCAGTTCAACTACACCAACCCCATGCAAATCCCGCGCCTGACCAAAATCGTCATCAACATGGGCGTCGGCAAGGGCGAGCAGGAACCCAAACAACTCGAAAACGCCGTGCGCGACCTCGCGCTGATCTCAGGGCAAAAACCCGTCGTGACGGTCGCCAAGCAAGCGATCTCCAACTTCCGCCTGCGACAGGGACACCGCATCGGCTGCAAGGTCACCCTGCGCGGCGATCGGATGTATATCTTCATGGAGAAGCTCATCAATGTGGTGCTGCCGCGCATTCGCGACTTCGCGGGTATCTCGCCCCGCTCGTTCGACGGGCGCGGCAACTACTCGATGGGACTGCGCGAGCAGATTCTGTTCCCCGAAATCGTCTACGATCAGGTAGACCGCCTGCGCGGGATGGACATCACCTTCTGCACGACCGCCAAGACCGACGAGGAGGCGTTCGCGCTGCTGAAGGCGATGGGCATGCCGTTCCGCAAGTAGTGTGGGCGCGGGAAGGGCTATCCCTTCCCCTGCCCGCGGATCTCTTGCTCGATACGGCTCAGATGCTCGCCGTATTCGGGCGTCTCCAGCCCCTCCAGCCACATAATCAGCGCGTCCTCCACATTGTCGTAATACTTGGCGCGGGTGGCGACGGGGCGGAAGCCGAACTTCTCGTAGAGGCGCTGCGCGGGCGTGTTGCTGATGCGCACCTCCAGCGTCGCCTTGACGCAGCCCCGCTCGCGGGCGATGCTCAGCAGGCGATGAATCAGCCGCTTGGCGAAGTCGCGCCCGCGATAGTCGGGCAACACGGCAACATTCGTGATATGCGCCTCGTCCACTACCAGCCACATCCCCGCGTAGGCGACAATCGTGCCGTCCAGTTTCAGCACCAAGTAGAGCGCGGCGGGGTTGCGCAAGTCGCTGCGAAACGCCTCCTCCGACCAGCCAGGCATGAACACCGCCCGCTCGATGCGCATCACTTCGGGCAGGTGCGCTTCAGTCATGCGCTCAATCGTCAGCGTCGCGCCGTCGCTACTCACGGATTCCACAGAGTTGCTTGTAGACCTGGATGACTTTGCGCACATAGTTTTGCGTCTCGCGGTAGGGGGGCACGCCGCCGTGCTTGCGCACTGCGCCAGAGCCTGCGTTGTACGCTGCCAGCGCCAGCACCACATGCTCCCAGCCGTTCGGGTCGCCCGTCTGCGCCCAATATTTCTCCAGATGCCCGCGCACCAGTTTGACCGTGCCGTGCAGGTTCTGGATGGGGTCGTAGGGGTCTACCACGCCCAGTCCGCGCGCCGTGCCAGGCATCAGTTGCCCCAGTCCTGCCGCGCCCTTGCGCGAAGTGGCGTTCGGATTGAACCCCGATTCGACCAGCACGATGGCGACGATAAAGCGCGGGTCAACGCCGTAGTGCGCACTGAAGCGCAGGATTGCCCACGCGATTTGCTCCGCCTGCTGGGGCGACAGGCGCGGGTTGCGACTGCGGATAAAGCCCGCGTATTCGGGCACATACAGGTGCAGGTTCGCGCGGAAGGTGTCCCAGTCGGGCGCGGGTTGCGGGCGTTGGGGCGGAGCGGGGCTTTTCGCGCGGCTGACCGTGTTGCCCCCGCGCACAGGCGGACGCGCCGACGGCTTCGGCTGGGGCGGACGGCTCGCCTGCACGCGCGCCCGCTGCTGCGCCTCCCACTTGGCGACCGTGCTGGCAAACGCCGCGTCCAGTAGCCGATAGGTGGGGGTGACCAACTCGCTCTCGCGCTGCACCTGCACAATCGCGCGGATGCGCACCTGCCCGCGCGTGAGCCAGCCGTGCGCGTCGCCGATTTGTATCACGATACTGCGTCCTGGCTCGATCTCCATCAGGATGGAGCGCTCCTCGCCGACGGCAACCGAGCCGACCACAACGCCCTCCACCTCCAGCACGCGCGTCCCGACCGCAAGTTCCAGCCCTGCAATCGGCGTCGCGCCCTTGATTTTGTGCGCCGCGCGCGTCTTCAGGTACGACTCCACCTCCTGCCCGAACGCGCCGCCCGTCAGCAGCGCACCCAGCCAGACCCATAGAAGCCTTCGCGCCATAGGTTAAGTATTCCATGCAGGAAGGGCGATTCCTGCCAAGTGCCTGCCCACAGGATTTTCACCACGCGGCTCCTCACAGGTCTACGCGCGGAATTTTGTCCTCCTCTCCCGCAAGCAAGGGAGGCGGAGGCGAAGCTTCCGCCGACGCTGACGGTGGGCGAACAGCCGTTCGCCCCTACACCCCTCTCCAATCCTATGGGAGAGGGGACTTGTGGAGTGCGGAAGCGGAGCTTCCGCCCGCTGCTGAAGCTAACGCTTCAGCACTCCAAACAGGTCGGCGCACTGCGCCCCCCTCTCCCACAGCGTGGGAGAGGGGCTGGGGGTGAGGGCAAACAACGCGAACGCCTCGCACGCGGTGATCCTAAGCAGCGTACTCTATCAACCGTTCAGCAGGAGTTTAGGGTCGCTCTACACAATATAAGCGAGTGGGAAATGATTCTCGCGCTGGATTTGGGCACGACGGCGGTCAAGGCGGCAGTGGTCTCGGCGCAGGGCGAGCTGCTCGCGTGGGACGCCGAGCCGCAACCGCTGATCTTCACGCCCGACGGCGGGGTGGAGCAAGACCCGCATGCCTGGTGGGCGACGCTCACGCGCCTGGTGCAACGCCTGCTCGCCGATGCGCCCGAACATCGCGACGCCCTTCGCGCCGTTAGTTGCACGGCGCAGTGGTCGGGCACGGTCGCGGTGGACGCTTCAGGCGAACCGCTCGGCAACGCGATTCTGTGGATGGACACGCGCGGCGCGCCCGATATTGCTGAACTGGTCGGCGGCTTCCCCCGCCTGATGGGCTACAACCTGTTCAAGGTGCGCACTTGGCTACACCTCACGGGCGGCGCGCCTGCGCGTTCGGGCAAAGACCCGCTGGCGCACATCCTCTACCTGCGACGCGCCGAACCCGACCGCTACCGCGCCGCGCACAAGTTTCTGGAGCCGAAGGACTACCTGAACCTGCGCCTGACGGGACGCTTCGCCAGCACCTACGAGACGCTCGCGCTGCACTGGATTACCAACAACCGCGACCTTCGGCGAATCGACTATCACCCGACGCTGCTGCGCTATGCGGGGCTGCGCCGCGAGCAGTTCCCCGACCTGTACCCCAGCACGGCGGTGTTGGGCGCGGTGCTGCCGACCGTCGCCGACGAGTGGGGGCTGCCGCGCGGGGCGCAGGTGGTTGCAGGCACGCCCGACCTGCACGCGACGGCAATCGGCTCAGGCGGGCTGGGCGACTTTCAGGCGCACATGGCGCTTAGCACCTCCGCGTGGATCAGTTGCCATGTGCCGTTCAAGCGCACAGACATCTGGCGCAATCTCGCGACGCTGCCTGCGGGCATTCCGGGGCGCTACTTCATTGCGAACGAGCAGGAGTCGGCGGGCGCGTGTTTGAACTGGCTGTGCGGAGTGATTTGGGGCGCGTGTCCGCCGCCCGATGCGTATGCGCAGCTCGATGCGTGGGCGGCGCAGGCGGCGGCGGGCACGGGCGGGTTGCGCTTTTTGCCGTGGCTGGTCGGCGAGCGCACGCCTGTGGAGAACCCACATGTGCGCGGCGGCTTCTGTCGGCTGAGCCTGCAGCACGGGCGACCTGAGATGGCGCGCGCGGTGCTGGAGGGCGTCGCGCTGAACGCACGCTGGCTGTTGGCAGCCGTTGAACGGCTTGCAGGGCGGCGGCTGGAACCGATACGGCTGATTGGCGGCGGAGCGCGCTCGGCGGTATGGGCGCAGATTCTGGCAGATGTGCTGCAGCGCGAGTTGTGGCAGATGGCGCAGCCGCAGATGGCGACCGTGCGCGGCGCAGGCATGCTCGCCGCCGTCGCGATGGGCTGGACGGACTGGCAGTCGCTGGAGCGCAGTTGCCCCGTGCAGGCGCGCTTCACACCCGACCCCGCCCGCGCACGGCTGTATGACGCGATGTACCGCGAGTTCCGCGCACGCTATCGGGTAGAGTCTCGCCGATGGGCATCCTGATTGCAGGCTACTACGGCTACCGCAACTGGGGCGACGAAGGCTCGCTGGCAACGCTGCTGCAGGTGTTGCCGCGCGCAGCGGTGTGTGTGCTGTCGGGCGACCCCCCCTTCACGGAGGCGACCTACGGCGTGCGTGCGCTGCCGCGCGTGGAACTGCGCACGGTGCGCCGCGCGGTGCGCGAGTCGGACGCGCTGATCCTGGGCGGGGGCAGCCTGCTGCAGGACGCGACCAGCCTGCGCTCGCTGCTGTATTACCTCGCGCTGATTCGTTGGGGGCTTCGGGCGCACGGCAGGGTGCTGCTGGTGGGGCAAGGGGTGGGTCCGTTGCGACGGCGGATTGGGCGCAGGCTCGCGGCGCACCTGCTGCAGCGGGTTCCGTTCCTGAGTGTGCGGGACGCCGACTCGGCGCGCCTGCTGGAGGGGCTTGGCGTGTCGGGCGCGACGGTGGACGCCGACCTGACTTGGGCGCTGGAGGGGCAGCCTGCGCATGTGGCGTTGGAGGCAGGCGCGCGCTGGGTGGGGCTTGCGCCGCGCCTGTGGGCAGACGCGCCCGTGCAGGAGGCGTTCGCCGACCTGTGCCGACGCCTGCACGCCGAGGGCTACCAAGCGTTGCTGATCCCGATGCAGGAGTCGCAAGACCGCGCGCTGTGCGAGGCGATTGCCGCCGCGACGGGCGCGCAGGCGTTGCCGCCGCCGCAGCACCCTGCGCAACTGCTGGGGGTGATGGCGCACCTGCAGGCGATGGTCGCGATGCGCCTGCACGGGGCGATATTCGCGGCGTCGGCGGGCGCGCCCGTGCTGTGCGTCAGTTATGACCCGAAGGTGGACGCGCTCGCGGCGCAACTCGGCGCGCCGACCGTGCCGCTGCGTGCGCTGGACAGGGGGCTTGCCGAGGCGTGGGGGGCGTTCCCGCGCGAGGCGTTGCATGCGCGCCTGCAACAGACCGTGCCCGCGCTCCAAGCCGCCGCGAAGGGCTTGCTCGCGCGCGTGCAGACGGCGTACCAACGGTTGCCAGAGACCTTCACGACCCCTTGACAAACCTGCGCGAATGTGCTATAATATTTCCAGCCACAAGATGTAGGGCGCAACGGAATTCCCCTGCAATATGTGGCTAAGGGAGGCGAAACGATGCGATGCCCATACTGCGGCGTAGACGAAGACCATGTGGTGGACTCGCGCCCCTCACAAGCGGGGGCGGTCATCCGACGGCGACGCGAATGCCTGCGCTGCGGCAAGCGCTACACCACCTTCGAACGCTACGAGGAGCGCCCCCTGATGGTCGTCAAAAAGGACGGGCGACGCGAGCCGTTTGACCGCAGCAAAATCCTGCAGGGCATGGTGGTCTCATGCCGTAAGCGACCCGTGAGCATGGAGGTGCTGGAGAAAGCCGTCGAAGCGATTGAGCAGGAAATCCAGAACCGCGACGAGGCGGAAATCAGCAGCGTCGAAATCGGGCGCATGGTGATGGACAAACTGCTGCAGATTGACCCCGTCGCGTATGTGCGCTTCGCGTCGGTGTACGAGGAGTTCAACGACCCGCAGCAGTTCAGCCGCGTGGTGCAGATGCTGACCCGCCAGCAGAAACGCGCCCCGCGCGCCGAGCAATAAGCAGGAGGACGGCGATGTCCCACCCGCACGAGAGCATAATTGAGACTGGGCTGGCGAGCAACGGCGCCGTCGTGGAGACGCGCGAACCGACCCGCCCCAAGCCCAGCAGCGCCGCCGAACGCTACGGCTACATCCCCCGCGAAAAGTTCGACTCTATCAACGCAGGCAAAGGGCTGACCATCGAGCGACGCTTCACCCGCGCAGGCGTAGACCCGTTCGATGCGATCGAGTGGGAGCGACGCTCGGCGGTCATCACCGACGAGCGCGGGCGCGTGGTGTTCGAACAACACGATGTGGAAGTGCCCGCCTTCTGGAGCCAACTGGCGACGAATGTGGTCGTCTCCAAATACTTCCGCGGGCAACTCGGCACACCCGAACGCGAGACGAGCGTGCGGCAGGTCATCGGGCGCGTGGTGGACACCCTCACCGACTGGGGCGCGCGGATGCGCTACTTCGCAACCGACGCAGACGCCGACGCCTTCCGCGACGAACTCAAGTACCTGCTGCTGCACCAGTACGGCGCGTTCAACAGCCCTGTCTGGTTTAATCTCGGGATCGAGCCTCGCGCCCAAGCCTCGGCGTGTTTCATTGTATCCGTCGACGACACGATGGAGTCGATTCTGCAACTCGCCAAGACCGAGGGGATGATTTTCAAGTTCGGGTCGGGGTCGGGTTCGAACCTGTCGCGGCTGCGCAGTTCCCAAGAGTACCTGTCGGGCGGGGGACGCGCGTCGGGACCTGTGTCGTTTATGCGCGGGTTCGACGCCTTCGCGGGCGTCATCAAAAGCGGGGGCAAAACCCGACGCGCCGCCAAAATGGTCGTCCTCAACATCGATCACCCCGACATCGTGGAGTTCATCGAATGCAAGGCGAAGGAGGAGCAAAAAGCGTGGGCGCTGATTGAGGCAGGCTACGACCCCGGCTTCAATGTGCTCGGCGGGGCGTATGATTCGGTCTTTTTCCAGAACGCGAACCACAGCGTGCGCGTCACGGACGAGTTTATGCGGGCGGTGGAGGCGGACGGCGAGTGGCATACAATCGCCCGCACGACAGGCGAGGTACTGGGCACTTACCGCGCACGCGAGTTGTTCCGTAAAATCGCCGAAGCGGCGTGGGTGTGCGGCGACCCAGGCGTGCAGTTCCACGACACGACCAACCGTTGGCACACGGTCAAAAACAGCGGCGTGATTGAGGCGAGCAACCCATGTATCGAGTTCGTTTTCCTCAATGATACATCGTGCAACTTAGCCAGTTTAAATTTGATGAAATTCCGTCTCCCCGACGGGCGTTTCGACTCGGACGCTTTTCGCGCGGCGGTGCGCATCTTCATCACGGCGCAGGAGATTATCGTCGACAACGCGGCGTACCCGACGGAGAAGATTGCCGACAACAGCCACAACTTCCGTCCGCTGGGGCTGGGGTACGCGAACTTGGGCGCGCTGCTGATGTCGCTGGGGCTGCCGTATGACAGCGACGCGGGACGCGCCTACGCCGCGCTGATTACCGCGCTGATGCACGGCGAAGCCTACCGCCAGTCGGCAATCATCGCCCGCGAGTGCGGCAAACCGTTCCCCGCGTTCGAACTGAACCGCGCGCCGATGCTGGAAGTGATGCGCATGCATGCCGACGCGCTGAACCAGATCCCCGCCGACCTCGTACCCACCGACCTGCTGCAAGAGGCGCGCGACCTGTACGCCGAGATGCTTGAACTCGGCGAGCGGTACGGCTACCGCAACGCGCAGGTGACAGTGCTTGCGCCCACAGGCACAATCAGTTTCCTGATGGACTGCGACACGACAGGGATTGAACCCGACATCGCGCTGGTGAAATACAAGACGCTGGTCGGCGGCGGGGTGCTGAAGATTGTGAACACCACCGTGCCGCTTGCGCTGCAGCAACTGGGCTACCCCAGCGAGGAGATTGAGGCGATTCTGCGCTATATCGACGAACACGACACGATTGAGGGCGCGCCGTACCTGAAGGCGGAACACCTGCCCGTGTTCGACTGCGCGTTCCGCCCCGCCAAAGGCACGCGCAGCCTCGCGCCGATGGCGCATGTGAAGATGATGGCGGCAGTGCAGCCGTTTCTGAGCGGCGCGATTTCCAAGACGGTCAACATGCCCCACGACGCCACACCCGAAGACATCGAGCAGATTTACCTGCAGGCGTGGAAGTTGGGGCTGAAGGCGATTGCCATCTACCGCGACGGCAGCAAGCGTACGCAGCCGCTGTCCACCAAAAAGCCCGACGCGCAGGTGGAGCCTGCGGGGCAGCCTGTCCGCCGACGCCTGCCCGACGAACGCCAAAGCATCACCCACAAGTTCAGCGTCGCAGGGCACGAGGGCTACATCACCGTCGGCATGTACGAGGATGGCACACCCGGCGAGATTTTCCTGACGATGGCGAAGGAAGGCTCGGTCATTTCGGGGCTGATGGACGCCTTTGCGACCGCCATCTCGCTCGCGCTGCAGTACGGCGTGCCGCTGGAAAAACTGGTGGAGAAGTTCTCCTACACGCGCTTCCAGCCCAGCGGTTTCACGAACAACCCGCAGATTCCGATAGCGACTTCGATTGTGGACTACATCTTCCGCTGGCTTGCCTCCAAATTCCTTCAGGAGCCGCCGCAACCTCCTGAACCTTTGCACGAGAACGGGGTCGCCACTGAGTCACCGCCTCTGGAAGCGGGCGTGCAGGGCGGCACAAGCGCAACGGTCTCTCCCCACGGGCAGGGCGCAGTGACCACGGACTGGTCGAAACTCATCAGGCTGCAGCAGGATGCGCCGCCCTGCCCCACCTGCGGGATGATGATGACCCGTGCAGGCGCGTGCTACCAGTGCCTCCACTGCGGCGCATCGTTCGGGTGCGGATAGTCGGCAGGAATCCCACACCGCTTACGAAAAAATTGGGCTATAATTGCTCATACAAGGAGGCACTGATGCGAACACGAGCCTTTACGCTAATCGAGTTGCTGGTGGTCATCGCGATTATCGCGATTTTGGCGGCAATTCTGTTTCCGGTGTTTGCGCAGGCGCGTGAGAAAGCGCGCCAGACGACCTGTTTGTCGAACCTGCGCCAGTTGGGAACGGCGTTTGTGATGTACCGCGCCGACTGGGACGGCAAAAATCCCGGACCTGGCGACGGCGGGCACTGTCCTGGTCAGTGGTTTCAACCTGGGTGGCCAAGCTGGATGACGGGCTTCATCTCCCGATTGGACGCCCAGTGGGTGCCGTGCTACCCCGTGCTGTTGCGCATAGATGACCCGAACTCAACGGTGAGCGGAATCTGGTTGCTTTATGGGCATGTGACGAAGGGCGTCATTTACACCTATGTGAAGAACCCCGACCTTTACATCTGTCCCTCCGATCGGCGCGGGCGCGAAAAGAAGCTGAGCTACTCGATGAACGCTGTCGCCAGCTACATTCCAGAGCCTGTGGTAGAGCGCCCCGCCGAGTTCGTGCAGCTGGTGGACGAGGGCGAGACGCTCAACGATGGCTACTTCTGGGCGCTGGCGGGCGACCAGTTCGTGGATTGCCCATCCATCAAGCACAACGGCGGCGCGAACTTCCAGTTCTTCGACGGGCATTCCAAATGGATCCGCGCCCGCCACACGGCGCAGGAGTCGCGCATCGGGCAGTGCCGCGATACCGTGCCCAAGCACTACTTCTGCCCGAAGATCCCATTCCCTGAGTCGAGCTACTACGCGCCGTCCTGCCAGCGCGCGCCGTAGCAGGGTATACTCGCCCCGATGTTTCGCAAGGTATTGGTCGCGAATCGGGGCGAAATTGCGCGGCGCGTAATCCAGGCGTGTCGCGAGCTGGGCATACGGAGCGTCGTGGTCTACTCGGAGGCGGATGCGGGCGCGCCGTTCGTGCGCGAGGCGGACGAGGCGTACCTGCTGGGCGGCGCGCCTGCCTCCGAGAGCTACCTCAACATCCCGCGCATCCTGGAGGTCGCCCAACGCGCAGGCGCAGAGGCGATTCACCCTGGCTACGGGTTCCTCTCCGAAAATCCCGACTTTGCGCAGGCGTGTGCGCAGGCGGGTGTGGTCTTTATCGGTCCGCGCCCAGAGGTGATACGGCTGCTGGGCGACAAGGGCGAGGCGAAGCGCGCCGCCGAACGCGCGGGCGTGCCCACCGTGCCTGGCTACAATCCCCCGCATGCCGCGACGCCCGACGAGTTGCTTGGTGAGGCGCAGCGGCTCGGTTTCCCCGTGCTGCTCAAGGCGGTGGCAGGCGGCGGGGGCAAGGGCATGCGCGTCGTTGAATCGCCCGACGCTTTTCTGGAGGCTGCCGAGAGCGCGGCGCGCGAGGCGCAGAACGCCTTCGGCGACCCGCGCCTGATGCTCGAACGCTACCTTGCCCGCCCGCGCCACATCGAAGTGCAAATCCTCGCCGACCAGCACGGGCGCGTGATCCACCTGCACGAGCGCGAATGCTCCATCCAGCGACGCTGCCAGAAGATTATCGAGGAAAGCCCTTCGCCCGCGCTCAGCCCCGAAACACGCGCGGCGATTTGCGACGCCGCCGTGCGCCTCGCCGAGACCGTCGGCTACACCAACGCGGGCACGGTGGAGTTCCTCTACGAAGCGACCCCCGACGGCGAACGGTTCTACTTTCTGGAGGTGAACACCCGCCTGCAGGTGGAACACCCCGTCACGGAGATGGTCACGGGCGTAGACTTGGTGCACTGGCAGCTGCGCATTGCGGCAGACGAGCCGCTAACGCTGGAGACGCCCCCACAGCGCGGGCACGCGATAGAGGCGCGCCTGTACGCCGAAGACCCCGACAACGACTTCGCGCCCGCGCTGGGCACATTGCTCGCCTACGCGCAACCGCACTTGCCTGGCGTGCGCTTTGACTCGGGCGTGGAGGAAGGCTCGGTCATTACCCCGCACTACGACCCGATGATTGCGAAGGTGATTGCTCACGCGCCTGACCGACCGAGCGCGATTCGCCGCCTGGTGAGCGCGCTGGAGCAGACCGTCGCGCTGGGCGTGCGCACGAACCAAGCGTTCCTGATTGACCTGCTGCAGCACCCTGCGTTCCAAGCGGGCGCGTTGCACACGGGCTTCCTTGCGGAGCATGTCGTCTCGCGCGTGGACGCCACGCCGCCAGAGCCTGTGTTGGTTGCACTTGCGCTGCTGGAGCCGCTTACCCGCGCGCAGTCTCCCCGCGCGGGCGCATCCGACGGCGGTGTGCGCTTCCCTTCGCCGTGGGAGCAACTTGGGCGGTGGCGGGTTCACGGATGAAGCGCGAAGCGCACCACCCCGTGCAGCAACCACAGCGCCAGCAGCGCAAGCAACAGCAAGGTGAAGCGCGTGTTCTCGATGCGCACGCTGCGTCCCCACAGCAGCGCAAACAGGCTGTTGAGGGCGACGATCACTGCGGCTGCGACAATCCCATACCCCATCGGGTTCGCCCGCCACGCCAGCCCGAACTGCCCGTGCAAAATCGCGCTTACGCTGGTGGTCAACCCGCACGAGGGGCAGGGGCGTCCCGTAAGGTAGTAAATCGTGCAGGGGGGCAGCCCCAACTGCTGGTGCGTGCCGTGCCCCGCAGGGTCAGGCGTCAGGTACAGCCCGACCCCCACCATCACCAGCACGCCCAACAATAGCAGTGCATGACCCCACCGCGCCCATCCCGATACGGGCGCAAGCTCAATCCAGCGAGCTTCTGTGAGCATAGGGCAACGCCTCTCTCATGTGGAGTGCTGAAGCGAAGCTTCAGCCCTTCGCGGAAGCTGCGCTTCCGCACTCCATCATCACTCACTCCTCCCACAGCCGTATCATGATACTCCAACTCGTGCGGTCGCGAATCACCGCGCCGCGCAGTTCGACCTGGTTGCTCGGACGCCATGCCAGTGCCGCGTTGATACGCTCGCCCGTATGCTCCGCCCGCAGAAAGAGTTGGTTCGTCAGGGGCACATCGAAGCCGATGAAAAAACTCGGCACGCCTTCCCAGCCGAAGCCGAGATGCACGCGCAGGTCGTGGTCTAACGGCGTCTTGCCCAGCGCGGCGATGCCATACGAAACCGCCAGGTAGTAGCCCCTGCCCTGCGGGGAACGGTCGAACACATCCGCAACGCCCACCGAGATGCCCGGCGCGTAGCCCGGAATCTCGGGGTAGAGGCTGTATTGGACGCCGTAGAGTTCAAAGCGGTTCTCGAATCCTGTGCGCGCCCCTTGCAGTTCCAGCAGCCCGCCGACGCGCAGGTTCACAAACGCGCGTTCGCGTTCGGGGCTGCCCGTCAGGAAGCCCGCCTCCAGCGTCAGCCGCTCAGGGTAGATCAGGCGTCCCGTCGGGATTTCGATGAGGCGGTCGGCGTGGGCAAGACCGAAAATCGCCCACGCCAGCAGTAGCGTGCAGGCTCGCCTCATAGCGCGACTTTCGCCTCGTACAGCACACGCGCCTTGTCGTCCGACCAGTCGCGGTTGCGCTTGTGCAACACGCGCACGATGGCTTCCTTTGCGCCGTCGGGGATGGGCGCGCGGATGACCCGTCGCTCGCCAGGCTTGAGGCGCGTGTCGTTGCCGTCGATAGCGACATTATCCGCCAGCAGCGTCTGGTGCTTGCCGACCAACCGCTCGCCGTCCATAAACTGCGCCTCCACAATCACCACCACATATTCGGGTCCCGTCGGCACGGTGTGCCCAACCCAGACGCTCTCCAGCTTAATTTGCAGGTAGTCGTCGCGCCGTTCGTGGCTCATCTTGACACCCTTTTGGAACATCTCTGGCGTTGCGCCTTCGAACTTGTGGATGCGCGCCTTGCGGGCGGGCAAGCCGTCGCCTGCGGCAATCGGTCGCTCCACGACGGGCATGTGGCAGTTGACACAGCCGTTGGGGTCTTTGCCCCACTCGCTCTGCTTGTACCAGTCCACCGTGCCGAAGATTTCGTGGCAGGTGGCGCACATGTCCACTGTGCCGAACTTCTCGTTTTTGGCGGTGGCGTGCGCGTCGGTTTTCGTGCCGAGCGTGCCGTGGTAGGCGTTGTTGGCGTCTTGGTGGCAGCTGATGCAGTCGATTCCGTGCGGGCGTTCGTCCTCGCGCAGGGCGGGATGCTCGCCGAAGCCCTTGACCAGAATCGGCTCAGGCGCATGGCAGGGCAGGCACATCTTCAGCGTGCGGCTGCGCGAGGTCTGCGCGAACGATTCACTCTCCCATGCGGCGGCGTGGCGCGACTCTGCCCAGTCTTTCGCCTCGTTTGGGTGGCAGCTTTGGCAGTCGCCGCGCACTTTGGGCAGGTCGTTGGTCGGCGACTCGGGCGCGTGCCACGCGATGCGCCCCGCGCCTGCCAGCATCAGCGCCAGCGCAAGCCCCGAAACACTCCAACTCAGTAGCGTCTGCATGGCGGGATATAGATTCGCGGGCGCGCGCGGGGAATCCTGCCTTACGACTCCGCTTGCCACTCGAAATAGCTGCGCGGGGTCTCCCATAGGCGCACGCGGTGCAGCCGCGCGTTGCCCTGCAGGTGCGGGGTCAGCCGCTCCACGATGAACGCGACAAGGTTCTCTGAGGTGGGCGGGATGTGGTCAAACGGCGGGGTCTCCTCGTTCAGGTGCTTGTGGTCTAAGTGGCGCAGCACTTCCGCCTGCACCAGCGCGTCCAGTTCCGTGAGGTTCATCACCATGCCCGTGATGGGGTCAGGAACGCCCTTGACCGTGATTTCGAGCTTGTAGTCGTGCCCGTGCCCGTAGGGGTTAGCGCACTTGCCGTAAATCGCACGGTTTTGCTCGTCGCTGAGGTGCGGGTTATACAGCCGATGCGCGGCGGAGAAGGTATACAAGCGCGTCATCGTCACGACAGGGCGCGCGACGCCTTCCGAGTCGGTTGCCTGCTCGCCCGCGTAAGCGGAGGCGAGGGTCTCCGATTCGTGAACGCTGACCTCTTCGACTGCAGCGTTCAGCCCCTCGCGCAGGTCGCGCCAGAGGTAGACCGCGAGGTTCTCGGTAGTGGGCAGTTGCTCGCGGAAAGCGGGATGTTCGATGTTGATGCAGCGGTGATCGAACTGCGCGTTGATGCGTTGGCGCGTGGCGTGCGCGAGGGTCTCCAGCGCGGCGGCAGGCGTCTGCGGCGCGAGGCGGTAGACGACCTCCACCTGATAGTTATGCCCGTGATGGCGCGACGCCTTGCCAAACAGACGCGCGTTGTCCTCGTCGCTGAGGTGCGGCAGGCGGTAAAAGTGCGACGCCTCAAACGCGAACCGAAAAGCCACCCGCTGGCGCATCAGCCCTAAGTGTACCCGATGTGAAATCGCCCCCCCGATGTGGAAAGACTCCCGTGCGGAGGACTGCTATGCCAACGACGCTTACTCGGAGTTTTCAATCGGCGGAGGAACTGATTGCCCGCACGCAGGACTTGCCCAGCCTGCCCGCGGTCGTGATGCAGGTGTACCAGATGGTGGACGACCCGAATGTGCATGCGCAACAGGTGGCGCAGGAGATTAGCAAAGACCAAGGCTTCACCACGCGCGTGCTGCGAATCGCCAACTCAGCCTACTACGGGATGAGTCGCCAAGTCGCGACCATCGAGGAAGCGGTGGTGGTGCTGGGGATGAACACGGTCAAGAATCTCGCGCTCATCGCGGCGACCTACCCGCTGTTCCAGCGCGCCCTGATTGGCTACACGCCGCATGTGAGTGGGATGTGGACGCACTCGCTGGCGGTGGGGCTGATTACGCAGATGGGCGCGCGGCAGTTCGATGCCCGCGTGCGCAACGAGGCGTTCACCGCAGGGCTGCTGCACGATGTCGGCAAACTGGTGATTAGCGCCGCGCTGACCAACTGGATGGGCGAACTGCACGACATGATGCATCATCAGGGCAAGCCCGTACATGAGGCGGAGCGCGAACTGTTTGGCTTCACGCACGAGGAGGTCGGCGCGCTGCTGGCAGAACGCTGGAAACTGCCCAGCCATATCGCCCACATGATTCGCTACCACCACCAGTCGCTGGAGGTGGACGACCCTGCGTGCGCGCTCATCGAGTACGCCGACTACTGCGCGAACCAACTCGGCTACCAGATGAACCCCGAAGCGCCCCAAGAGCCGTTCGATACGCGCGTGCTGAACCGCCTGAACATGACGCTGGAGGAGTCGGAACTGTTCTTGCAGCGAGCAGACGAACTGCTCAAAGCGTCGCAGAGCCTGTTCCAGTTGAAGTAGGCACAGCATTTCTTGCGTGGGAGGGGCGGGCGGCGTCTCGGCGACGGGACGCCGCCCGCAGTTTTGAGTGGGTACACTTGAACCGCATGAGTCGCCCGATTAGTGTGCTTGCCGTGTGTGGCACGCGCCCCGACGCCATCAAGATGGCGCCTGTGGTGCGTGCGCTGCGCGAACACCCCGCCTTCGCCGTGCGCCTGATTGCCACAGGGCAACACCGTGAGATGCTTGACCAAGTGCTGCGCCTGTTTGACCTGACGCCCGATGTGGACTTGAACATCATGACCCCCCACCAGACGCTGACCGAGATTACCCTGCGCACGCTGGAGGGGCTGGACAGAGTGCTGCGCGAGACGCCCGCCGAGGTCGTGCTGGCGCAAGGCGACACGACCACCACCTTTGTTGCTGCGCTGGCGGCGTTCTATCACAAAATCCCGTTCGGGCATGTGGAGGCGGGGCTGCGCACCTACGACAAGTACCAGCCGTTCCCCGAAGAGATGAACCGTCGGCTGACCGCGCCGATTGCCGAGTTCCACTTCGCGCCGACCGAAACCGCCCGCCAGAACCTGCTGCGCGAGGGGATACCCGCCGCGCGCATCTGGGTCACGGGCAACACGGGCATCGACGCCGTGCAGTGGGTCGCGGGGCAGCCGCTGGAGTACGCCGACCCCGCCCTGCAGCGCGTGCTGCGCCACACGGGCAGGGTGCTGCTGCTGACCACGCATCGCCGCGAGAACTGGGGCGAGCCGATGACGGCGATTGCCCGCGCCGCACGCGAGTTGCTGGAGCGGTTCGATGACCTGCTGCTGCTGGCGCCGATGCATCGCAACCCGATTGTGCGCCAGAGCCTTGTGCCGATTCTGGGCGACCACCCGCGCGCCGTGCTGACCGAGCCGCTGGACTACGCGCCGTTCGTGCATGCGATGCGCCGCGCCGATGTGATTCTGACCGACTCAGGCGGCGTGCAGGAAGAGGCGCCCGCCTTCGGCAAGCCGATTCTGGTGCTGCGCGAGACGACCGAGCGTCCCGAAGGCGTCGAGGCGGGCGCAGCCAAGCTGGTCGGCACAGACCCCGCGCGGATTGTGCAGGAAACCGCGCGCCTGCTGACCGACCCCGACGCCTACGCGCAGATGGCGCGCGCCGTGAACCCCTACGGCGACGGGCGCGCCGCCGAGCGCATTCGTAAGATATTGCTGCAGGAATTGCGCTCAGAAACGCATACTTAAGATAGGGGTGACTAAGTATGGCGCAGGGGCGGGAGTCGTTCGTAGTTACGCTGACGCGGGTTGCGTTCACGGCAGTGGCGTATGTGCTGCTGGCGCGGGTGAGCTTGCAGGCGGCGGTGCTGGAAGACGGCAGCAGCCTGCTGTGGCTGCCTGCGGGCGTCGCTGTGGGGCTGACCTACTGGTGGGGCTACCGCGTCGGTTTGTTGGGGGTAGCGCTGGGGGCAGCCCTAACCGCGTGGGTCAAATGGGGGCGGCTGGATATCGCGCTGCTGTGGGCGCCTGCGGTCTGCTTGGGGGCGTTCGCGGGCGCGGCGACGCTACGCGCGTGGCAAGTGAACCCGCGTCTGACCTCCTTGCAGGATGGGGGCAAGTTCGTGCTGATTGGCGCGTTCGCCAGTGTGATCTCGCCCGCGCTGAACACTTTTCTGAGCCTCCAGTACGCGATTCCAGAGGTTGAAAACTGGGGAACGACTACCCTCTACCGCTGGATGGGTGACTGGCTCGGCTACCTGCTGCTGGGCAGCTTTTTGCTGGTGTGGTGGGATAACTGGCGACTGCGCACGCGCGATGGGCTTGCGCTCATTGGTATGGTGTTGCTGGTGGGGCTTGCGGAATGGCTCTCGTTCTACCTGCGTGCGATTCGGCTATTGCCCGCGCCGTCGCTGGCGCTGTTCTTGCCGCCAATGGCGTTGGGCGCGATTGTGTACCAGCAGCGCGGCGCGACCCTGCTGACGCTGGTAGCGGCGCTCCTGATGGCGACCTTCGCCAAAGGCTGGGACGACGCGCAACCGCTGGAGTTTCGGGACGCTTTTTACGGCTGGCTGTTTCTGGCGATCAACTTCGGCACGCTGATGACACTCGCCGTGTCGATCTCCAAACAGCGCGAGTACGCCCACCAACTGGAGCAGTCGCGCCGCGCACTGGAACACGCCTATCAACAGGTGCGCAACATTCTGGAAAACGCGCCCTCGCTCGCGATGCAAATATACGATGAGCAGGGGCGCGTGCTGTTTTGGAACCGCGCCTCGGAGCAGCTCTATAGCTACACGGCGGAAGAAACCGTCGGTGAGACGCTCGATGCACTGATTTTCACCTCGGATGAGCAGGCAGAGTTTTTACAACTCCTACAACAAGTGCGCACATCGGGGAAGCCCGCACCACTGAAGGAGTGGGAAATCACCACCGCCAACGGCGAGCGTCGCATCATCTTGTCTTCCCTGTTCCCCATCGAGTACGAAGGGCAGACGCGCTTCATCTGCGCCGATATCGACATCACGGAGCGCAAGGCGTTGGAACGACGCCTGTTCCAAGCCGAGAAGCTGGAGAGCATCGGGCAACTCGCGGGCGGCGTCGCGCACGATTTCAATAACCTGCTCACGGCGATTCTGGGCTTTGCGGAGCTGGCGCAGAGCCGACTGCCCCAAGACCACCCCGCCCAGCAAGACTTGGAGCGCATCGTCCAAGCCAGCATGCGCGCGGCGAACCTCGTGCGCCAACTGCTCGGCTTCGCTCGCAAGCAACTCACTCAGCCCCGCCCCATCAGCGTGAACGCTGTTATCCAAGACCTGATCCCCCTGCTGCAGCGCAGCCTCGGCGAGAACATCCACCTGCAACTCAACCTGACCGACGCCGAGAACACGGTCTTTATGGATCCCGCGCAGTTAGAGCAGGTGGTGATGAACCTTGTGCTGAACGCCCGCGACGCCATGCAGAGCAAAGGCGGCACACTGACCATCACAACCCTCCGCTGTACCTACACGAAGGAGTTATTGCCCCTGCCTGAGCGCGAGGAGCTGCCACACGGCGAGTGCGTCTGCTTGGTCGTGGAAGACACGGGCGAGGGCATCCCCGCCGAGATTCGCGAGCGCATCTTCGATCCGTTTTTCAGCACCAAAGGCGTGGGCAACACAGGACTGGGGCTGGCGACGGTGTACGGCATCGTGCGGCAGAATAAGGGCTTCATCACGGTCGAGAGTGAGGTCGGGGTCGGCACGCGCTTTACAGTGGTCCTGCCTGCGTGGACGGCTCAGGTACAATCCCATGCCGATGACCCAAGCCGAACGCCGCCCGACGCTGGCAATCATTGACGGGCACAGCCTGCTCTACAGGGGGTTTTACGCCACGCGCCCGCTGACCACCTCCGACGGCAGACCGACCAACGCCGTCTACGCCTTCACGAACATGCTCTTGTCGCTGTTGGAGCAGGCGCAGCCCGACGCGATTGTTGTGGTTTTCGATGCGCCCGCGCCCACTTTTCGCCACGAGGCGTTCACGGAATACAAAGCGCACCGCCGCGAGACGCCCGAAGCGTTCCGCCCGCAGGTGGAGATGACGCGCCGCCTGCTGGAAGCGATGGGCGTCCCAACGCTCAGCGAGGAGGGCTTCGAAGCGGACGACCTCGTGGGCGCGCTCGCCCGCTACGCTGTCGAACACGGCTACGACGCGCTCATCTTCACAGGCGACCGCGACCAACTGCAACTCATCAACCCCCATGTGCGCGTGTGCGCCCCGCAACGCGGCGTCTCGGAACTGCAAATCTTCGACGCCGACGCCGTGATGCAAAAGTACGGGCTGACCCCTGCGCAGATTGTGGACTTCAAGGCGCTGGCGGGCGACCCATCGGACAACATCCCTGGCGCGCCCGGCGTCGGCGAAAAAACCGCCGTCAAACTCCTGCAACAGTTCGGCAGCGTGGAGAACCTGCTGGCGAACCTTGAGCAAGTGGAGAGCGAGAAGCTGCGCGAGACGCTGCGCCAATATGCCGACCAAATCCGCCAGAGCCGCATGCTGGCGACCATCTTGGACAACGCGCCGCTGCCGATTGACGAAATCCCGCGCTTCGAACTCACCCCAGAGCGCGTGCAGGCGCTCCATCGCGTGCTGGAGGAGTACGAGTTCCGCTCGATTCTGAAGCGGCTGCCCGTGCTGGTGGAGCGGTTCGGCAGCGCGCCTGCGGCGGTGGAGTCAGTCTACGAGGTGTTGCAGCCCGATGTGGTGTGCAACCCCGACGAGGCGACGCTCGCGCGCCTGCTGGAGGGCGATGCGCCTGTGGGGGTGCGCTTTATAGGCGCGTTGAACCGCCTGCGCGATGCGACGCTGCACGGGGTCGCACTTGCCGTTGCGCCCGACCGCGCCGTGTGGCTGGAGCTCGGCGGCAGCCTGTTCTTGCCGGAACCACTAACGCACCTGCTCAACGACCCGAAACGGATGCGCGCCGTGTGGGATCTCAAGACCGAGTGCTTGCTGCTGCGCGGGGTGGGCATCGATGCGCGCCCTGCGGACTTCGACGCGCTGCTGGCGGCGTACCTGTGGCAGCCCAGCCGCGCCGCCTACACGCTCGACTGGCTCTGCGAGGATGTGCTGCGCCTGCGCCTGCCCGACGACCCCGACGCGCGACCCACTGCCGAAGCGTGCGCCCTGCTGGTGCTCCAGACCCGCCTGCGCGACATCCTGCAACACGAGGAGACGCTGCAGGTGCTGGACACCATCGAACTGCCCCTCGCACCCATCCTCGCCGAGATGGAGTGGCACGGCGTCCGACTCGACGCGCCCTACCTACAGGAACTCTCGGTGCGCCTGGAAGCCGAAATAAACGCCGTTGCGCAAGACATCTACACGCTCGCAGGCGAGGAATTCAACATCGGCTCGCCCAAGCAGCTCGGCGCGATTCTGTTCGAAAAGCTGGGGCTGCCCGTCATCAAGAAGACCAAGACGGGCTACTCGACCGACGCGGAGGTGCTGCAGACGCTCGCAGCGGAGCATCCCATCGCCGCACTGATTGTCAAGTATCGCGAGTTGAGCAAGTTGCGCTCCACCTACGCTGACGCGCTGCCCAAGCTCATCAACCCGCTCACAGGACGCATTCACACGAAACTGAACCAGACCGTGACCGCCACGGGACGCCTCTCCAGCAGCGAGCCGAACCTGCAGAACATCCCGATTCGCACGGAAATCGGGCGCGAAATCCGTCGCGCGTTCGTCGCCGACGCGGGCTACCTGCTGCTCTCGTTGGACTACTCGCAGATCGAGCTGCGCATCTTGGCGCACATGTCGGGCGACCCTGTGCTGGTGGAGGCGTTCGAGCGCGGCGAGGACATCCACACCGCGACGGCGTCGATTCTGTTCGGCGCGCCCCCAGAGCAGGTGGACAAAGAGCTGCGCCGCCGCGCCAAGACGGTCAACTACGCCGTGCTGTACGGCATGAGCGACTACGGGCTGTCGCAGGAGCTGGGCATCGGCGTCGGCGAGGCGAAGCAGATTATCGAGCAATACTTCCAGCGGTTCCCGCAGATTAAGGCGTTCACGCAGGCGATTCTGGAGGAGGCGCGCGCCAAAGGCTCTGTGCGCACGCTGCTGGGGCGCAAGCGCGACATCCCCGAACTGCACAGCGCGAACCGCAACGAGCGGCTGGCTGCCGAACGCGCCGCCATCAACATGCCGTTTCAGGGCACAGCCGCCGACATCATGAAGCTCGCGATGATACGGGTGCATCGGCGGTTGCCCGCGCTGGAGCCTAAAGCGCGGATGCTGCTGCAAGTCCACGACGAACTGCTGCTGGAGACGCCCGATGCGCGCGAGCGCGTTGCTGCGGTCGCCGAAGCCGTGCGCACAGAGATGGAGTCGGCGTACCCGCTGCGTGTGCCGCTCACGGTGGACGCCAAAGTCGGCGCGAACTGGCGCGATATGGAGCCTATTGAGTAGGTAGACGTGCCTGCGCCTCATCCAGCACGCTGGGGTCGACGGGCGTTTTCAAGGCGCGGGCGAGGCTGTTGCGCTTGCGGGCAGTTT
>JAIMAN010000108.1 GCA_023511915.1 Armatimonadota bacterium
CGCCGACGACGCACTGACCACCCCGCTCGCGGCCGATTTTCGCGTCCGCATCGGGGACTTGTTCGCGGTGGTGTGATTAGCCGACCTCGTGCTTGCCCGCGCCGTACTCCTTGCCGCCGAGGATTGCCGTGTAGCCGTCGGGGATAATTATGAACCCGCGCACGCTGCCCGCATCGGTCGCCTCGAAGGCGAACTCCAGCACGCCGTCGGGCATCGGCAGCCTGCCGTGCGCCCAGCGTAGGTCGCCCAGAAACGGACGAAGCTCGAACCGTCGCCAGCCCGCCTCCAACGGCTGCGCGCCCAGCACGGCAATCGGCAGGAAGTAGGCGGGCGCCGCGCTCCACGCATGGCAGTGGCTGCGCGTGAAGAACTCCGTGCGGTGCGCCTGCAACGGCGTCGGCGCGCGCTCGCCCTTGAACTGCTCCCAGCAGGTCACCGCGCCCATCGCCAGCATGAAGCCCCAATCCTCGCGGATGCGGGCAAGGATTTCGGCACGGCGGTCAAGCCTTAGCAGCGTCTCCAGCAGGAAGGCGGTCATAAACGGGCTGCCGATGCGCACAAAGCCTTCGGGCGGCGCGGCGAGGTAGCCCTCCAGAATCGCGCGTCGCTCAGGCGTCGGCACATCGCACAGCAGCGCGACCACCTGCGTCTGGATGCTGAAGGTCGGGCTGTGCGACCCGTCGGGCTTGAGGCAGTCGGTGTAGGCGCGGCGGGCGTCGCTCCACAGATGCTGGTTGATGGCGTCGCGCAGGTCGCGCGCCCACTGCCGCCAAGTCTGCGCCAGCACCGCCTCGCCCATCACATCCGCCAACTTCGCCGTGTCCTCCCACACGCGCACCAGCCACATGTTCTGATGGCTCACCACGCCCTCGCCTGGGGTGTCCATCGGCGCCCAGTCCAGCATGTTCCACGCGCGAATCTCCAGCAGCCCGTCGGTGTTCAGGTATCGCTCGTGCAGCGTCTGGTTCTGCTGCGCGACATACGGGAACACCTCGCGCACAAAGTCGGCGTCGCCCGTGAACAGGTAATGCTCGTAGCAGGCGATTGCCCAAAGCAGCGACCACGCCGTCAGGATGTTCTCCCACGCGCTGGGCACTTGGCTTTCGACCAGCGGCGACTGGCGCAGCGACTGCCCCGCCAGCAGTAGGCAGCGACGCGCCAGCGCGTAGTCCCCGAACCCCGCGTAGGCGAACAGCGCCTCGTTGCGCGAATCGCCCACCCAGAAGGTCTGCTCGTAGGTCGGGCAGTCGATGAAGGTGTCCTCGCTGCACAGGCGCACCGTCTCGCGCGACATCTCGTAGATTTGGTTCAGCAGCGGGTCGGAACAGGCGAATGCGCCCCGCGCCTCGTAGGGATACACGCTGTGCAGACAACTCACCGTGCGCAGTCGCAGGGGTTCCGTCGCGCCGTCGGGGAAGCGAATCGTCAGCGTCGCGTACCGCAAGCCGCGCTTGGTGATGCTGATAAACCGTTGCCAGCCTCGCCGAGTGATATACCGAAAGGTGTTGTTCAGCCCCCAAGTCCACTGCACACGCTCGCGCTGCACAGGGTCGATATACTCGAAGCCGTTGAAGTCGATGACCACCCCCGCAGGCGCGTCCAGTTCCAGTCCCACATAGCCGAACACCTCGCGTCCCCAGTCTATGCGCAGTTCCACATCGCCTGTCTTGGGCGGGTAGATGACCGTTGCGTCGTCGACGGCGTTGATGCAGGCGTAGGTATGCGCCACGCGCGGCGGTTCGCCCGTTGGCTGGGCGTGATGGTTGGTCAGCGCGAAGATGGGCGCGCGGGCGGTGTGCATCGGGTCGAAGGCGTGCGCTTTCGGGTGATGGCGTATCTCGGCGGGTGTGCGGAGTGCCAGCGCGCGCTGATAACTCGCCTCGTCGCCGTCAAAGGGTCCCAGCACCACCCACGGGTAGTCCGCGCGCTCCATCAGCGGGTTCACGAACCGCACGGGCGCGTCGCCTTCCGCCTCCACCACAAGGTAGCGGAACCAGTCGTGATACCAGCGCGAGACATCCACTGTCAGCAGGTGCGACCCCGCCTGCAGGCGCAGGGTGTGCATCCCGCCGTCGTAGGGCGCGACCTCGCCGTTCAGGCGCACATCGGCAGGGCGCAGCCCGTGATGCACATCGCCGATACGCAGTGTGCAGGGCGCGTCGGCGCGGAGTTCGTTCGCCACGACCCCCGACAGCACGCGCGGGTTCGCGCTCAGGTCGCTGGGCGCGAGGTACGGCTTGAGGTCGAACGCCCACGCTGCCAGCGGGGGCTTGACCACTCGCACGCGCTCCACCACCTTCGGCGCGACAGGCTCCAGCGTCAGCAGCGGGATGGGGCGCGGGTGCAACTCGCCCCACGGCGCGCAGCCCGCCTCGCCAATCTCCACCGCCTCGTTCCACTCGTAGTCGTCGTAGCGGGGCATCGTCCAGTCGCCCATTGCGCGGCGGGCGTCGTAGAGTTCGTCGAACCCCAGCTGGCACGACATCCGCGCCGTCGCCCGCTCGAACGCAGGGTGCGGCACATTCAGCCAACTTGCGTCCGACGCGGCGACCACCTTGCCGTCGCACTCCACCTGCGCAATCAGCCCTCCGCGCCCCCCACCGCGCACATAGTCGTTCTGGAAAGTGCCGATGCCCAAGTGATGCACCAGCACGGCGATGGCGTTCAGCCCCTCGTGCGCGTGCTGCGTCACATCGTGCAGGTCGTAGAACCAGTGCCCGTAGAAGCTGCGGATGGGACCGTGCCCGATCAGCCGTCCGTTGAACCACAGGGTGTAGCGGGTGTCGGCGCTGAGGGCGACCGTGACCTTGCTGAAGCCGCGGCTGAGTTGGAACTCCTTGCGCACGCACCAGTAGAAGTTGCGCGGGGCAGCCTCGCCCGGCGACCAAATCCAACGCGCTCGCCAATTCATAGGCGCCCTATTCGGGGCGGTCGGGGCGATTCCTGCTATTGCCCTCACCCCCTGCCCCCTCTCCCGCAGGGCGGGAGAGGGGGAACGCGCATCAGGGCGCACCGCCGTGCGCCCCTACACCCCTCTCCCACGCAGTGGGAGAGGGGCTGGGGGTGAGGGCTAACTCGATTCGGCAAGCGCAGCCTCAAGTATGGGAATCAGCTCTGGAACCTTCCTTCCACTACGCGACACCAATCGCCTCCTGCTCCACCTGCGGGCGCGCCCACGGGCGCAGCGCGCCCTCCATCACCAAGTCTACAGGCGCGCCCAGCAGCGCCTCCAAGTAGCACTTGAGCGCAAAGTAGCCGTCATACCCCGGCGGCGCGGAGAACCGCACCAGCAGGTCAATATCGCTTCCCGCGTGCGCCTCGCCCCGCGCCGTCGAGCCAAACAGCGTCAGGCGTTCCACCCCGAACTTCGCCTGAATCTCCGCCCAGTGCTGGCGCAGCAGTGCAAGAACCTTCTCGCGTGGCACGGTTGAATTGTACCTCGCTCACCCACCCACGCTCACCGTCTCTTCGGGGCTGGGCGTGCCCTCGTCCCGCTCGCGCACCCCACGAGACGCCACCCGAAAACTGAACCGCTTCGGCGCACCCCGATACGCCCACACACACTCTGCACTCTTACAGTTGCTCCCATTCCTCACGGCTAATCCCTGCCTGTTTCAGTAGGCGACTCAATAACCCTGTACCGATATCCCCCGAATGCGGATTGGGTATGCGCGCTGTTCTGTCCCCCTTTCTCATAAACTGGTGCTTGCCTCCCGAGAAAGGTCCCTCGAAACCCGCCTTTTGTAAGGCGCGGATGAGTTCTCGACGGCTAATCGGACCGAAAACGGGCATCAGACCGCCTGAGTCAGGCTAACCCCTTCTAAGACAGGCAACGACTGATTCCACTGTTGCCTCAGCGCGACCC
>JAIMAN010000037.1 GCA_023511915.1 Armatimonadota bacterium
GTGTTGGGCGTTGGGCGAGCTTGGCGACCCGCAAGCCGTGCCCGCGCTCATTCAAGCACTGGGGGATTGGGATGAGTATGTTCGCCGTGCGGCGCACGAGGCACTGGTGAAAATAGGCACCCCTGCCGTGCCCGCGCTCATTCAAGCACTGGGGGATAGCGAGCGGTGGGTTCGCGTGGCGGCAGCGGCGGCGTTGGGCAAAATCGGCGACCCGCAAGCCGTGCCCGCGCTCACTGAACGACTGCAAGACGAGTCAGAGGATGTTCGCAAAGCTGCACAAGATGCAATCCAGCAAATCAAAGCGAAGCAGTCAGGTAAGGACTAACCGTGCTTCACAGTTCACAGGGAGACGCCACGATGACGACACAGCACGAGTTGCCGATTGAGGAGTGGCTGCGGGCGGCGCGGGTGTATGCGGCGGAGTGCGTCGGGTGGTTCGCGCCGGCGCTGTACGCCGCGCCGTTGCACCTAAGCGATGCGCTACCCACGCTCGCCGCGATTGACCGCTACGGGCGCGTCTACTTCAACCCGCAGGGGGTCGCCCGCTTGTACGCGGCGTGCGGGCACGACCGCTGCCAACTGGTGCGGCAGTTGGCGCAGGTGTGGTACCACGAGGCAGCGCACTGGCTGCGTGGGCACGGGGAGCGTGCGGAGGCGCTTCGTGCGGATGAGCGGGTGTGGAACCTTGCAGCGGACCTGGAAATCAACGACTATCTGCCCGACGGGATGGCGTATCCGTCGCTGGGGGACAAGCCGATTGCCATGCTGCCGCGCCAGTTCAACCTGCCCGACGGCGAGATTGCGGAGTGGTACTATCAGCGTTTGGTGGAGCAGGCGCAGGCGCAAGCCCAGTCAGGCGGGCAGCAACAGCAGTCGCAAGCAGGCGGGCAACAGCAATCGCAAGCGGGTGGTCAAACAACCTCGCCAAGCAACGCTCCCTCCCCGTCCACGGGGAGGGCTGGGGTGGGGGCAGAGGCAGCCCCCCTCCTAACCTCCCCCGCAGACGGGGGAGGAACCCAGACCCCCTCCCCGTCCACGGGGAGAGCTGGGGTGGGGGCTGCTCTCTCCCCGATGTCGGTGAAGGCTGGTGAGGGAGCAATCCTCTGGGACGAAGGCAGCGGGGTGCATGGGCAGGCGCGCCCGTGGGAACTGCCCGCCGACGACCCCAGCACGAACGCCCTCAGCGACTTCGACCGCCAAGCCCTGCAAGAGGAGGTCGCACGACGCATCGTGGAACACCAAAAAGAGCGCGGCGCAGCGCCCGCAGGCTGGCTGCGCTGGGCGGAAGCGATTCTCAAGCCGAAGGTGAACTGGCGCGAGCAGCTCAAGCGCATCGTGCGCGGGGTCATCAGCGAAGGGCTGGGACACCGACTGGACTACAGCTACCGTCGCCCGCACCGCCGCAGCGCGGTCTATCACCCGCTCTACCTGCCCGCGCTGCAGGGCGAATACAAGCCGCGCGTGGCGTGCGTGGTGGACACTTCGGGGTCTATCAGCGACCGCGAACTCACGCAAGCGCTCGCCGAAGTGCGCGCCGTGCTGGAGGCGTTGCGCATCCCCGTCACGATTATCCCGTGCGACGCCGTGCCGTATGAGGCGATTCGCGTCTTTGACGGCTCCGACTGGCTGAAGGTGCGGCAGGGTCTGCGTGGGGGCGGTGGCACAGATATGGTCGCGGGGCTGAACGCTGCGCTGGCGCTCAAGCCGAAGCCCGAAGCGGTAATTGTGCTGACCGACGGGCACACGCCGTTTCCCAGCGCGCGCCCGAAGGACACGGCGGTCATCTGGGCGATATGGCGGTACGGCGACAGAGAGCCGCCCAAGCCGCCGATGCCCCCGTGGCGAACGCGCGATGTGGTGATTGTGCCGATTGACGCGGCATAACAGGCGACGGCTGCCCCGTTGCGCCATGCGCCTACCGCCCCAGCGCCGCCATCGGCGAGGACTGAATCTCCACCTCGCAGCCCAAGTAGAGCGATTGCAACTGCTGCGGGCTGAGCTGCAGCGTGTCGGCGATCCACGCGGGCAGCTCGAACCACCATGTGTCGGGCATGTCGGGCTGACGCAGCAGGTGCGCCACATGGTTCGCCAGCACGACGACGGCGGTCAGCGGCGCGTCCTGCAGCCCGTCCGCCGACTCCGCGTGGTGGCAGCCGATAGCTTCCACGAGTTTGTCGGGGAAGCCCCAGTGCTGGCTCACGGCGCGCCCGACCTCCGCGTGGTTGCAGCCGTACACCTGCCGCTCCGCCGCAAGTTCAGGTATGCCCTGAGCCATCAAGTCTTCCACCTGCTCGTAGGGCGCGCCGCCGTAGCGATCCAGAAGCGGCTTGCCGATGTCGTGCAGCAGTCCCGCCGTGTACGCCTCGTCGGGCGAGACGCCCGCTGCCTGCGAAGCAATCAGCCGCGCACACAACGCCGTGTCAATCGAGTGGCGCCACCACTTGCCCCGACGCAGGTTCTGCCGATCGGTCTTGCCCACAAACAGGTCGAACACGCTCACGGTCATCGCCAGATTGCGCACCGCCTTGAACCCCAGCAGCACCACCGCGTCCTTGATGGAGGCAATCTTGCGCGAGAAGCCGTAGTACGCCGAGTTGACCGTGTTCAGCACGCGCATCGACATGCCCTGATCGATGCTAATCAGCCGCTCCAAGTCCTTCACGCTCGCGTTCGGGTTGTTCGTCAGGTGAATGATTTGATGCACGACCTGCGGCAGCGCCGCGAGGTCTTTGACCTTCTGCACGACCGACTCCGCTTGTGTCATCATGATGATAGCCTCCTATCCGCTGTAGATGACGCGCACGATTTCCTCGATGCTTGTGCGTCCCAGCAGCACCTTCTGCAAGGCGTCTTCCTTGAGCAGGCGCAGCCCGTGTTCGACGGCGACCTTCTGGATGGCATACGCCGCCGCGTGCTTGAGAATCAAATCGCGCACAGGGTCGGACATCACCAGCAGTTCGTGGATGCCTGTGCGCCCTTTGTAGCCCGTGTTTTTGCAGTTTTCGCAGCCTTTGGCGCGATAAATCGTGATCTCGTGCAGGTTCGGCGGCGGGGTGAAGCCGTAGGTGGTGAACTCCGACTCGGTCGGTTGATACGGCTGTTTGCAGCGGGGGCAGAGCGTGCGCACCAGCCGCTGCGCCAGCACCGCAATCAGCGACGAGGCAATCATGAACGGCTCGACGCCCATCTCGGTCAGGCGCGGCGGCGCACTCGACGAGTCGTTCGTGTGCAGGGTGGACAGCACCAAGTGCCCTGTGAGCGCGGCTTCAATCGCAATCGTCGCCGTCTCGCGGTCGCGCATCTCGCCGACCATGATGATGTCGGGGTCTTGGCGCAGCATCGCCCGCAGCGCACTCGCGAAGGTCAGCCCCGCCTTCGGGTTCACCTGCACCTGATTGATGCCAGGCAACTCGTACTCGACGGGGTCTTCCGCCGTGATGATGTTCACCAGCCCCGTATTGAGCTTCGACAGAATCGAGTAGAGCGTGGTGGACTTGCCCGACCCTGTGGGACCCGTCACGAGGATAATGCCGTAGGAGCGGCTGACGACCTCTTCCAACTTGGCGAGTGTGTCGGGCAAAAAGCCGAGTTTGTCCAGCCCCACCCGCACGCTGGATTTGTCCAGCACGCGCATGACGATTTTCTCGCCGTAGATGCACGGCAGGGTGGAGACGCGGAAGTCGTACTCGCGCCCGTCGATGGTCGCGCTGATGCGGTTGTCTTGCGGCACGCGCTTCTCGGCGATGTCCATGTCCGCCAAGATTTTGAAGCGCGAGGTGAGCGACGCCTGCACGCGCTTGGGCAGCACCATCGAGTCGATCATCACGCCGTCGATGCGATAGCGCACCTTGACGCAGTCGCGCGTCGGCTCGATGTGGATGTCGCTAGCGCCGTCGGTAATCGCCTGCGTGATAATCATGTTCGCCAGGCGCACCACGGGCGCGTCGTCGGCGATTTCGCGCAGCTCCTCCGCCGACAGCTCCTCGTCGGCGTTGTCGTGCAGCATCATCTCGCTCTCGCCAAGGTCGCGCATCAGCTCCTTGACGGTGTCCGAGACGGCGGAGTCGGTGCGGTAGAGGCGTTTGAGGGCGGTCTGGATGTCCTCTTCGGTGGCGATGGCGGCTTCAATCTCGAGTTTGGTGTGCTGGCGGATTTCGTCGATGGCGAAGATGTCCAGCGGGTCTGCCATCGCGACCAGCAGGCGTCCGTTCTCTTTGGCGACGATTACCGCGCGGTAGCGCTTCGCCATCTCTGGGGTGAGCATCGAGGCGAGATGCGGGTCAGGCGGGGTCTCCACGAGGTCGACGAACGGCACGCCCCAGTGCTGCCCCATCACGCGCACGCGGTCTTTCTCGGTGATGTGCCCCAGTTGTACCAGCAGGTGTTCCAGCGGCAGCGGCACGCCTTCCTGTTGCTTTTGGAGCGCGTCGTGGAGCTGCTGCTCGGTGATCAGCCCCATCTGCAGGAACAGCTCGGCGATACCCACATAGCCCGTAGCGCCTCCGTACCCCATCCTCAAGGGGGGTTATTCCACAAAATGGGGGCGGTTTGCATAGGCGCGAGCAGACTTCGCGTACTGTGCGCCCCTACTCCGTCTCGCGCGGGGGTAGCAGGTCGTCCACAGCAATCACTGCCTCGGGCTGCGCCACAGGCGCAATCGCCTCGCCCGACCGATAGACCGCCTGCTGCTGGTAGCTGTACCCGTAGGCGCGTCCTGCCATCGGCGCAGGCTCGCGAAACACCTCCAGCACGCCCTCCACAAGGTTCACAATCCAGTATTCGGGAATGCCTGCCCACGCATAGAGGCTGGCTTTCGTATGGCGGTCTAAGCGCAGCGTCGCCTCGCTGACTTCCACCACCAGCACGGCACGGGTAGGATGCGCACGGGCAAAATCACGAATGCTGCCTTCCACCACAGCGACATCGGACAGCGGCTGGTCGCGCTCGCTGAGCGCCAACGGCAACTGCCCGCGAACCACATAGCCTTGACCAAATGCTTGCCGTAATGCCTCTTCACACAAGCTAATCGCAGTGGCGTGTGCGCTTTTCATAGGCAGCTCCTTGGGGATGAGTGCGCCGCCGATGAGTTCGATCTTCTCGTCAGGGTGCAGGATGCCCGCGTCGTACATCCGCTCCAGTTCAGCGCGGGTGAAGGGGCGTGAAGATTGTCCACGCGCGGTAGGCTTCGGGCGCGACTGCACTTTCGCCATAGCCACAGTATACCCCCAAAGAGGCATGCTTAAGTAGAAAACGCCCGAGGCGTTGGCTCTGCCCTTTTCGGAGCCGCCTTCCCACAGAGCGTCGCTTCGAAGCTTCGGAGCCTTAACCGACGTTGCCGCCGATCCAAAGGCGTCCTGTCACTCCTCGAGTGGGCGCGTCTGGTTCCGAGCGTTCCTATCCGCTGCTTGCGGTCGCCTTTGCTGGGGCGCAGGCTCCGCATAACTCCTCGCGCGCCTTACGCAGGCTGCTTGCGCAGCGTTGCGGACACAGGCTGCGCGAGGTTCCCAGCGGCAGGGACTTCGCCTCTGCACTCGGGCTACGCCGTCGGGTTTCCCCAACGACGCTTATAATATACCACATCGCCGCCCCGTTTGTCAAGAGGTTAAGGGGATGTTAAGGCGAATTTCGGCAAAATCCCGTAAAACTACGGGGTAAACTGGTCATATAGTCCATCAAAACATCCGTCGCAGATACTGGCTGAGGCTGAAGCCAGGCAGGATGTCTGCCCCGACGAGGCACTTGACCAGATACCACAGCGCGAACGCACTCAGCGACAGCAGCGTCAGAAACACCGCAAGTGCGACGCCCCCAATCAGTTTGGCTGCGCCCTCGCGTACCGCCTGCCGACGCTCGTACAATACCTCCCGCGTCTCGCGCCTCTGGTCAGAACCCAGCAGGAACACGAAGTAGAACTGCGTGAAGTAGAGGGGGATAACGCCGCGGATATCGAGCCAGTGTCGCTTCGGCGCGGTGTGGAACGCCTGCCGTATCGCGCGGTACTGGTCGGGGGTGAGGCTGCGCAGCGTTTCGGGCGGGATTGCCTCCCACAGGTGCTGCATCAGCACATCGCGTTCAGGTTCAGGGGTCGCCGCGCCCCTGAAGGCGTCTTCCAGCGTCGCGCTTGGCTCCCAACGGTTGCGTACCTGCGCCATCAGGGGGTAGTATCGGCGCAGGCGGGCGGTTTTTGCAGGCACTCGATGACGATGCGTCGCTCGGCGTCGCCCGTCGGGATAAGACGCACCGCCCACAGGTGCGCGACAGGCAGCGACTCGCCCCACAGTTCCAGCCGCTCCGCCCACTCAATCGCGGCGACGCCCCCGCGCTCAAACACCTCGTCCAGTCCCAGCGTGTGCAGTTGGGCGGGTGTCTCGATACGGTACAGGTCGATGTGAAACAGCGGCAACCCGCGCAGGGCAGGCGGCTGCTGGATGGTGTATTCGTGCGCGAGGGTGAAGGTCGGACTGCGCACAGGTTCTGTGATGCCCAGCCCGCGCGCCAGCCCGCGCACGAAGGTCGTCTTGCCCGCCCCCAAGTCGCCCTGCAGCAGAATCGCCGTGTCGGGCGCAAGCGTGCCCGCCCACTGCGCCGCGAAAGCCTCCGTCGACGCAGGGCTGTCCGAAACAAACTCAGTCGAGGTCATCCTCGTAGCGCTCAAAGCGAATCAGCAGCACCTGCGGGTCAATCGGCAGGTCATGCTCGTGTATCAGTTGCAGGATGCGCATATTGGTCTGCGCGACGACTTCGGACATCTCGCGGTTCATCTGCTCGATGCGTTCCAGCAGGCGCAGGATGATTTCGACGCCTGCGAGGTTCACGCCCATCTGTTGGGTCAGGCGTTGGATGCGGCGCAGGCGGGCGATGTCCGCTTCTGAGTAGAGGCGTTTGCTGTTGCCCACGCGGTGCGGCTGCACCAGCCCCAGCCGCTCGTACAGGCGCAGCGTCTGCGGGTGCAGTCCGCACATGCGCGCCGCGACGCTAATCAGGTACACAGGCTCGTCCGAAGGCGTCTTCTTGTCCTTCATACCTTCACCTCCTGTGCCGCGCGGAGACGGCGCAACTCCTCGAGCAGTTCGCGCTCGCGGGCGGTGAGATGCTTGGGCACGGTGATGCGCGCGCGGGCGTACAGGTCGCCGATAGTGCCCTTGCCCAGCGGCAGCCCTTTGCCTGCGAGGCGGAAGCGCGCGCCGCTCTGCGTGCCTGCGGGGACGCGCATCTTGACCGTGCCGTGCGGGGTTTCCACTTGCACCTCGCCGCCCAGAATCGCCGTCAGGTAGTCGATGTCCACTTCGGTGTAGAGGTCGTCGCCTTTGCGTTCGAAGCGCGGGTCGGGCGCGAGTTTGATGCGCAGGTAGAGATCGCCGCGCTGTCCGTTCGCGCCTGCCGCGCCCTCGCCCGTCAGGCGCAGGCGTTGCCCCTCGGCGACGCCTGCGGGGATGTTGACCGTGAGGGTGCGCGTGCGCATCACGGCGCCTGTGCCGCGACAAGTCGGGCACGGCGCGCCGACCACGCCCGTGCCGTCGCACTCGTCGCAGTGCATCTCCAGCCCGAACATGCCGAACCGTCGGCGTCCTGTGCCGCCGCAGGCGCGACAGGTCTGCCGTCGGTTGGGCGCGACGCCTGTGCCGCCACATGCACTGCACGGCTCCTCCACGCTGACCTGAATCGTGCGGGTTGCGCCGCGAATGGCGTCCTGCAGGCTGATTTCCAGAGTCTGCTCGATGTCGCGCGGGGCGCGTTGCACGCGCAGCCCGCCGCCGAAGCCTCCCCCACGCAGCAGATTCTCGATGAATTCGCCGAAGTCGCCAAAGCCCCCAAACGGCGACTCGAACCCGCCCGGCTGGAAGTTCTCGCCGTACTGCTCGCGCATGCGCTGGTAGGCTTGCCACTGCTCGCCGTAGCGGTCATATGCCGCGCGCTTTTCGGGGTCCGACAGCACCTGATAGGCTTCGTTGATCTCTTTGAACTTCTCTTCGGCGGCTTTGTCGCCAGGGTTGACATCGGGGTGATACTTGCGCGCGAGTTTGCGGTACGCCGCTTTGATTTCCTTCTCGTCGGCGTCCCGCGAGACGCCCAGAATCTGGTAGTAGTCCTTGAAGTCGCGCATCGGTTTCACCCCCTACAGGGGCGCGGCGGGGTCGCCGCCGCGCCATAGGCGTTTACTTCTCCTCGCGGTACTCGGCGTCGATCACATCGTCGCCGCCTGTGCCGCTGGTCGCGCCTGCGGTTGCGCCTGTGTCGCTAGCGTAGCCTGCCGTGCGCTGCTGGTAGAGTTGCTCCGTGATGCGATAGGTCAGGCTCTCCAGTTCGCTCATCAGGCTAATCGCGCGTTCGGCGTTCTGCTGCTGAATCGCCTCGCGGATGTCGCGGATGAGCGTCTCGGCGCGTTCGCGGTCGTTTGCGCTAATCGCCTCGCCCTGCTCTTTGAGCAGCCGCTCGGTGTCGATAGCGAGTCGCTCGGCGCGGTTGAGTTGCTCGGCTTGCTCGCGCAGTTGGCGGTCGCGTTCGGCGTTCGCCTCCGCCTCGCGCACCATGCGCTCCACCTCCTCGCGCGTGAGGTTCGTCGAGCCCGTGATGCGGATGCTCTGCTGGCGTCCCGTGCCGAGGTCTTTCGCCGCGACCTGCAGGATGCCGTTCGCGTCGATGTCGAAGGCGACTTCGATTTGCGGCACGCCTGCAGGCGCGGGCGGAATGCCGTCCAAGTGGAACACGCCGAGCAGTTTGTTGTCGCGCGCCATCGGACGCTCGCCTTGATAGACGCGCACCTCGACGCTGGTTTGCCCGTCGGCGGCGGTGGTGAAGATCTCGCCCTTGCGCGTCGGGATGGTCGTATTGCGCGGGATCAGCACGGTGAAGATGCCGCCCTTGGTCTCGATGCCCAGCGAGAGCGGAGTGACATCCAGCAGCACGATGTCCTTGACCTCGCCCGACAGCACGCCCGCTTGAATCGCCGCGCCGATGGCGACCACCTCGTCGGGGTTGACCCCCTTGTGCGGCTCCTTGCCTGTGATTTGGCGCACCATCTCCTGCACTTTGGGGATGCGCGTCGAGCCGCCCACCAGCACCACCTCGTCAATCGCGCTCGGCTTGAGACCCGCGTCCTCCAACGCGCGGAAGATGGGACCCTTAAGTCGCTCGAACAGGTCGGCGCACAGGTCTTCGAACTTCGCGCGGGTGAGCGTCATATCGAGGTGCTTGGGACCGCTCGCGTCCGCCGTGATGAACGGCAGGTTAATCGTGGTGGTCGTCACGGTGGAGAGTTCGATTTTGGCGCGTTCGGCGGCTTCTTTCAGGCGTTGGAGCGCCTGGCGGTCTTGGCGCAGGTCGATGCCGTGCTCTTTCTTGAACTCATCGGCGAGGTAGTCGACGATGCGCTGGTCGAAGTCGTCGCCGCCGAGGTGGGTATCGCCCGAAGTGGACTTCACCTCGAACACGCCGTCGCCGACCTCAAGGATCGACACATCGAAGGTGCCGCCGCCGAGGTCGAACACGAGGATGGTCTCGTTGCTCTTCTTGTCCAGTCCGTAGGCGAGTGCGGCGGCGGTCGGCTCGTTGATGATGCGTAGCACCTTCAGCCCTGCGATCTCGCCCGCGTTTTTGGTGGCGGTGCGCTGCGCGTCGTTGAAGTAGGCGGGCACGGTAATCACCGCCGCGTCTACGGTCTCGCCCAGATACGCCTCGGCGTCCGCCTTGAGTTTCTGCAGCACCATCGCCGAAATCTCTTCGGGGCGCAGCGTCTTATCGAGCGCAGGGATGTGCACTGCCGCGTCGCCCTTGCTGTCGGCGACCACCTTGTAGGGCACGCGCGTGCGCTCCTCCTGCACTTCATCGTAGCGTCGCCCGATGAAGCGTTTGATGGAGAAAATCGTGTTTTCGGGGTTCACGACGGCTTGCCGCTTGGCGGGCGCGCCTACCAGCCGCTCGCCTGTCTTGGTGAAGCCCACCACCGACGGGCACAGGCGACCGCCCTCCGCCGTCGGAATCACCACAGGCTCGCCGCCTTCCAGCACGGCAATCACCGAGTTCGTCGTCCCTAAGTCAATCCCAACAACCTTGCCCATAGCCAATGCCTCCTATCGTTATTTTCGTGCGCTGCGGAAAGTTTCCACAGCCTTCGATACCTCACGCGCGGGGGAAAAGTTCCCGTTTTCTGAGTGAATACATTATACCTGACTTGAGTGCAGTATTGTCAAGTAGTGGCACGGATACACACGAACTCGTTTGGCGAAGCCGATTCGGGGGTTTTGTGGGGTTGTGGTTCCCGCATCTGTTGAACACCCGCAGCGGTTCGCGTCTCTTAACACACTGCTAACAAAGCGCGGCGTACAATTCTGCCATTATGAAACGAGGGTTTACGCTGATTGAGCTGCTGGTCGTAATCGCGATCATCGCCATTCTGGCGGCGATCCTATTCCCCGTGTTCGCGCGTGCGCGTGAGAGCGCACGGACTTCGAGCTGTCTGTCGAATGTGCGTCAGATTGCCACAGGCATCATGATGTATATTCAGGACTACGATGAGACCTACCCTGCTGCGACGAACATCTCCCGCGCGTTCAACACCCAGTGGCCGCAGTTGCGTACCTTGATTCAGCCGTATGTGAAGAACGACAAAATCTGGTTCTGTCCGTCGGAGCCGCGCCCCAGCTTCTGGGAGCAGGATCAGTTCAGCACGGGCGACCCCAGCTATCGCGGTGCGGGTACCTCCTACGCTTACAAGTCGCGCCTGACGACCGATTGCCCGCCGAACACGCCCGCGAACTGTCGTGGCAACTTGGCAGCTGTGCCGCAAGCCGCCATCGATAACCCTGCGGGCATCTGGCTCTTCTGGGACGCCGACTCGGACTACAGCCGCCACACCGACAAGTCGCGCGGCGGCTGGCGAGGCGCGCCTGACTGTCGCTGGGAAGGCGTCACCAAAGGTCAGATGGCTGCCTACGCCGATGGGCACGCCAAACTGACGCTGGGCATCCCGCGCCCGCAGTGGTACGAGAACATGGCGCTGGACGGCAAGGTCTATGTGCCGTTCCAAGGCTGTCCGTAGCCGATAACACGGGAACGCCCAACGCTGGGCGTTCCCTGCGCTAAAACTGCACTGCCCGCGCGCTGTCGACGCCTTCCAGTTGCCGAATCAGCGCGAACGCTTCGGGCGGGATCGGATTATCCACCTGCAGGATCATCACGGCGCGCCCGCCCATCGACTCGCGCCCTACATGCATCCCCGCGATGTTCACCTGATAGTTGCCCAGTACCGTGCCGACGCGCCCGATGATGCCTGGGCGGTCGCGATGCTCCGTCAGCAGCAGGATGCCTTCGGGACGGATGTCCACGAACAGGTCGTTCAGGTGCGTGATGCGCAAATCGGCGCGCCCGAAGACCGTGCCCGTGAGTTTCTGCGCACCAGAGGCGGTGTGCGCCGTCAGCGTCAGCGTGTCGGGGTAGAGTTCCGTTTCGGGGCGCACGCTCCACTCCAGTTGCACCCCACGCTGCTGGGCAATCAGCGGCGCGTTCACCAAGTTCACGGGCGTATCCGTCGTGCGCTTGAGCAAGCCTGCGAGCGCGGCGCGCGCAACCAAATCCAGCGGCAGGTCGCCCCATTCGCCCGCAAAGAGGGCGTGCAGGCGTTCAATCGGCGCGTCGGCGAGCTGGCTGTGCAGGACGCCCATCCGCTTCGCCAGCTCCAGATACGGCTCCACCCGCGCCATCAGCTCAGCGGGAATCGGCGGCAGGTTCACGGGGCTACGCGGCGCGCCCCCCTGCAACACCGCCACAATCTGCTCCGCCACATCGACGGCGACCTTCACCTGCGCCTCGACGGTGGACGCGCCTAAGTGTGGGGTCAGCACATTCTGCGGCTGGTGCAGGAGCTTCAGGTCAGGCGGCGGCGGCTCGGTGGGGAACACATCGAGCGCCGCGCCCGCCACATGCCCCGACTCGATGAATTCTGCCAGCGCGTCGGCGTCGATCAGCTCGCCCCGTGCGCAGTTGATGATGCGCACGCCAGGCTTGGTAAGTGCGAGCCGCTCGCGATTGAGCAAGCCGCGCGTTTCTGGGGTCAGCGGCGCGTGCAGGGTAATGAAGTCGCTCTCGCGCAGGAGCGTCTCCAGCGGGGCAGGCTCCGCGCCCAATTGACGCATATGCGCTTCGGGCACGAACGGGTCATACGCCACGATGCGCATGCCGAACGCGCGGGCGCGCCGTGCGACCTCGCGCCCGATTTTGCCCATCCCCAGCACCCCCAGCGTCTTGCGCGAGAGTTCGACCCCCGTAAACTGCGTGCGCTTCCACTCGCCCGCGCGCAGCGAGCGGTCTGCCTGCGGGATGTAGCGCGCCAGCGCGAGCAGATGCGCCAGCGTCAGCTCGGCGGCGGCAATCGTGTTCCCTTCGGGCGAGTTGACCACCACGATGCCGCGCTGTGTGGCGGCGTCCACATCGATATTGTCCACGCCGACGCCCGCGCGCCCGATGACCTTCAGGCGCACACCTCGCGCGATGACCTCTGTGTCCACCCGCGTCTGCGAGCGCACCATTAGCGCGTCGTACTCGCCGATGCACTCCAGCAACGCCTCGCGCGGCAGGTTCGGACGGTAGTCCACCTCCGCCGCTTGACGCAAGACCGCCAAGCCCTCTTCAGCCACCGAATCGCTCACCAACACGCGCATCGGCTGAAAGTGTACCTGAGACGTGAGTATCTGAGAGACTCCCAAGCATATGTCGCTCGCTATCTGACGCACCAACCACTGCACACACACCCACCCTACCCTACGCGCCTCCACTTTACATAGCCTACGATGCATAGCCTACGATAACAACAACCCAATCAACCCCTGACAGCGCTGAGAGACTGCCCGGCAAGACAGGAGAAATTGCCCGCTGGGTATCCTTACCATTAGGCAGGAATCAATTGTCCCCATACGAATCTGTCTCCAGACCTTGGAATCAACTGCATAGGAAACTGTATCAAGGGGCTGAATCTGACTGATTTCTATGAGTGCGAGCCTTACAGGGGAGCAAGTTGTCAGGTAAGTGTGGGCTATGTAAGGGTCTACATTACGCATCGGGCGGAGTGCATTCCTTTCAGGAACAGCTCATGCATATGTGGAGACTTAGAAGCGTTTCCGAAGATGAATGGGCTTTTGAGCTGCAGCAAGCTAATCGCCAACTCCAAGTGCGCGTCTACTTGAGCCGTCGCCACAACGATGCTCCATCCATGCTGGAAATCGAACATCCTAACGGATATGTAGAGCGATGGCGCACGCTCAAGTTCCAAAATGTTGAAGGAATTTGGTTTCCGTCAGAGGTTGAGTTTGAGGCTACTGGTTTCAGCGGACACACAAAATCGATATACACTCTCCTTCGAGCTGAGCGGACTAGAGGGGCGGTGCAGCCTATCTTAGATGATGATTTTGTTCTGAATCGTTGGGATATATCGCGCCCGGATGCAAACGAAGAAATCGCAACAAACGAATTTGCCGAAGCGCCATCCGTGCGTTGGAGTGAGCTGAGAGCAAAGATTGGTAGGTAGTCTGAATTCCTCAACAGTCTCTAGCACACAAGACGTAAGGGCGCCTCTTCCCTTCGGGCTCCTACTTGCATCCCCTCTCAACATCCCACTATCCAACACGGGTATAATCCTGCCGTTACGAAGGAGTGTGGACGATGGCAACCACTATGCTAACGAAGCAACGGAGCTGTGCGTTTCTGATCGAGCCTGCGCAGGCAGGCAGTGTGTTCACCCCCGAAGATTTCGACTCCGAGACGCGCATGATGGGCAAGGCAGCGGACGACTTCGTGCGCAACGAGGTGCTGCCCCTGCTGCCTGAGATCGAGCAGGCGAAAGAGGGCTTGATGCGCGAATTAGACCGCAAGATGGGCGAGTTAGGCTTCACCGCCGCCGAAGTGCCCACCCACTATGGCGGGCTGGACTTGCCCAAGACGACCGTTGCGCTGATTGTGGAGAAGCTGGGCCCCGAACCCGCAACCTGCTTGACGCTGCAGGCGCACGCGGGGCTGGCGATTCTGCCGCTGGTGCTGGAAGGCGCGCCCGCCCAGAAGGAGCGCTACCTACCCAAACTCGCGTCGGGCGAGTGGTGCGGCTCATTCTGCCTAAGCGAGACGGGCAGCGGCTCCGACGCGCTCGCGATGCGTACCCGCGCCGTGCCCACCAACGGCGGCTACCTGCTCACAGGCGAGAAGATGTGGGTCACCAACGCGGGTTTTGCCGACCTGTTCACCGTGTTCGCCAAACTCAACGGCGAGCAGTTCACCGCGTTTCTGGTGGAGCGCACGACGCCTGGCGTCAACTTGGGGCGCGAGGAGCATAAAATCGGGCTGCACGGCTCCAGCACGCGGCGCGTGGCGTTCGAGAATGTGTTCGTGCCCGCCGAGAACCTGCTGGGCGAGGTCGGCAAGGCGCACTACATCGCGCTCAACACGCTGAACTTGGGACGCTACAAGATGGCAGCCAGCGCGCTCGGCACGGGCAAATACGCGCTGGAGGTCTCCACCCGCTACGCCAAAGACCGCCAGCAGTTCGGACAGCCCATCGCCAACTTCGGGCTGGTGCGCCACAAACTCGCGCGGATGGCGACCCACCTGTTCGCGCTGGAGAGCATGCTGTACCGCACGGGGCATCTGATGCAGGCGTGGTTCGACCCGATTCACGACCTGTCGCCCGACCATCCTGAGCTGCACCTGCGCTACCGCGAGGCGGCTTCGGAGTACGCGGGCGAGTGCGCCCTGCTCAAGTTCTACGGCACGGAGGCGCAGTACCTGTGCGCCGACGAGGGCGTGCAAATTCACGGCGGCTACGGTTATACGGAAGACTTCCCCATCGCCAAGATATTCCGCGAGTCGCGTGTGCCGCGCATCTACGAGGGCACGAACGAAATCAACCGCCTGAACTTCACGCAGCATGTGATTCGGCAGATGCAGCGGGCGGGGCTGCCCATCTTGGAGGAGGCGCGTGCGCAGGCGTCCGCGCTGACCGCCGAGCTGCCGACCGACACGCGCGGCATGCTGGACGCGCTGGTCGCCCAGTTCCGCGCAGCGACGCTGATGGCGTTCCAGCGGGCATGGGAAGCGTATGGCGACCACCTGCGCGAGCAGCGTCAGGAAGTCGCTGCCGCGATTGCCGAGATGGCGGTCTACCTGTACGGGCTGGAGAGCATCGTCGCGCGGCTGCCGAAACTGCAAGGCGCGCACGCCGAAGCGGGCGAGCTAATGGCGCTGCTGTTCGCACGCGAGGGCGCGTTCCAACTCCGCGAGCGACTGGAGCTGGTGCTGCACGCGCTGGGCGCGTCGGACGCAACGCCGAACCTGCCCACCCCGCGCATCGACGCGATTGCCGTCGCCAACCGCCTTGCCGAGCATGTGCTGCAGCGGGAGGGGTATCCGATTGCGTAGGGGTTATGTGCAGGTGTCTGGGTTGCCCTCACCCCGTATGTCCCCCTTGATAAGGGTGCATCGGTTCGGCACAGAATCGCTGCGGCAGGGGCGATTTTCCCCGCGTGCTGCGTATGCACTCGGTGAACTGAAGCAAGGAGTGTAGAAGCCCCGTGAAACGCTTAGAGCCAGTCTTCGAATCGCTGCGGGCGCGTGGGGAAGCCGCGCTGATTGCCTACATCACGGCGGGCGACCCGTCGCTGGAACGCCTGCCCGACATCCTGCGCCTGCTGCAAGACGCGGGCGTCGACATGGTGGAGGTCGGCTTCCCCTTCAGCGACCCGCTGGCGGATGGACCCGTGATTCAGGCGGCGATGCATCGCGCGTTGCAGGCGGGCACAACGCTGCCCCGCGTGCTGGAGACCGTCGCAGCGGTCAGCCCGACACTGCGGATGCCCCTCATCGCTTTCACCTACTACAACCCCGTGCAGCGGTACGGGCTGGGGCGATTCGCGCAGGAGGCGGTCGCTGCGGGTTTCACCGCATGTCTGATGACCGACCTACCCCCCGACGAGGCAGACGAGTGGCTATCTCATGCCAATCAACACGGCTTGCAGCCCATCTTCCTGCTGACCCCCACCAGCACGACCGAGCGCATACGGCTGGTCGCGGAGCAGGGGCAAGGGTTCGTCTACTGCGTCTCGCGCACGGGCGTCACGGGCGCACGCGACCAACTCCCGCCCGATTTGCCTGAGCTGATTCAGCGGATACGCCAGCATACCACACTGCCGATAGCCGTCGGCTTCGGCGTCTCCAAGCCCGACCATGTGCGCCAGATTGCCCAAATCGCCGACGGCGCGGTGGTGGGCAGCCAGTTGGTGCAGTACCTGCACGAGTTTGCCGACTCGCCCAACTGGCAAGCAGCGATTGGCGACTACCTGCGCGGGCTGAAGATGGCAACACGCCGTTCGGACGACCCACAGTGAGACGAACGCGGCAGGGATTAGCGCAAGGTATACTCTGGTCGGAGGCGATTGGGGATGGAAATGCGCACGCGCGCACGAGTAGTCAATCAGCAGCTAGTTCCGCTGGAGCCGCTCGAACTGCCCGAAGGCGCAGAGGTTTCGGTTACTATCCAACTGCCCGACTCAACCGACGGGGACGCTACTCTCGTAGAAAAAAATGGAGTGCTAGTCATTCGCACTCAGACACCGATAGATGTGGAGCAACTCATTGAGGACATCCGTGCAGAGCGAGCGAGGGTAATTTGGGGAGTCTCCGAGAAATGAGATTTCTGCTGGACACTTCGGTTCTGGTAGCAGGACTTCTCGAATCGCATACGCAGCATAACTGGTGTCTGTCGTGGTTGGAGCGACTCAACCGTCGGGAGATCGAAGGCGTGGTGTGCAGCCACTCTCTACTGGAACTGTATTCAGTGCTTACGCGCCTGCCTATTCGTCCGCGTCTACTACCCCATCAAGTGCTGCAGTTGGTGGAACACAGCTTGATTGGAAAAGTGGAGGTAGTAGGGCTATCGGCTGAGGATTACTGGCAACTTCTGTCTTGGCTGGCAGACCAAAGGATTGTGGGCGGGCGCGTGTACGATGCGTTGATTGCACAAGCAGGTCAGCAGGCTCAAGTGGAGGCGATTATTACGCTCAACCCGCGTCATTTTGAGGGACTGGCGACGGGTATCCGTGTGATTGCACCGACCGATTGAATACTTTACTATTAATGTTATTTCGCCTAAATCACACTCACCGCCAACAGCCACGACTCCATACAATCAGGCGCGTGCGCGAGTTGTTGCAGGCGCGGGTGGCGCGGCATTGCGTGGCGCAGGATTTGTAGCGCGGAGCCGTAGTCGCCATAGGCGTAGGCGCGCAGCGCGTCCGAGAGTTCGGGTTTCTCGCGCAGGCGCATGGCAAGCGCTTTCTCAATCAGGCGGTCGCGGCGCGGCTCGTCGGCAGTCAGCAGCGTGTAGAGCGAGTCGTAGCGTCCCATCAGGCGCGCAACGCTGAGCGCGATTTGCTGGCGCGCCAGCGGCGACTCGGCGTGCGCCATCCGCTGCAGCAGGGGCGCGATGTCGGTCTCGTTGCCGTGCTGCGCCAGCGCGCGCGCCAACGCCGCCAGCACTGCAGGCTCGGTCTCCTGCTGCAAGCGCAGGCGTAGCATAGGCGCGAGCGACGGGTCGGCGGGCAGGCTCGCCAGCGCGAGCGCAGCATCCGCCCGCACGCTCGGATGCTCCGACTCCAGCCAGCGCGTGAGCGCGTGCGGGTCTATCGCGTCGTGCAGGGCGTCGGGTTCGGCGCGTTCCAGCGCGGCGGCGACGGCTTCCAGCAGGGTCGCCTGCTCCAGCGGTCCGGGCGCATGTTCCAGCCGTTGCATCAGGGCGGGCAGCGCGCGCGGGTCGGCAATACGGCGCAGGGCTTGCGCAGCGGCGATGCGCGCCTCGACACGCTCCGCTTCCAGCATCGGCGCAAGCGCGTCGGTCGCGTCGGGGCTGCCAATCGCGCCCAGTGCGTCCGCCGCTTCCAGCACCAGGTCGCTCGCGGGGTCTTGCAACGCGCGTATCAGCGCGGGCACGGCGCGCGGGTCGCCAATCGCGCCCAGCGCACGCGCCGCCTCGCGACGCACTTCGGGGATTGGGTCGTGCAGCGCGGCGGTCAACTCCTCCACCGCCAGCGGCGTCTTCTCTTCCAGCAAGGTGCGAATCGCGTTCAGGCGCGTGGCGACATCCGCCTGACCCCGCAACTGGCGCATCGCGCGCCACCCGCGCGGACGCGCCGACGCCCGCAACTGCGACAGCACATAGCGCGTGGAACGCTCTTCAGGCTCGCGAATCGCCCGCAGCCACGGCAACGCCAGCAGCCGAAACAGCGACGCCATCGCAAACAGCACAAAAAAGCGCGTCGGGTCAGGCACATACGACTTCATCGCCTCCATCAGCGCGCCGCTGCCAAACGCTGCCAGACCGCCCATCAGCGACACAATCGCGCTCAACGCGCCCATGTAGACCGCCCGCTGCTCTGGAGGCGCAACTGCTACATTCAAGTTGAACTGCGTCAGCCCCACACCCGCCCACAGCGAACCCGCAAGCACCTGAATGAAGAAGATGACGCCGACGCTCCACACATACCGCTCAGGGTCGGTCAGGAACCACAAATACGGCAGGAACACCACGCCCCACAGCGACAGCACCAACAGCGGCTTGTTGCCGAACTTGTCCGCCAGGTAGCCCCACACAGGCATCGCCACGCTGCTGAACAGCGCGGCAATCAGCCCCGCGACCTGCACCATCAGGTAGGGCATGCGAATCTGCTCCAGCATGTAGACCGTGAAGAACTGCCCCGCGAACATCTGCCCGAACACCAGAAAGGTGTTGAACCCCAGCAGCGAGCGGAAGTTGCGGGTGCGGAACGGCTCGCGATAGAACGCCCAGACGCCGCGCAGCACGCGACTTTCCGCAGGTGTGCGGGGCGGCTCAGGCATCTTGCCTAGCGCCCACAGCGACAAAAACAAAAACACCGCGCCCAGCCCGTACAGCACCGCGAACGCAATCGCTTCCGAGAACCGCTGGTACTTGACCGCCTGATCCAGAAAAATCGCTGGGGGCAGCGCAGACGCCGCCGACACCAGCCCCAAAATCATGTTGCGCCTGCCGAAGTACCGCCCCCGATAGTCGGGCGGCACCAACGCGCTCAGCCACGCCAGAAACGCGGGTCCCGCAAACGACCCCAGCACCGCCGACAGTATTAGCAGTCCCGCGAACAGTTGCAGGCGCGGTGCGGAGTCGCTCAGGAACGGCAGCAGCGCAATCGCCACAAACGGCAGGCGCGAGTAGAAGGCGTAGCGGATTACCAGCCGCTTCTGGCTCGGCGCGGTGTCGGCGAGGTACGCCGTCAGAATCTGCAGCGCGCCCGCCAGCGACGGCACGGAGGTGATAATCCCAATCCACAGGTCGTTCGCGCCGAAGGCACGCGCCAAGCCGATTTGGAACGCGCCCGAAGTCAGCGCGACAAACAGCGTGAAAAACACCGCGTCCCAGTTCGCCCAGCGCAAGCCCCGCGCAATCTCCAGCCGCGACAGCCCCTGCGACGGCTGGCTCATAACGCGCGCACCTCCACCCGCCAGTCCACGATGTCCAAATCTGGGTCGGGCGCGTCCCCGCGCGGCTCCAAATTCGTGTCGGCGTTGCGCACGATGCGGTTCTGGTCAATCCGCAGGTTCAGGTACTGGCTCACGCCCAAGTTCGGGTCGCCCAGCGCGTCCACCACCTTGCGCGTCGGGTCGTTCGGGTCTATCGGGATGCGGTCGGTTGCGAGGATGTTCAGTTGGATGAATTGCAGTTGCGCCGCGTCGACGGGGTTGGGAATGAACTGCGTGAGGTCGATCTCAAAGCGCAGGCGGTTGCTGTCGGCGGCGACGGGTTCGCTGAAGCGCGGCGCGCCCAGATACTGGAACACCGACAGGTTCGTGTTGGGCACGACGCGATAGAGCGCGTAGCCGCCCGCGGGCTGCAGGGTGTCGTAGCGCATAAAGTGCGTGAACGCGCCCGCCGCGAAGCCGTTGCCCCACGGCGGCGCAACCACAGGCACAGGTCCCGCCTGACCTGTCGGGTCGTTGCTGAGGTTGAACAGCACGAAGTAGTGATAGTCGGGTCGGATGCGCCCTGCAACCTGCACCTCCACCACGATTCGGCGCACGCCGCCCGCTGTGGGGGTATCGGGGAATCGTGCGCAGGCAGCCAAGCCCACCAGTAAGGCGCAGACGCCTATGCCGATGCTCCGCTTCGCCCTCCCTGACGCGCCCTGCGGCATACCCAAAGTATACCTGCGCGGGCAGGGGGCTTCAGGGGTTGACACCCCCCGCCAAAATGGGGTATACTGCCCCCGCTTTGCGACCGAGGTCGCAGGGCACGAGACTATCACCAAGGAGGGAACTATGGCAAACATAGTACGCTTGGGGTTGATTGCCCCGCTCGTGAGCCTGATCGTCGCAGCCTCGGCGCAGCGAACCATCACCTACACCGTGCAGCCAGGCGACTCGCTCTACACCATCGCTCACAAGCACGGACTGCGCCTGCCCGACCTGCTGAAGGTCAACAACTTGCGCAACCCGCACGCGCTGCAGGTGGGCGACCAAATCAAAATCCCCGTCACGGGCAACGCAGCAGCGTCGGCGCAGCGCACGGCTCAACCCGCCGCCCCCGCATCGGGTTGGGCGGAACTCAATACCGATCGGGTCAACATCCGTACCGCGCCATCAACGGACGCCAAGCGCATCACCCTCGTCGATCGCTGGACGAAGGTGCAGGTGCTGGGGCGTCAGGGCGATTGGAGCCGCATTCGGCTTCAGAACGGCACAACAGGCTGGGTGCTTGCCAAGTACCTTAGCCCGACCCAGCCCCCGCAAACACGAAAGCAAGTAGCGAAGCGGACTACAGAACGGAAGCCTGCCCCTCGACCCGCGCGCGCGTCGGCGTCGCGCACGGCACAGACCAAGCCGCAACCGACCGCCTCCAAAACGCCAGCAACGGCGGACGCCTCGGCGGTTGCCGATGGTCAGCCGACCGTGGTGCGTCGTGCGCTGAAGTATCTGGGCACGCGCTACCGCTACGGCGCCAGCGGCGCACGCGGGTTCGACTGCTCGGGCTTCACATCCTATATCTATCGGCAGCACGGCATCAGTCTCCCGCACAACTCCGCCGCGCAGTACCGCGTGGGCAAGCCCGTGAGCCGCAGCGAACTGCGCCCCGGCGATTTGGTCTTTTTCCGCACGCGCGGACGCCGAATCTCGCATGTGGGCATCTACATCGGCAACGGGAAGTTTGTGCATGCTTCCAGCGCGCGGGGGCGCGTGCGCATCGATACGCTCACCTCAGGCTATTACCATCAACGCTATGTCGGCGCACGGCGCATCACCAAAAAGTAATCGCATGGACGCGCAAGGCTGCGACACCCGACCCCCTCGCCTGCAAGCGGGCGAGGGGGTTTTGATACCAATTGCCGAATCACACTTCACCACAGCACAGACATTCTCTTGACTTCAGTCGCTCTCGATAGCGGCTTCCCAACTGACCGCCGAGACGCCCGATTCCAGACTCAGGCGCGCCACAACCTCTTCCAGCGCGGCGTGCGCAGGCGTCTGAGCGACCACCTCCGCCTCTACACGCACCCGATCGGAGCCTTCGATGTCCACGCTGTGCAGGCTGCGCAGAATCAACGGTCCCGCACTCAGCATTTGCACCAGCAACGCGCGGATGTGCAACTCGTTCGCCTGCTGGCACACCAAGCGCAAGGTGTAGCACAACTCCAGTTCGTTCGCGCCTGCACTGACGCGATCGATTCGGTGCGCGAGCGGGCGCAGCAGGATGTTGCTGAGAATCACCAGCACCGCGGCGACGGTCGCCAGCAGCGGGTAGCCCGAGCCTGCCAGCACGCCGACCGACGCCGCGCCCCAAAGGGTAGCCGCGGTGTTCAGTCCGCGCACGCCCGCGCCCTCGCGCAAAATCACGCCCGCGCCCAAAAAGCCAATCCCCGACGCCACCTGCGCCGCGATGCGGGTCGGGCTGTTCTCGCCCTCCACGACCGTCGCCAACGCCACAAACGCCGCCGAGCCGACCGCCACCAGCGCGTTCGTGCGCAAGCCCGCCGCCCGCTGACGCCACTGACGCTCGACGCCAATCAGCACGCCCAACCCAAGCGCGGTCAGCAGGTTCACCATCATCGGCAGATGCATCATCATCGCCATAACCTCCTTCGCTTGGCGCAGGGACGCACAACCCACGCCCCCGCATCGTCTGGATTACTGCTGGATCAGGTCGCTGAGGAACCAGTAGGCGTAGCCGAAGTAAATCATCACGCCCACCAGATCCATCACCGAAGTAATCACGGGACCGCTGAGCGTGGCGGGATCAAAGCCCAACCGCCGCGCCGCGAACGGCAGCCCGACGCCAATCAGGCTGCCCACAATCGTCACGGTGAGCATCGCCAAGCCGACAACCAGCAACACATCGCCGCCGACGCCTTTGGAGAAGTACGCCAGCACCACCTCCAGCACGCCAATCGCGACGCCCATCGCCAGCGCGACCGGCACATCGCGCTTGAGTATGAACAGAAAGTCGCGCAGGCGCAAGCGCACTTGCCCCAACGCCATCGCGCGAATCACCAGCGTCGCCGACTGGCTGCCCGTGTTGCCGCCCATATCGATAATCGGCGCGATGAACGCCGCCAACACAATCGCGCGGGAGAGCAACTCCTCCTGCTCCGCCACGAAGGTGGAGGTGACGACCCCAAAAAAGGTCAGCACGATCAGCCAGAAGATACGCGCCTTGAACACGCGCATCAGCGGCGACTGCATGATGTCCACATCGGGACCGCCGACCGCGACCGTGCCGCCGAACACGGTCAGCCGCTGCGCCTCGCTCTCTTCGACCAGTTCCAGCCCGCGCTCGGCGTCAATCGCGCCGACCAGTCGCCCTTCCCTGTCCACGACGGCAATCAGCGGATACTGCCGACGCAGGAACATCTCGGCGACCTTATCTTGGCTGTCGTAGGCGGAGACGGCGACGGGCGCGTCGCTAACCAGCATCCGCAGCGGCGCGCCTGGCGGCGCCTTGAGCAACTGCGTCGCCGTCACATAGCCCAGATACTGACGCCCCTCGCCCAGCACCAGCACCATCTGCAGATACTCTGGATCGAGCGGCGACTCGCGCAGCCGTTGCAACGCCTCGTGCGCGGGCGTGTCGGCAGGCAACGCCAAGTAGTTCGGGTTCATCACGCGCCCCGCCGAACCTTCAGGGTAGCCCAGCAGCAGGCTCATCGACTGGCGCACCTCGGGACTGACCTCCAGCAGCACGCGCTTGGCGACCTTTGCGGGCAACTCCTCGAACAACGCCACCCGCTCGTCAGGCTCCATGCTCTCCACCAGCCGAATCAGGTCAGGGTCGTCCATCGCGCGCACCAAGTCGCTCTGCTCGCTGCGCGCCAGCGATTCGAACACCTGCAGGGCGCGCTCCTTGTCCAGCAGTCGGAACAGCAGCGCCTGCTCACGCGGCGACAACTCGCGCAGGCACTGGGCAACCGCGTCTACCTTCGCCTCACGCAGCAACGCTTTAAGACCATCCAGATTCTGCTCCAAAAGCAGGTTCTTGACCGTTTGCATCAGCATAGCAGTTCACCTCCTTAGTTTTTGATTGATTATTGCGTAATTCACGCGCAGACGCGCGAAATCGCGCATGCGCTGCCGTGAAGACGCGACGCAACCGCCGCGTGTACGGCGTTTTCTGCAACAATCGGCTGGTGGTTCGCTGTGAGAGGGTTCCCCCGACACTGTGGCGAGCGTCGTTGCGCTCCAAGCGTGCGAACCGACGAATTATAGCACACGCTCGCACGCCGTGTCAAGTGTTTGGGCGCAAAAACGGGGATTTTGGGGCAATTTGGGGGCAAATTTCATCCCCGACACTTCGGAAGGGCAAGCAACGGCTCTGGATGTCTACAGCAGGCTTAGGGCGGCTTCTGTTGGCTCTGCGTATACTTTGGCGCAAAGAGATAGAACGCGCGTCCCATCGCCTGCGCTTGCCCGATGCGGATTGCCGACTCGCCGCCGAAATCGGGGTCGGTCGTGAGGCAGTACGCGCCCGTTTGGGTCATCTGCGCCTGCGCCGTTGCGGGGTCGCCGACGGGCATGTACGCGCCCCGCCGATAAAACTGCAGGCTGGGGTAGCCAGGGTTCACACGGTACAGGAGCAGCGTGCGGTAGGGCGGCGGCTTGAGCGCAAGCTCGCGCACAGGGCGCAACGCGAGGCGGTCATAGCCCGTCAGCGCGCCGTTCCAGCCAATCAGCAGTGCGAGCGCGCCCACCCCCCGCATCCACGGCGGCGCGACGGGTCGATTCATCGCGAGCATCGCCAGCGGCATCCCCAGCGCGAGCGCAATTCCCCACGGCGCGCCTTCCCAAAGCGGACGGTACAGCGCGACGCCCGTCCACACCGCCGCGCCTAACACAGTTGCCAGTGTGCCTGCGCTCCGCGCTAAACTCGCAACGGTCAGCAATCGTCGGGTAGGCGCACGGGATTTCGCCCCCCTCCCTACCTCCCCCGTAAACGGGGGAGGCGATTCGGCTCCCTCCCCGCCCGCGGGGAGGGCTGGGGTGGGGGTATAGAGAACCCGCCCCTGCGCCATGCGCGCCCCCACCAGCAACGCCAACGCAGGGAACATCGGGAAGATGTATGCAGGCAACTTCGTGAAACTCAGCGTGAACAGCCCGAACACTAGCCACGCCCAGCGACGCAGATAAAGCCGCAGCGGGTCGTCCTCGCGCGCCCACAGCACGCTCACCCCGCCTGCCATCGACAGCCCGCCCAGCCATAGCACCACGACATAAAACAGCAGGTACACCGCAACGCCTGCCAGCACGCTGCCCACATCCCCGCGCTGAATCAGCGGCAGCACCGAGTGCGCCGTGTCGCCTCCCGCGAAGCGCAGCAGGTTCTGCTTGACCACGAACTCGTTGAAAAACGCCGCGCCATGCTGCAGGTAGACCCCGACATACCATGGCAGCGCGGTCAGCAGCGCGACGCCCAGCGCGAACAGCGCCCAGCGGAAGCGCAAGCCCCGCGCGTGTAGCATCTGAGCGTTCCACACATACAGCAGCCCCACCAGCCCCAGCCCGAAGGGTCCTTTGGTGAGGAACGCCAGCCCCAACGCGACGCCACCAATCAGGCTCCAGCCCAGCCCGCGCGCCTCCCACAGCGCAATCACCGCCACCGTCAGGAAAAACGCCAGCGCCATGTCGGTAATCGCCAGCCGCGCCAGAATCAGGCTCAGCGGCGCAAGCGCGAACAGCAGCGCCGCCCAACTGCCCGCGCCCTGCCCCAGCCGCCGATTGCCCCACCACGCCAGCAGCACGATAGTCAGCGCGTACATCAGGGCGGACGGCAACCGCAGCGCGAACTCGTTCTCGCCGAACACGCGCATGCTGCCCACCATCAGCCAATACAGCAGCGGGGGCTTCTCGAACCACGGCTCGCCCAGAAAAGTCGGCGTGCGCCAGTCGCCTGAGTGGCGCATCTCCCATGCGACAGAGGCGTAGAAGCCCTCGTCGAGGTCGGTCAACCCGAAGGCGCGCAGGTCAATCAGCGCCGCCAACACGCACAGCCACAGCAGCCAACGCATCGGCTTACGGGGTCAAGACGCGAACGCCGTCCATGGAGGGGCGCAACGCTTCAGGAATCACGACGCTGCCGTCCGCCTGCTGGTAGTTCTCCAGAATCGCCGCCATCAAGCGCGGGGTCGCCACACCCGAAGCGTTCAGCGTATGCACGAACTCGGGCTTGGCGGTCGGCTCAGGGCGGTAGCGGATATTCGCTCGCCGCGCTTGGAACGCCTCGAAGTTGCTGCAGGATGAGACCTCGAGCCACATCTGCACGCCAGGCGCCCACACTTCGAGGTCGTAGCACTTGGCGGCAGCGAAGCCCAAGTCGCCCGTGCAGAGCGCGACGATGCGGTAGGGCAACTCCAGCCGCTGCAGCACCGTCTCGGCGTCGCGCAGCAGTTTTTCGTGTTCCTCGTAGGAGGTTTCGGGCGTCGTGAACTTGACCAACTCCACCTTGTTGAACTGGTGCAGGCGCAGCAGCCCGCGCGTCGCCTTGCCCGCCGCGCCCGCCTCGCGCCGAAAGCACGGCGAATACGCCGCCAAGTTAATCGGCAACTGCTCCGCCGACAGAATCTCCTCGCGATACAGGTTCGTCACGGGCACTTCGGCGGTCGGAATGAGGTACAGCGGGTCGTCGGCACAGCGGTACATCTCCTCCTCGAACTTGGGCAGTTGCCCCGTGCCGACCATCACTTCGGGGCGCACCAGAAACGGCGGGAAGACCTCCGTGTAGCCGTGTTCGCGCGTGTGCAAGTCCAGCATGAAGTTGATGAGGGCGCGCTCCAGCCGTGCGCCGAGCCCTGTGTAGAAGTGGAACCCGCTGCCGCCGACCTTCGCCCCGCGCTCGAAGTCAATAAGCCCCAGCGATTCCGCCAGCTCCCAGTGCGGCTTGGGTTCGAACGCCATCGGGTGGGGCTGCCCGCCGCGCCTCACCTCGACATTCTCGCTCGCGTCTTTGCCGACGGGCGTCGTGGGGTGAGGGATATTAGGTAGCAGCAACAGTTTCGCCTCGCGTTCTGCCTCCAGCGTGCGTCGCTCGTGTTCCAGTTGCTCAATCTGCGCTTTGAGGCTGCGCAGTTGCTCCAACAGCGGCTCGGCGTCTTCGCCCGCCTTTTTGCGCAAGGGAATCTCTTTGGAGACGCGGTTCTGCTCGGCGGTGAGGGTCTCCACTTGGGTGGTGATTTCGCGCCACCGCTGGTCAATCGTCAGCCACTCGTCGAGGAGGTCGGTTGGGTAGCCGCGTTTGTGCAGCGCGTCGCGCACCGTGTCGGGTTCACTGCGCAGGAGTCGGTAGTCCAGCATACCACTAATTGTACCGAAACGGCTGCATTAGGGCTGTGGCTCGTCGTCGCTGATAACGCCCTGCTGACGCAATCGCTCCAGCAGTTGCGACAACTCGGCTTGCAGGCGTTCGCGCTCGGCGCGTTCCTGTTCGGCGCGCGCCTCGGCTTGCTCCGCACGCGCCTCTGCCTGCTCCCGCGCCGCACGCTCCTGCTCGGCACGCGCACGCTCCCGCGCCTCACGCTCCTCCCGCGTCAACACCAACTGCCCCTCGCTGTCCCACAACCGCAACCACGACCACACACGACCACGATACGACCCGCGCCACACCCCCAAATACGCGCCCAACACCGCACTCCACAACCATCCACGCTCGTTCGACTCTATTGGAACATAATCGCTCCCAGACAACCGATACCCCATCAACTCCCCACTGCGCCGATCAAACCAAAAATACTCAGGCACACGAAACACCTTCGCATAAAACCCCACATTCCGCTCCACATCCTTCTGCCGCGTGGAACTGGAGATAAACTCCACCACCAAGTCGGGATACCGCCCGTCCTCGTTCCACACCACCCAACTGTCGCGCGGCTTCGTGCCGTCCACATCCTTCACCAAGAAAAAGTCGGGACCCTTGAAGCGCGGCTTGCGGGCGGTGGTTTCGGCTTCCACATACTGTTCAATCTCTTCGGCTTGCTCGATGCTGTAGTAGATGAACATATTGCCGCCGCAGAAGTAGTGGGTGGGTGTGCCGAGGTGGTTGCGGACGAGTTCGTCGAGGAGTGTGATGCTGACGACATGCCAATCCGATTCCATTCGGTCTCCGT
>JAIMAN010000038.1 GCA_023511915.1 Armatimonadota bacterium
GAAGTCAGTCTCAATTCGAGAATGTCACACCCTGACTTGGGAATCAACGAACTTATCCTTCGCCACTACGGAAGGATGGTTCTGCAGGCAGCCTGGAGTGGAGTGAATGTTTTACCTGCGTGCGAGATTATCCAGTTCAATCCCGACCCCGAAGGGATTGCCAAACAACAATGGGAAACCTATGTCGATCTGGAAAAGATTCCTCGTGAGCGAATCGCCCAGTGGATTGTGGACGATGCAGTGAAGTGGAATGCCCTACGCGTTAGGGAAGAATGCTTGAGCCAGGTTTTGTTAGACCTCGGCACATCTGTTGTCCCGCTTGTCCAAGAGAAGCTTTCGTGGGCGTGGCGCAACCGCGACCAGATTGAAGGCACAGGGATGGGGCTTGTTGCGCTGACTGAGGTTTTAGTTACCCTTGCAGGCGAGCAGGCGCTCCCGTTCCTTGAGCCGTTTACCCAAGACAAAAACGAGTGGGTGCGCCACTACGCCTGCCGCGCGAAGGAGTATATCCAGCAGGGCAAGGTGTTTGTGTTTGCGCCGTACTTTTAGGCACTGGCTTGAATCGCACGATAGGCAGGAGTCCCACCCCAATCGCCGAACTTGACGGCGATGCGTGCGATGGCGTTGGTCGGTCTGCTTTGGTTGGGCAGTGCGGTTCCCGTTTCGGCGCAGCCGTCTGCGCTGACGGGCGAGGGCTGGGAGGCGCGCCCGCGTGGGGGCGACGGCGTGCAGCTGCGCGTCAGCGGCGCGCTGCTCAGTCACGGCTCATGGGCGCAACTCGCCGCGCCCGACTGGAGCGAAGGCTACTACAGTTCGCAGGGCACGCCGCCCACAGCACAACTCAACGGCGATACGCTCACCCTGCGCCACGCGGTCAGCCCCGGACTCGGCGCACTCACCGAAACGCTGCGCAAAGTCGCGCCCGACGCGCTGGAGTGGCGGCTGGAGGTGGAGTGGCGTAGCGAGATGCCCGCGATTGTGGAGTGGTGCATCGGGCTGTGGAACGCCGACTACCTGCTGGACGCGACGCTGGCAGGCGATGGCGCGCTGGCGACGACGAGCCTCTCGCGTGAACCGCGCACGCTGGAGAACGACGCGCTCTTCGCAGGACGCCGATTCGCGCTGGACGCGCGGCTGGCGACGGTAGAGGTTTCAGGCGAAAACTTGCATGTGTTGGACGGCAGGGGCAGTGCGCGCTGGTGGTCCCGCGAGACGCCCACGCTGTGGGTCGGTGTGCTGCGCCGCGAGCTAAAGCAGGGGGACAAACTCACGCTCACGATGCGCCTGCGGGTTCAGCCCAAGCCGCTGCCTGCGCCCGCCGAGCCGCTGACGGTGAACGCGCCCGTGCGAGCCATTCCCGACCGCTGGAAGCCGCAGCCGCGCGAACCTGAACTCATCCCGCCGCCCAAGATCCTGTGGCGCGACACGGGCGAGCCGTTCCGACTGCCTGCCGAACGCCCCGCACAAATCGTCATCGAAGAGGACGCTTACCGCCCCGCCGCCGACGCGCTCGCACGCGAGTTGCAACGGTACGGGATACGCGCGGAGGTGCGCACGGGCGAGTCGACTGCGGGCATCATCTTCATCGGCGGTAGCCCTGCGCTGCAGCGCAAGCACCCCGTGCCCGATCAGCAGGGCGCGTACTTCCTGCAAGTCGCTGCCGACGGGGTGCGCATTGTCGGGCGGCTGCCCGAAGGCGCGTTCCACGGTGTGCAGACGCTCATGCAGTGGCTGCAGCCCACCGAAGGCGCACTGGAAGCCGCGCCTGTGCGCATTATCGACTACCCGCACCTCAAGTGGCGCGGCGTCCACCTGTTCGGCAGCACCGAAGCGGGATTCCTGCCGCGCCTCATCGAGAATGTAATCGCCCACGCGAAGTTCAACCACCTCGTGCTGGAGTGTGGCTACGGGCAGTGGGAGACGATTCGCGATGCGTGGGTGGACATTTCCGCGCCGAAGAGCCTGCTGCGCGAGGCAGTGCAAGTTTCGCGCCAAAACCTACTCGAACCTGTCCCGCTGATTCAGTCGCTGGGACACATGTATTGGGCGTTCCGCAACGACGCGAACAAGCACTTGGCGGAAGACCCCGACACCCCGTGGGCGATTGCCCCGCGCGGCGCAGAAACGCGCCCGTTCCTGCAGCGGCTCTACGACGAGGTGTTCGAGGTGTTCCAGCCGCGCCAGTTTCACGCTGGACTGGATGAGGTGACCCTGCGCGGGCGGTTCCCGAACCGACCTGAAAGTCGGGGCGCGACGGTCGCGGAGCTGTTTACCGAGCATACGGGGTGGGTGCATGGCGAGCTGAAGCGTCGGGGCGTTGATCGGGTGCTGATGTGGGGCGATGTGTTGCTGGCGCGGGGCGAGGCGAACGACGGCGGCGCGCACGCCGAAAGCCCCGACGCGGCGCGCTTGACCCGCGAGCGGCTCAGTAAGCTGCCCGACCTTGTGATTTGCGACTGGCACTACACCCCCGCCGAGCCAGAGCGGTACATCAGCCTCGATGTGCTACAACGGGCGGGCTTCAAGGAGATTATCGCCACCACCTGGTACAACCCGCGCAACATCGCGACCTTCGCGAAGGGGGCGCGCCAACGCCGAATCGCAGGACTGCTGCAAAGCACTTGGGCGGGCTACAGCCTCAACGAGGGCACGCTGAACACCATCGAGCTGCGCCAGTTCGTCGCCTACTTGCAGGCGGGCGCGTATGCGTGGGATACTGACTTGCCGATGCCCGAATCGCTCCCCTACGACTTCGAGCGGCTGTTTATCGAACGCTATCGGCGCGAGGCGATTCCGCTGCAGGCGCGCGCGGGGTTCATCGTAGACCTCTCGTCGGCGCATAACTTTGACCTGACGACGCTTAGCCTGCTTTTTGCCGAGTTGCCGAAGGGTGAGGCGTGGCTGGGGGGGCATCGGTTTGTGGTGGGTGGTGGCATTATGCTCGCCAGCTACCTTGCGCCCGCGCCGATGCCGCGTGAGGTACGCATTCCGCTGGAGCGGCGCACCCAGTCGCTCTACCTGCTCCACACAGCAGGCTGGCAGACCGAGCAGGGCAGAGAGGTCGGACGCCTCGTGGTGGAGTACGCCGACGGGTCGCAAGCTGAGCAGCCGATTCTGTACGGGCGACACCTCCGGGCGTGGAACGACCACCTGTACGCGCTGGAGGGGCTACCCCTGTGGCGGGCGCGCGATGCAGAGGGCAACCTCGCCACTGTGCGCATGCTCCACTGGCGCAACCCGCACCCCGACAAGCTGTTCCGCGCCGTCCGCTTCGTCGCAACCGACCCCATCGCAGGCTGGACACTACTGGCGCTCAGCGGCGAGTAGGCGCGCCCTGTAATTTCCACCTACCGCTGCCGAAAATCCCTATGGAATGCGTATCCTGGTGGTGGACGACGAGCCGATGGTGCGATTCCTGCTTGTGCGCTTCCTGGAAGAGGAAGGGCACACGGTGGACGAGGCAGCAGACGGCATCGAGGCGCTGGAACAGCTGAGCCGACGCGCCTACGACCTACTGATCACCGATGTACATATGCCGCGCATGTGCGGGATAGACCTCGTGCGCGCCCTCCGCCGTCAGGGAAATCGCGTTCCAGTCCTCGTGATGGACAGCTATCCCGACTTGTTTATGGAGAGCGAGGTCGGCGCGGAGGCGTTCGCCCTGCTTGCGAAGCCGTTTGACCTCAGCGAGGTGCGCCGCGTTCTCCAAATACTGGAACCGCAACCTGTGTGAGGTGATTGTCATGCGGATGGCTTATATTTTGGCAGGCATTCTGATAGGCGTCGGATGGGGCTACGCGCAGCGCACTTCCGAGACCGCCGAGTGGCTGTTTGCTGACCCGCAGGAGGTCGTCAAGACCGCCACGCGCACGGAGAAGCCCATCGCCGAGTCGTTCACCACTGTGCGCGTGCTGACCCGCAAGGAGATCGAGCTGAGCGGCGCGCAGACCATTCAGGAGTTACTGGAGCGGATGATCGCCGACTTCGAGGGGCAGGAGTCGTCGCAGCATCGGTTTTTGAGCATGCGCGGCGCGTACAGCGCGTCGGAGTTCAACGAGCGGATGCTGTTTCTGCTGGACGGGCAGCCACTGAACGACCCGATCCTGGGCAACTTCCCCGCGATGAGTCTCAGCACGCATGACATCGAGCGCGTCGAGGTGGCGTTCGGACCCGGTTCGGCGATGTACGGACCGAACGCTTTCGCGGGCGTGGTGAACATCATCACGCAGCAGGAGTCGACGGCGCGTCCGTCGCTGTGGAACGGCTACACGGGGCGCGGCGGCTACAACGCCTCGCTGCGTTGGATGACCGAGCCGAATAGCCCGACGCGCATCAGCCTGCAGAGTTCGTTCTGGCGCGACCCTGGCAGCGACCGTATCCGCAACAACGACGCGACGGTGCGCACGGCGCGCCTGTTCGCCTCCAACGGAACCCCAGAGCGCGGACTGTGGCGGTTCAACTACCTCTACGCCGATTTGGATCGCGGGCAGGTCGGGATGCGCTACAGCACTTACCCGACGCCGACCGACCGTAGCCACTGGCGCACGCACTACTGGCAGCTGGAGTACCAGCGGCAGTTCGGCAAGACTACCCAGACGGCGCGCCTGTACGGGCTAAACGGCACGATGGTGTTCAACAAGGTGCAGACGCAGCCGCCGCTGACGGGCAACGAGCCGCGCACGCGCATGCCATTCTCACAAAGCATGCTGGCTGCCGAGACCTACTGGCAGTGGCAACTGCCAAACACGCAGCTGCTGGCAGGCGCGGACTACCGCTCGATGCGCGTGAACAGCCAGAACCACCTTGGCGGCGCACACACCGCGCAGAACTTCGCCCTGTACGCGCAGGCGGAGTGGCAACTGGGGCGATTTCGCCCGATTCTGGGCGCACGCTACGACGACCACTCGGTTTACGGCGAGCAGTTCAGTCCGCGCGCGGGGTTCACCTATGTTGCCGATTCGCAGAACCGTTTCCGCGCCTCAATCGGACGCGCCTTCCGCGCGCCCAGCTTCATCGAGATGTTCCTGCAAAACTATTATGTGTGGATGCCGATTGGCGGCAATCCCGTACCGCTGAGCATCGAGGGCAAGGCAGATTTGCGCCCTGAAATCACGGTCAGCACAGAGTTGGGCTACCGCTATCTGCACCCGCGCTGGCAGCTGGATGTCTCCTACTTCACGGCGCAGCTGGACGATATGGTCTCGGTGTTCGCGAAGGACCCGAACCAACCCACGCTGCGTCAATACAATAACCTCTACAGTTTCCGCGTTTGGGGCTGGACGAGCGATGTGGTCGTCAAACTGTCGCCAGAGTGGACGCTGAACGCGGGCTACATGTATGTGCGCTACACAGGCGGCGTAGAAGAGGACTACAAACCCGCCCGCGACCGCGTGGTGGTTCGCCTCGCCTACTGGCGCGAGCGCGGGCTGAGCGGGCAGCTGACCTTCAACTACCCCGCTGTTGGGCAGGGCTATACCAGAGCCTATGCTTGGAACACCTACTTAAACCTTGTCTATCGCATGGACGCGCGCAGCCGCTGGAACCTGCGCATCGACAACCTATTCAATGTGCGTACAGAGATGGCGCGCTGGGTGCCGGACGGGCGGCGCAGCGTGTGGTTCACCTATCAGCGCGACTGGTGAGAGCGTGCTTCGGGTTGGAACGGTCGTCGGAATTTGGGGAGTCGCGTGCGCGCTGCTGTATGGGCAGGGCGTGGATGTGGCGATTCTCCAGAGTGGGGAAGGCGGCTTCTATGCGGAAGCCGTGCAACGCTTCCACGCTACGCTGGAGCAGCAGGGCTACAGCCTGCAGACGCTGACCTTCGTCCTCAAAGGCGACCGTTCCGACCAAGACCTCCCGCGCCGTATCCTTGAGAAGCGCCCGAAGGTCATCCTCGCCGTCGGTACGAACGCTGCCAAAGCCCTACGAGCGTACTACGAGAAGGTTCCTCCCCAGCAGCAGGCGCCTGTGGTGTTTTTACAGGTGTTAGACCCTGTTGGGGAGAGGCTGATACAAAGCCCAGAGCGCAGCGGCACGCGCTTTGCAGGCGTTGCGTTGACCGTGCGCCCGCAGCGACAACTCAGCGCGCTGCTTGATGTCGCGCCCGAGGCAAAGCGTGTGGGGGTCGTCTATAACCCAAAAGACGCGGTCTCGCAACGCTTGATTGAGCAAGCGCGCGAGGATGCGGCGCGGATGGGCGTTGCGCTGCAGGAGGCGAGCGCGGAACAAGCCTCGCAGATTGGCGACGCCCTCAAGTCGCTGGAGGGCAAAGTAGACGCGCTGTGGCTGATTCCTGACCCCGTGTGCGCTGCGCCTGAGCCGTCCCAGCGCGTGCTGGAGTTCGCCGAAAAGCACCGTCTTCCCGTGCTGGCGTTCGCGGGCGCGTTTGTGCAACGCGGCGCGCTGGTCGCCACAGGCGTCGATATGGCGGAGCAGGGCGCGCTTGCCGCTGAGCAGGTGATGCGAATCTTAGAAGGCGAGCCGCCCGAATCGCTGCCGTTGCTCACCCCGCGACGCACCTTGACCTTCTACAACCTGAAAACAGCGCGTCGGCTCAACCTCACAATCCCCGACATGCTGTTGAACCTCGCGAAGACGGTGTACGAGCAATGAAACGCTTAGGGCTTCGGGAGCGGCTGCTGCTGTTTTACGCGCTGATGGCGATTACGCCTGTGGGGCTGTCGGGCGCGCTACTGTATGTGTACCTGAACAACCAAGTGTCTCGCTCCGCAGAGCAGTTTCAGACCAGCGTTAAAGCCGATTTGCAGCGGTCCCAGCAGGCTGCTCGTGAAAGCGCAGCGGCGACCCTTCGCAGCTCGCAACAGCAGATGCAGCAGAAAATCACCCGTCATATGGACGCCTCGCGCGAGCAAATGCTGGATCAGCAGAAAAGTCTGCTGAAAGAGACCGTCGGCGCGCTGCAACGGACGACTGAGAACGCCTTACAGCAGACTGAACGCAACACCCTACAGAGCCTGAATCGAACCCTGACCCAGATCGAGCGCCAAGTGCAGTCCGTTCAGGAGCAGTCGCTGTCGTCGTTGCAAGAGACGACCGCGCGCGCCACGCGCGACGCGCTGCAACAGGTCATCGCCAGCCACCTGACCCAACTGAGCGCGCAGGTCTCGCGCCAGGTGGAGAGCCTGCTGCGCAACTACACGGCGCAGTTGAACTTGATTGCCCAGCAGCCCGCGATTCAACAGGGAAGCGAGCGCGAGAGCCGCTGGATTTTGCAGGCGCTCCAAGACCGTGAGCCTGCCTATCGCTACTTGGTGCTGTTGGACAGCACGGGCGCGTCGATTGTGTCGCTCGGTGAACCGCCTGATGACGCGCAGCAGGCACAAGAGGCATGGCGTACCTTGTGGGCGCAAGTGGAGCAGAGCCGCGAGGTCGCGCTGGGCGAGCCGCGCGTCTACACCGTCGAGGGTAAGCGACAGCCCCTTGTCCCGATGATGGCGCCCGTGACTCAGATGGGGCAGGCGTTTCGCGGCGCGGTGTTCGCGCTGGTAAGCCTTGACGAAATCAGCGCGCTCACACGCACCTTCCGTGTGGGCGAGCAAGGCGTGGCGATGCTCGTGCAGCGTCAAGGCGTCGTGATGGCGCATCCCGACTCACAGCAGATTGGCACGCTCGCCCCTGTTGCACGCTTCCTTGAAAACGCGCCGATGCAGACGCAGCTGCAAGTGCAGGAATCCCGAGACGGCGACCAGCTGGTGGCCGCCGCGCCTGTGCGCCGCTTGCAGGCGTGGCTGCTGGTCGTGCAGCCTGCGGACGAAGCGTTTCGCCTGGCGACCGAGCTGCAGGCGAGCGTGCAACAGAACTTCGCCCAGCAGCGCGAGGCGACCACCCGTGCGCTGCGTCGTACCCGCGACCTCGCCCAAGCCCAAGTCGCCGCGCAAGTGCAAGCGGAACAGCAGCGTGTCCGCCAAAAGATACGCACCTCGGAGCAGAGCGCGCTGCAACAATCCGAATCGACCCTCGCGCGCCTCTCCGAAGCGCAGCAACGCACGCTGGTCGGCGCGATGGCGGAGTCGCTGCGCTCGGTGCAGAACGACCTCCAGGAAAACCTCACCCGCCAGTTGACCCACGCCTTCGAGGAGACGAGCCGCTCGCTTGCTGCCAGCGTGGACGAACTCCGCTTCAGCATTGACGCGCGCCTACGCGATGCGTTCGTGATTGCGCTGTTGTGCCTGCTGGCGTTTTTGCTGTTTGGCGCGGTGTTCCTGCACCGTGCGCTCGTGCGCCCGCTGCGCGCGCTGGTCAAAGTCACCCACGAGATTGCTGCAGGCGACCTGAGCAAGCGTGTCGTGCTGCCCCAGCGCGGCTGCCCCGACTTGGACGACCTCGCCGACTCGTTCAACCAGATGGTCGACGCCGTACAGCAGAGCCAAGAGGAACTCAAGCGCGCCGAGGCGCAGCTCATCCAGTCCAGCAAGCTCGCCTCGCTGGGCACGCTCGCGTCGGGCGTCGCGCACGAACTGAACCAACCGCTGGCGATTATCCGCGCGATTGCCCAGCAGAACCTCGACACGCTGGATCAGGTGACCACCCCCCAACTGGTACATACGCTGCGCGAAGACCTGCAAATTATCCATCGCCAGACGGTGCGCATGAGCCAGATTATCCAGCACCTGCGCGCGTTTTCGCGCAAGCCACGCGAGGAATTCGAGCCTGTGAACCTGAACGAGGTCGCGCAGAACGCGCTCATCCTGCTGCGCGAGCAGCTGCGCCAGCGCGGGATTGCCCTCATCGAAAACTACGCGCCCGACCTACCCCCTGTGCTGGGCGAGGCGAACTCGCTGGAGCAGATTGTGATCAACCTGCTGACTAACGCCCGCGACGCGCTGGAGAACCACCCCGACGGGCAGATTGCCATAGAGACAGCAACCTACGACGACGGTAAGCGCGTCTACGCCGAGCTGCGCGTGCGCGATAACGGACCTGGCGTGCCCGAAGACATACGCCCGCAGATTTTTGATCCGTTTTTCACGACCAAAGACCCCAACAAGGGCACAGGGCTGGGGCTGGCAATTTCGTTGGAGATTGCCCAGAAGCATCACGGATTCCTGATGCTGGGCGAGGCGGAGCAGGGCGCGGCGTTTATCCTGCGGATTCCCGTTGCGGAATCGCGTCAACAGGCGGCGTAGGCATACGAATCCTGCCCGCCGTTCGGTACAATTGAAAGCGTGCGGCGTCTAAAGGCATGAAGGCGCGATGATGGAACCGAAGGTGCATTGCCCTGAGTGGGAGGAGAAGTTGAGCCTGTATGTGGACGGGGTGCTGAACCCGTTCGATGAGAACGCGGTGGAGGCGCACATTGCCCGTTGCGCGTCGTGCCGTGCGACGGTAGAGTTGTGGCGCGCGGTGGGTCAGTCGGTGCGTCGGCTGCCGCGTGAGTTGCCGCCGCCGTATCTGCGCGAGGCGATTTTGGCGTCTACGACTCGCCGTCGGTCGCGCGCGCGCCGCTGGCTGCCGAGTTGGCGCACGCTTGCGCCTGCGCTGGGCGTTGCGCTGGGGCTGGCGTGGCTGACGCTGCCGCGCCCCGCGCTTGACCAGACGCCGACGACGGCGACCGTTCCGCTGCCGCGCGTCGAGACCATGCTGCCGCTGGCGTCTGTGCCTGACGAAACGACGAAAGCCGAGCCGTCGCCCCGCGCCCCGCTGGTGATTGTGTTGCAGTCGTCGCCTGCGTACCGCACGGCGTCGCCCGCGCCTCGCTGGACACCCAACACGCGCCTCAGCCCCGCGTCAACCCCGCACGAGGGCGCGCCGCCGATTGTGGTGTGGAGCGACCCCGCGCCGCGCTTCAGCCCGACCGATACCACGCGCCCGTCCATCATCACGGAAATCGCCGACACGAGCGAGATCGACCCGACCCCGCCGCTGCCTGCGATTGCCGCTTCGAGCTTGCCGCCGACCGAACCCGCCCCCGCCGCCGCAACCCGCGACCTGACCGACTGGCTGGTACGCCTGAACCAGCAACTGCGCGAGGAAGACCGACAGCGCATCGCGGGCGCGTCGAGGCGCGACCCGAACCGAGGCGGCTTCTTCGTGCCGATTGTGAGCGTAGACCTGAAATGATATGAGACGACTCGCGCTTGTCGGGCTGGTGGGGCTTGCGCTGCACGGCGCGGCGCAAGAGAGCGCGCCGTCGCTGCTGGATCTCAGCAGCGCAGCGAAGACGCCCACTCCGACAGCCAGCGCAACCATCGGTGAGGCGACCTCGGATCTGATTCCTGGCAACGGCACGCGCGGCGGCTACACCACCCGCTACGCGCCGATTATCCCGTACTCCGAGTCGGTCTATGTGGACGGCAAGCGGCTGCAGCGCGAGTTGGACTACTGGATCGACTACGCTTCGGGCAGCATCGCGTTTGCGCAACCTGTGCGGCGTGTCTCCACCGTGCAGGTCTATTACCGCTATAACCCGCAGGGCAAGCGCGAGGGCATGACAGGCGCGCTGCCCATCCTCACGCTATCGTTCGGGCAAGGGGGTAGCCTGAACGCGCTGTATATGCCTGGCATTACGGAGACCACCCGCGACGGCGCGGCGTACCGCCTGAGCGCGTATGGCATGCAAAACGCGCTGCGCTTCGGCGGCGGCGGGACGCTGCAGGGCTACTTCTTCGTCGGGGCGCGCGAGGTGGTCAACGCCTACGCCGCGCCGAACACGCGCGACCCGCAAAAACCGAATATTGCCCCGTCTGAAACGACGCAATTCATCGTGCAACAACTGCAACTGGACACAGGCGCGCTGCAAATCCGCGCCAACTACCAAGACATCGGCAAGGGCTTCTCGGCGCAGAAGATGCTGGGCATGCAAAGCGGGCTGGACGCGAACCAACTCGCGGCATGGGAGCGCGAGCGGGGCATCAAGCGCTACGACTACGCTGTCGGGCTGAAACTGGGCGGCGCGTCGCTGCAGCAGACCCAACTGCGCATCCAAGACGACAAGGGCGCGATTGAGCAGCAGGGGTGGCAGTTCACCAGCAACGGGCTGAATCTGAACTGGACGCGCCGCGAAGCCGCCGCCGAGTTCACGCGATTCAAAGACCTCGGCGACGCCCAGAAAGGCGACTGGCAGCGCGAGCGCGGGCTGATACGCGAGCAACTCGCCGCCAACCTGCAGTTCGCCCCCAACAGCACGCTCAAGTACGACCAACTGCTACTCAAGCAGGGCGGGGCGCGAATCGAGCGCAACACCTACGCGCTGGAGACCCCGTGGCTGAAGGCGTCGCGCATGCAGCAGCGCGTCGGCGAGGGCTTCACCCGCTTCGGCGACCTCGCCGAGGGCGACAAGGGGCAACTCGCGCGCGAGGCGGGCATGCAGCGCGACCAAACGCAGATCGAAATCACGCAGCCGAACTTCAAACTCGCCGCTGCCGAGCAGGAAGTCCGCACGCCTACAGGCGCGCTGGAACGCGAAAGCCTCAAAGTGGAGACGGAACACATCGTCGTGGAGCATACGCACCGCGCCGTCTCGCCCGAATTCGGCAGGCTGCCCAACCTCGCCCCGCACGAGCATCAGCAACTCGTCGAAGAGGTACGCCAGTTCCACGACACGGCGAACGCCGCGCCATTTGACCCCAACCACGACCTGCCGCTGCTGATGCGCGAACAGGGGCTGGAGCGTACCCTGCAGCGCGTGGAGGTCAAACCCGCGAAAGACCTCAGCTTGCAGATGCGCCGCTATGAGACCGCCAACCGCGCAGGCGAGGGCGACCTGAAAGGCGTCCAGTGGCAACTGCGCACGCCCACCTTGCAACTGCGCATGCACGAGCGGAACATCGCGCCGAGTTTCAGCCGCCTGCGCGACCTCACGCGCATCGAGCAGATGCTGTTCCACAACGAGCAGGGCATCCATCGGTTTGACTGGGACGCCGCGATTACGACCAAGCAGTTCGGGCTGGCGGTCTCGCAGATGCGCATCCGTGAGATCGGCGCAGGGCTACACCGCCTCAGCGCGCGGCTAATCCACCCTGTCGTTGAACTGCACTACCATCAGCGGCAGGTGGACGCCGACTTCGCGCGGGCGCACGACCTCGCCGACCCCGAACGCGACTTCTTCGCGCAATTGCGCGGCTATCGCCAGCAGGACTGGACCGCCAAACTGCGTCCCGCCCAGAACTTGCAACTGGAACTGTTCGGCTTCCAAGCGAATAACCCGCTGGAGCGCATCGCGAACCGCCGCCAACGCTACCGCGTGATGTGGCAGCCCGCCAAAAACCTCACCGTCGGACGCCAGCAAGACGAGTACGAATCGGATAAGACGCTGGAACGCCTCTACCAAGACGAGTACGACCGCAGCGACCTGCAGTACCATCTGGGCTGGGGGCAATTGAACGCCTATCAGGAGCGACGACGCATCGGCGGCACGCTGGCGAACCCGCTATACCAAGACTCTGAATACTGGCGGTTCCAGTCCAGCGCGGTGCGCAACCTGAACCTTGCGCTGGAGGAGCGGCGCACCACTGCCACAGGCGCGCCCAGCGAACGGTATCGGCACTATCAGACCGCTTACACGCTGAACCCACGCACGAAACTGCAACTGGCGCACATGGAAGCCAACCGCGGCGGCGCGCCCGACGAGAGCGCGCAGCAAATCGGGCTGGAGTACGAACTCAAGCCCGGCGCGAAACTCACCTTCTCCGAGACGCGCCGCGCTAAAGAAGGCGCAAACGGCGACCGTGTGCTATCGGCGGGGCTGACCCAGAGCGTCTTCGGCATCCTGAGCATCGGCGGCGCATACCAAGAGCAACGCATCGACCGCACTAACACCCGCGCCCAAAGCCAAGTGGTCATCCAAAGCGCGAAGCCGTTCAACTTCTTGGGGCTGCAGGATCTGCAGTTCGACTTCCGCTACGGCGCGCTGGCGGATCGCGGGATGTGGCAGCAGGAGAACAAGCACTTCACGGCGCAGGCGATTGCGCTACGCCACAAGGTTGCGGGCGGCTATGTCGGGCTGTATGTGCCTGGACAGGGGCGCGCGGTGGATCGGTATTATCAACTCGAATCGCCGCCGCACCCACTGCTGACCTACCGCCTGCTGTATAAGACGCGCACCTACCAAGACGGCAGGCTGTTCCTCGTGCGCCACTACAACCTCGCCTATAAACTGGACGGTCGGCTGACGCTGACTCACGAGTTCCAGACGCACCCAGAGCAGGCGAACGCGCAGGTGGTGCTGGGGTCGGTGCTGCAGCCGACGGGCTTCTCGGCGTGGGGGCTGGAGTGGCGCTGGACGCCCCGCATCCTGCTGCGCGGCGACTACCGCATCGAGTGGAACGACCAGCAGAACCGTCGCACGCGGCGCGGCGGGCTAACCCTCAGCGCGAACCAAGCCGACGGACTGCAATACAACTTCGGCTACCGCGTGGACTCTGAACGCTTCGGCGCGCGCAACGCGATTGCGCACACCTTCTTCCTCTCCACCGAGCGCAAACTCGACTCGGAGAACTTCCTGATGTTCGGTTTCCAGTGGACACACTACGAGCGTCGCCCCGACCCAAGCATCCCGCGCGACCAGCAGCGCCTCGTGCTGGAATGGCGCAAGCCGTTTTGACTACGCCGTTCGCAACGCCTACAACTCTACCCACTCTTCGCGCGAAATTCCTGCTTGGCGCAAGATCCGTGCCAACAAATCACGACTGATGTCGCCCTGATGCGGATTGGGCAGCACCACTCTAACTTCGCCTTTCACCATGTATTGGTGTTTGCCCCCCCGTGTAAGGACCCTCAAAGCCCAACTTTCTCAGATTGCGTATCAAATCTGAACGCTTGATGGGTCCGAACGCGGGCACTAAACAGCCTCCTTCTCAATCGTCAGCGAAATACCGTCCACCGCTGGAAGCGTATGTCCGAGTTGTAGCCCCAACAGGATCCAACCTTCTAAGACCTCTTGCAGGGTTTCGCGACACTCTTCAAGAGTAGGCGCGTTAGCATAGACCCCTTGAAAGCCTGGGATCTCCCCGTAGTAAGTGTCGTCGGGCAGTATCTCGTAGGTCGCCCGACGCATAGCTGACCGAATGTAGTTTGTGATGACCATCGCTTGATTGCCTCCTGAGTGAGGATGCCATTTGGTTCCTCAAGACAGAAGTAGAGCGGCACTCCGCTACGACGGAATTATATCCAATCCAATATGTTCCATCAGCCATTCCCAGCCTTTTTGGATGCGCCCGAAGCCGCGCAGGTTGCCTGCGTACTGCAGGGCGCGTTCCCGTTCCCCCTGAAAGAGTTCGCGGAGCAGGCGGTGTGCCTCCTCGCGAAAGCGTTGGGCGTCCAGCGCATCATAGCGCGCCTGCAGGTCGTCGGGGCACTCCAGCGGCAGTCCCAGCGGCGCGAGCAGGTCGCACGCTTCCAGCAGCGCGCGCACGCGCCCGCACTGCACAGTCAGAGACGGCGCAGGCGATTCCAGCGCGGCGAGTTGTTCGCGCCGAACGCGCCGCCACACCTGCAGCGCGTAATCAGCGTCTACCGCCTCGTCGCCGAACAACTGTATCCAGCGTCGGGACAGCCCCGTGATTTCGTTGGGGATGTGGTCGTCGCGCCAGCGTTGTTGCGCCTGTCGCAGGGTGTGGTGGAGCGTCTCGGCGCGTTGATGCAGGCGCAGCAGGGCGCGTCGGACGCCCGCTACACACTCAGGCGGGGGCTGCTGCGCGGCGACCCACTCGGCGAGGCGCAGGCAGTCGCGCAGGGCGTTCAGCGCGCGCACAATGCGCCGCAGCCGACGCTTCCATAGCGACACGCGCGGCGACGGGTAGCCCTTCGCGAACAGCGTCAGGCAGGTCTGCAGCCGATGCGCCGCCGCGAGCGCGTCTTCTACCGCCCGTAGGTCGTCTGGCGCGAGCGTAGACAGGCGCGCGTGCAGGGCACACACGCATTCGGTCGTCTGCCGTGCGCCGTATGCCAGAAACCCCTCCCTGCGCATAGCGAGAGTGTACCTCGCGTCAGGTACACTCTTGGCAGGGGACGGAGATGCGAAAAACCATTCTGGGATGTAGCATAGCCCTCGGCGCAGTACTGATTTGTGGCGGCGTCGGGTGGGTCGTTGCAGGGACGCGCGTGAAAGCCAGTCCCAGCGCAAACGAGCGCACCTTCACCGTTGAGCGCGGCGAGGTGAGCGTGGAGGTCAGCGAATCGGGCGCGGTGGAGCCTGTGCGCGTGGTGGAAATCAAGTCGCGCGTGCCGGGGCGCATCGAGACGCTGCTGGTGGACGAAGGCGCAATTGTGGAGCAGGGGCAACTGCTGGCGCGAATAGATCCGCGCGAAATCAAGCAACAGGTGGAGCAGGGCAGCGCGCAGGTCGAATCGGCGCAGGCGAGCGCGCAGCGCGCCCGCATCGCGTTGGAGATGGAAGCCAAGCAAGCGCGCCTACAACTCCAGCAAGCGCAAATCCGCTATGAGCAGGCGCAGCGCGAAGCCGAAACGCAACCGACTCTCACACAAGCCGCCCTCAAAAACGCCGAGAACGCCTTCAAGAGCGCGCAGGAGAACCTACGGCTGCTGCGCGAGGTGAAGCACCCGCAAGAGCGTGTGGAACTGGCGAACGCCCTTCGCGACGCCGAGACCCGCCTACAAGAGGCGCGCCGCAACGCCGAACGCCTGCAAGCCCTGCTGGAGAAAGGCTATGTCTCGCGCCAGCAGGTGGACGCCGCCCAAACGCAACTGGTCGCTGCCGAGAGCCAACTGCGCAATCTACAGCAACGCCAGCAACAACTCGCCCAGCAGCAGGCGATTGAACTGGAGAACGCCCGCCTGCAGGTCGAATCGGCGCAGTCCGACCTTGAGCGCGCCCGCGCCAGCGCGGTGCAGGATGAACTCAAGCGCAAGGCACTCGAATCTGCCCGCGCCGACTTGGAGAACGCCCGCCTGCGCCTGCGCGAGATCGAGATGCGCCAACTGGAGCTGCAGCAGGCGCGCGCCAGCGAGAAGCAAGCCGTCAGCCAGTTCCAGAACCTGATGATCCAGCTATCGGAGACCGATGTGCGCGCGCCCATTCGCGGGGTGGTCACGCGCCGCTACCGCGAGGTCGGCGAGCTGGTGATGTCGGGCACGACGGGCTTCGGCGAGGGCACGCCGATTCTGCAGGTCGCCGACCTGTCGCAGATGCGCGTGCGCCTGAACCTCAACGAACTCGATGTCGCCAAAGTGCGCGTCGGGATGCCCGTGGAAATCACTGTCGACGCGCTGCCCCAGCGCAAGTTTCGGGGCACGGTGCGCAAAATCGCGCCCGCCGCGCAGTCCAACCCGCAGCAAGCCTCCGCACTGGGCGTGGTCAAGTTCGCCGTGGAGGTCTACCTGAACCAGACCGACGATGCGCTGCGCCCTGGTATGACCGCCCGCTGCCGCATCCTCACGGCGCAGAAAGCCAACGCCCTGCGCCTGCCGCTGGAAGCCCTCGGCAAGGAGGGCGACCGCGACTATGTGTTGCGCATCGTGCCCAACCAGACCGAGCCGAACGGCAAGCCCAAGACCGAGAAGGTGTTCGTGAAGATCGGGCTGCGCAGCGCGCGTTATGCCGAGATTCTGGACGGCGTGCGCGAGGGCGAAAAAGTCCTCAAGCCGCCGTTTAGCGGACCTCAACGCCGCCAGTTCGAGTTCGGCGACGGGCGCGAGGGCGAAGAGAACGCGGAGGGCGACTGAGGTATCATCTTAGTGGGGCTATGGCGTTAGACGCATGAGCGACCTACTCATCATCGGCGCGGGTCCGATTGGGCTGGCGGCGGGCATTGAAGCCAAACGCGCGGGGCTGCAGTTCCTCATCTTGGAGGCGGGCACAATCTGCCAGTCGTTGGTGGAGTACCCGATCGGCATGCGCTTCTACTCGCCTGCCGATGAGCTGGCAATCGGCGGCTACCCGTTCCCGACCCCGCACGACGAGAAGCCGACGCGCGAAATCGCGCTGAACTACTACCGCAAGGTCGCCTCCGTCGAGAACCTGCCCGTGCGCACCTACCAGCGCGTGGTGCGCATCGAGCCGCAGGCGGAGGGCTTCGCCGTGCATGCCGTCTGCACGCTGCACGGCGCGCCTACGACCTACCGCACGCGCTGTGTGCTGGTCTGCACGGGCGTGTGGGGCAAGGCACGGCGGCTGCAGGTAGAGGGCGCAGAGTTGCCCCATGTGCTGACGCGCTATGACGAGCCGATACGCTTCTGGCGCAAGCGCGTGCTGATTGTCGGGGCGGGCAACTCGGCAGGCGAGGCAGCCATCCGACTCGCCGACGCCGACGCGCAGGTGTGGCTGGCGGTAGACCAACCCCGCTTGGAGCAGTGCAAATTCCGCCCGTTTATCTTGCGCGAGGTGCAACTGCGCGTGGAGGAGAAGCGCATCATGCCGCTGACCGAGGCGCACATTCGGCGCATTCAGCCTGACTGTGTGGAGTTGCGCTGCGCTGAGGGCGTCGAGAGCCTGCCTGTGGACTTTGTGCTGACGCTGATTGGGCTGGAGCCTGACCGCAATTTGTTGGAGCCGTTGGGCGTGCCTTTCGGCGACGACGGCAAGCCCATCCACGACCCCGACACCTACGAGACGCCTGTGCGCGGGGTGTTCTTGGCGGGCGCGCTGTCGCGGGACGGGTTCATCTACATCGCCCGCGAGCGCGTGGGGCGGGCAATTGAAGCGATTGCGCAACGGCTACGGGGAGATTAGCCCCAGCTGCTTGAAAACCTCCCACAGCGACGGGCGCGTCCAGAGCCAGTTCACCTCCAGCCAGAAGCCCTCCAAGACGCGACTGCGGTAGACGCCTTCCGAGCCGCTGAACGCTGTGCGGTACAGCCCCACCGCGTCGCGCTGGAAAAACTCGGCGTACTGCCGGTCGGGGTCAATACTCCAAAATCGCCGTCGGATCCATCGGGTAGCAGCCCATCTGCATCCCATAGACAGCAATGCCGCCCGACAGGTCGGGGGGCACAATCAGGCGGATGGTGAGCATGCGCTCGTGTTGCAGGCGGGCGCGCAGCACAGGGTTCAGCGGCAGCTCGGCTTCCATCAGGTAGCCGTAGGAGCCGCGCTCGACGCCTGCCCAGTGCGACAGCACGCCGCGCGCGTCGGCAGGGTCGTCGGGCAGTTCCCATACCGCCGCGCGCTCGCCCGCCAGTTCCACAATCACGCGGGAGGGGTACTTCTTGCCGTCGGTTTGGGGGTAGTCGTCGGGGTGGACGCGCTGCGCCCAGTCCACCTTCTCGCGCCCCGCCTTCGCGCTGACCTCCATCCGCAGGCGAATGCGCTTGACCTCGCTCAGCGAGACGCCTTCGGGGATGGCGACGGCATATTCCAGAGAGCCATGTCCGCGCGCCCAGTGCTTGCCTGCCATCGGGCGGTCGGGCTTGCTCTGCAGGTTGAACGCGCTCGTTGTGTACGCTTCGGGCTTGAAGCGCAGAATCACGCGCCCGCGCCGCGCCTCGAACGCGGGCAGCTGCTCCATGCCGACCAGCCACTGCGTATAGTTCGTGTGGATGCGCACGCGGTTCCAGTCCTCCGCCCACACGACCAGCGTCGCGAGGCACGGCTCGTTGGGCAGCTGCACCTGCGCAGTGGTCAGCGGCGTCAGCCGATAGTCAGGGACGCCCACCACCACCTGCCGCTGCACCTTGCCGCGATGCCGATTGCCCAGCGCGTCGATGTAGTCCAGCCGATAGAGCAGGGTGAACGGCTTCTCGCGCAGCCTGCCCGAAAAGTGGCTGATAAGTATCGGAACCTGCACGGTCTCGCCAGGCGCGGCGCGCTTGACGGCGGGCACATCCAGCACCAGAAAGTCTTCCGCGAACAGGTCGCGCACGCTCATCCGTTCCGCCCAGAAGTCGAAGCCGTACTCTTTGGGGCTGCGGTCGTAGTTGTAGACGCCGTTGTGTTCCCACTCGATGTCGGTCAGCTCGGTGTAGGTGTAGCCGACGAGTTTGTCGAGGCTGCGCAGGGTATTGACCGCGATTAGCCCGCCCCACGACCAGTCGCCGTCGCCGTCGAACGCCGCGAGGTAGCCGAACTCGTTGTTGAGGAACGGCTCGCCGCGACTGCGCCGCCCGTCGATGTAGTTCCAAGTTTTGCCGACGCCGATTTCAAGGCGGTTCACGGTTTGGTACTGGTGGCGGAACAGGTCTAAGTTGCGCCCGTACCAGTGGAACGAGTTGAGGTCGGTCTCCAGATGCGCCCAGCCCGAGTTGTCATGAATAAGGCGCGTGGGGTCTAACTCGCGTGCAAGGGCGACCATCTGCAGCGCCCAGTCCACGCGGTGGGCGCGGGCAGCGTCGCTGAGGCGTCCCAGCCCCCACTCCTCGTTGAAAATCGTCCACGCGATGATGCTGGGGTGGTTGAAGTCGCGGCGGATTTGGTCGCGCAGGGTCTTTTCGAACAGGGCGCGGGCGCGTTCCGACGGCGTGAAAAAGCACGGGATGTCCGCCTGAATCAGCATGCCGAGTTTGTCCGCCCAGTAGAGTTTGCGCGGCTCGTCCGCCTTGATGTGGATACGCATCATGTTGAACCCCGCGCGTTTCGCCAGCTCGATGTCGCGCTTGAGAAACTCGTCGTCGGGGGCGGTGTACAGCCCGTCGGGGTTGTAGGATTGGTCTAACACGCCGCGCAGGTAGATGGGCTTGCCGTTGAGCAAGACGAAGCTATGCTCGGCGTCGCCGTGTTTGCCCCAGCGCACGGCGCGGACGCCGAAGTAGCCCTGAACGGCGTCGTAGACCCGCTTGCCGTCCACCGACAGCAGGCGCAACTCGAACGGGTACAGGTAGGGGCTACTGGGCGACCACAGGCGCGGGTTCTCCAGCGTCAGGCGGAAGGTCTTCTCGGCGTCGGTCTCCAGTATGCCGAAGCGCGCGGTAGGGAAGGCGCGGTTGCGCGAACGCAGCTCCAGCTGCAGCGGCTCGCGCACGGCGTCCCGGTCGAGCGCGACGCGGAACTCCACGACGCCCGTCGGGACGCCCGCCTCGTCTGCGAGGGGCGCAATCTGGAGCGACTCGATGCGCGCCGCGCCTGTCGCCTCCAGCCACACGGTCTGCCAAATCCCGCTGACGCTGGTGTACCAGTCGGGTACTTGCTTGCCAAGGGGCGTCTCGCGGTCGGTGCGGTCTTCGACGCGCACAACGACGCTATTCGGGCGGTCGAAGCGCACATGCGGGGTGATGTCGAAGCGGAACTCGGAGTAGCCGCCCTCGTGTTCGCCGACGCGGACGCCGTTGACCCACACGGTGGCGTGATGATCCACCGCGCCGAAGCAGAGCCAGACGCGCTGCCCGCGCCAGCGATCGGGCAGGCTGAACTCGCGCCGATACCATGCGACGCCTTTGTATTGCGTATCGCCAACGCCGCTGAGCTTACTCTCCCAAGCGTAGGGCACGCGAATCGTGCGGGCATAGGGGCGGGGCAGCGCGTGCCACTCCTCGCGAAGCCCCACATCGTCGGGGTCGAACTGGAACTCCCACGCGCCATTCAGCGACTGCCACTGGGCGCGTTCGAAGTCGGGGCGCGGGTGTTGGGCAGCGGCAAGCGTCAGCTGCGCCGCGAGCGTCATCCCTGTCATCAGGTACACCGTCCGTGTCATCCGACGGTGGGTTCGACGCTCGCGGCGCGATTCCTGTTAGGTGTTCGCCACTCCGCCAGGCACGCCCGACAGGTCGCACGGCAGCGTGTAGGTGTCCACCTCGCGATTGTTGTCCTCGAAAGACTTGCCTGGAATCTTGCCGTAGCGTTGGTACCACTTCGCGTGCCCGTCGGCGAAGTTGATGTTGATGCCGTTCTTGTGGCGCGGGTCGCCAGGGAAGGTGGACCAGTGGAAGATGAACTGCGGGCGTGGGCAGTTCGGGTCAATCAGCGGATCCATCGGGTGCTTGTAGACCGAGTCGTAGAACATGATGGTGTTCACGGGGTCTTGCAGCGCCGCCATCGGCACGACGGGGTCTCGTTCCCACAAGCCCGGCGGCAGCGACGGATCTTGGAACAGCGCGAAGTTGTAGGCGTATGACCCGTAGCGGAAGTTGCCCGAAGTGCGCAGTTGAATCGTCGCCAAGATGGCTTGCCAGTCGATGCCTGGGCGGTTAGACGGGCAGACGATGATGTCGATATTCTTCATGTAGGGCATTACGGCGTCGAACACGGTAAACACGCGGTCGTTAGTGCCAGGCAGAAGCAGAAGGCTGTCCATGCTGTAGACGCTCTGCGGGAACACTTCGTCGTAGTCCTGCACATACTGCAGGGTTGCCGAGGCGAACTGGCGCAGGTTGCTCAGACAGCTCGCGCTGCGTGCGCTTTCACGCGCCTGTGCGAACACAGGGAACAGAATCGCGGCGAGTATCGCGATAATAGCGATGACGACCAGTAGCTCGATGAGCGTAAAGCCCTTGACACGGCGTACCATAGCATTCACCCGTCGATAGCATACCAACGGGTGGGTTAAGGTTTGGTTATAGGCAAGCGGACAGGCTACTTCGCAATGGCGGGCGCGAGCGTGGCGCGGAGTGCGCTGATCTGCGCCATGAGCTGGCTGAACGCTTCGGGCGTGAGCGACTGCGCGCCGTCCGAAAGCGCACGGTCAGGGTGCGGATGCACTTCGATAATTAGCCCGTCCGCGCCCGCCGCCGTCGCTGCCAACGCCAGCGCAGGCACATACCGCGCGTGTCCAATCCCGTGGCTGGGGTCGACGATAATCGGTAGGTGCGAGTGGTACTTGATCACGGGCACGGCGTTGATGTCGAGCGTGTTGCGCACATAGGCGCGGTCGATGGGTACGATGCCACGCTCGCAGAGCATCACCTGCTCGTTGCCGTGTGTGAGCAGGTACTCGGCGGCGGCGAGCCACTCGTCGATGGTTGCGCTGGGAGCGCGCTTGAGCAGCACAGGCTTGCCCGACTTGCCCGCCGCGACCAGCAACGGGAAGTTCTGCATGTTGCGTGCGCCGATTTGCAGGATGTCGACATACTCGCTCATCATCTCCACATCGCGCGGGTCGATGACCTCGCTGACGGTGAGGATGTCCACCTCTTGGGCGACCGTGCGCAGGATTTCGAGCCCCTCACGCTGCAGACCTTGGAACGAGTAGGGCGAGGTGCGGGGCTTGTACGCGCCCGCGCGCAGCACCTGCGCGCCTGCCGCTTTGACGGCGCGCGCCGCCTCGCTGAGCTGCTCGTAGCTTTCGACGGCGCAGGGACCCGCCATCACGGCGAACCGCCCGCCGCCGATTTCCACATGCCCGATTCGCACCACCGTATCGTGCGGGTGGAAGTCGCGCGAGGCGCGCTTGTACGGGCGCGTGATGTGAATCACCTGGTCTACGCCGTCCATCGCCGACAGGTGCTGATCCAGCACAGGGCGCAACTCAGGTGGAATCGCGCTGGGGATGCCCACCGCGACTCGCTGCCCGCCGGGCAACACCAACGACTCCATCCCGTGTTCGTGAATGGCTTCACAAACCGCCTGAATCTGTTCCTCGGTCGCTTCACGCTTCATCACAATCATCATACGCCGACACTCCCTTAGCTACAGCCCCCTCGCTGGACGCCGAATCATCAACCGCAACACTGCGTAGCCTATTATACCCCGATTTGGGGCGGTATACTTGGTGTGGGCGATGGGAAAATACCAGATTCTGGAACACACAGCAGACAAGGGGCTGGCGGTGGAAGCGGAGAGCCTGCCCGATCTGTTCGAGACCGCCGCGCGGGGGCTGTTTCGGCTGATGATTGACCCCGACCGCTACCCGCCGACGGAGCAGGTCGCCATCGAGTTGCACGCGCCCGACCTCGAAGCGCTGATGGTCAAGTGGCTGAACGAGCTGCTGTACCACTTCGAGGTGTATCATCGGCTGTTCAGTCGGTACGAGCCGATCGAGGCGCGCGAGGTAGACGGGCGTTGGCGACTGACGGCGCAGGCGCACTACTGCCCGATTGAGCCGCAGCAACTGGAGTGGGAGGGCGCGCCCGTGAAGTCGGTGACCTATCACGGGCTGCGCCTGGAACGGGATTCAGAACGCTGGCGACTCCGCGTCTTCGTAGATGTCTGACGCCTTGCCGTTGCCGATGAGACTGATGGCGTCCTCGCCGGGGATGATGCGCACGAGGCTGTTGCCGTCGGTCTGCTGGGTCAGTTCCACGCCTGTGCGCACGAACTGGGGCACGAGCCACAGCAGGGTGCGCAGGTGGCTGGTCGCGCGGTGGGTCGTCCACGCGCTGGGACCGCTGGCAAACAGCGCGGGCAGAATCAGCTGGTCTGCCAGGAAATAGTCCACCGCCGCGCGGGTTTTTGCCCATTTGGTGAACTCGTCCCACGCCTCTTCGACGACCTGTTCGATGGCGACGCCGCGCCTACCCAATCGGATGAAGCCCGCGTAGCCCTGTTCCGCTTCCGCTGTGAGCGTGACGGACAGCCCGAACCCGCGCGAGGGCAACACGCGATGCACGAACTCGGGACGCAAGCCGATAAGTCCGACGAGCGTCTCCGCCGCTTGGTCGCCCCGCCGCAGGATGTTTTCGGGCAGGTTCGACAGCGTGAACACGAGGCGTATCGTCTTGAGTTTGCCGCGTTCGCGCCAATCGATGGGGGTGAGGGGCAGCTGCGCGGGTTCCACATAGACCACGGCGCGCCCGCCGCCGCGCGGGTAGAAACCGCCTTCCAGCGTCTCTACGCGCGCCTGCACCCCAAAGTGGCGCAGCGCGGGCAGATACACATACTCGATGTAGTCCGTGCCCGGACTCCAGCCCACATGCGTGCCGCCCAGAATCGTGATCTTCGCCGATTGCCCTTTGAGCGCGAGGGGCAACAGCACCGTCTGCGCGACCAGCATCACCGCGCCCGCGGAGCCTTGTCCAGAGACATCCTCGATGTCGAACAGGAACTCGCCGCCCGTGACCTCGTTCGGCTCGAAGCGCAGTTCGGTGGAGCCAAGCATTGCGCCCTCCACGCGGGCGTCGCTGATGGTAGCGGCAGCGTGGATCGCGGTCAGATGCTGCGGCTGCAAGCCCGGATTGGGGCGCTTCACGCGCAGGTTGAAAAACTCCACCGGCTGACCTGTAATCATCGATAAGGCTAACGCTGTCCTCAGTATCTGCCCGCCGCCTTCACCATACGAGCCATCAATCCGAATGATCTCTCGACTGCTTGGGTACTCTATCATCTTAGCCAGAGTATACCCCATGACTGGGGTAAAATCCCACTGCCATGAGCCTGTTGCTGAGCCGCGAGATGAGCTTCTACCTCAATCGCCTGCGCCAGTTGCACCTTCGCCTGCGCGACCACCTCTACCGCCATATGCGCGCCCAAAACCCTGCGGCGCTTGCGCAGGTGAGCCACGATGTGGGGGGCGACACGCAGTACGCCATCGACGCGCACCTCGAAACCCTACTGATTGACCTCTGCCGCGAGTGGGCGCACGAGTCGCCGTTCGTGCTGATTGCGGAGGGCATCGGCGACGACGGCTGGTATCCGCTGCCCGAAGGGACGCCCGCGCGCGAGGCGGAGTTTCTGCTGATTGTCGACCCCATCGACGGCACGCGCCCGATTATGTACGACAAGCGCAGCGCGTGGCTGCTGAGCGCAATCGCCCCCAACTTCGGGCGCGAGACGACGCTGGAGCATGGGCTGTTGGCGATGCAGACCGAGCTGCCGACCACGCGCTGCTATCTGGCGTATCACCTGTGGGCAGTGCGCGGGCAGGGCGCGCACGCCGAGCTGCACAATATGCTCACGGGCGAGATTCAGCCCGTCCCACTCGCGCCCAGCCGCGCCGAGAGCCTCGAACACGGCTTCGCCTCGTTCGTCAAGCCGTTCCCCGAAGGCAAACGCGCCATCGTGGAGCTGGAGTCGGCGTTCTGGGCGCGGACGCTGGGCGCGAGCGTCAACCCGTTGGTGTTCGACGACCAGTACGCCTCGACGGGCGGGCAGTTATTCGAGCTAATGAGCGGGCGCGATCGGCTGATTGCCGACATTCGCCCGTGGGCGTTCGCGCGGATGGGGCTGGAGGTCTCGCCGCTGACCTGCCATCCGTATGACATCTGCACCGCGCTGATTGCGCAGGAGCTGGGCGTGCAGATTACGGATTTGCACGGCGAGCCGCTGCGCACTCCGCTGGACATCCGCGCGCCCGTCGGCTGGATTGGCTACGCCAACGCCGCCCTGCGCCGCAAGTACGAACCCGTGCTACTGGAGTTGCTGTGGGGGTAGCGGAGCGGCGACCCACGCCACCGCCTCACGCGCACGCGCGGGCGTAATGGGCGTCTCCATCAGCACAGTGTACGGTAAGCCTTCCTCGCGGGCATAGTCGGGCGCGCGCAGCACTGCCGCCACCAGTGCGTCCTCGCCGACCTCCGTCAGTATCGCGCGGTACTCCGCCCCGCAGGCACCCGCCAGCGTGCGCAGCTCGTCGGGCGCGTTGCCCTGCAGGTGCGCCATCACGAGCGCGCACAGCGTCACCGCCGCGCCGTGTAGGTAGGTGCGCCCTGTCAGGTACTCCAGCGTATACAGCAGGTGATGTTCCGACCCCTCTTCGGGGCGGCTGCTGCCCGCCTGCAGGCACAGGTAGACCTCCTCGCAGAACAGTTCGGTCAGCAGGCGCACGCCCGCGTCGCTGACGGCGTAAATCTCGCAGCTCTGCTCGCGCAGTCGCTCCAGCAGCGACGCGCTCTGCTGGGCGATTGCCGCGTCGTAGGGTTCGCCCGTGCGCGTGTGTGCCAGTCGCCAGTCGTGCAGCGCGGTGTGTATCGACAGGAGGTCGCCCACCCCGCCGCGATTGAGGTGCGCGGGCGCGGTGCGGATCAGCGCGGCGTCGACGATAATCGCTTCGGGCGCGACCTGCCCCGTGTAGTGAATGCGCCCGTCGCGCCGCACCGCCGCCGAGTCGGTGAACGGCGCGTCGACCGTCAGCGCGCTGGGAACCAGAATCAGCGGCAGCCCCGTGCGCCATGCGAGGTACTTCGCCGTGTCGATTGCCGTGCCGCCGCCCAGCCCGATAATCCGCCCGACGCCGTCGAACGCCTCGCGGGTGTTCAGCAGGGCGTCCAGCGCGCGGGCGTCGAGGCTCTCGGCGCGGGCGAGGCTGCGCGGGTTCGCCGTCAACCAAGGGCGCGCCGCGAACCACGCCTGCGGATCCACCACCAGCAAACTCGCCTCCAGCAACGGATTGAGGCAGGCGACGCTCTCAAACCGCACCCACTGCAACGGATGGACAGGCATAGCGATACTGTACCTGACAGGTGGTCAGATTTTGCCCCTACTCCCCTTGACATTCCCCCGAAAATGCGCCACAATTAAGGCAGCCCTGCGCCGCACACACCTGCGCAGGGTAAAAGGAGGTCATAGCGATGAAGCGAGTGAGTACCGTGTTTCAGAATGGAGTAGCGCGTTTCGCGCGTGTGGGGAGTGTCGTATCGGCGTCGTTGTTGCTGGCGACCGCAGGCTGGTCGCAGACCCCGACCCTGACTTGGCTCGGCACGCTGCCAGGCGGCAATTATTGCCAGGCTTATGGCGTTTCGGGGGACGGCTCGGTGGTGGTCGGCACTTCTGGCGGGCGCGCCTTTCGCTGGACGCCAAATCGCGGAATGGAAGACCTCAACCGAACCTACGCCCACTTGCTGACTCCTGGTTCGTCTCTTTATTGGGCGAATGCCATCTCCCCCGACGGACGCTATATCGTGGGGGGAGGCCTCAACGCCGCCACATGGCGCGACGAAGCCTTTCTGCTGGATACCATTCCCGAGCCTGCGAGCCTGATGGCACTGGGCGCAGGGCTGGCAGGGCTTCTCGGACTGCGCCGACGCAAGCAATAACCCCCTCACCCCAACCCTCTTCCACGGCGTGGGAGAGGGGTGTTGTTAGCCCTCACCCCCAAGCCCCTCTCCTTAAAGGGGTAGGTTTTTTCTCGCACGGTTGACATGGCGGGCGGGACGCCCGCGTTCCCAGCGTCGCGCGTGCTGGGAGCGCGAGCGTCTCGCTCGCATGGCGGCAGAAATGCCCTGCTTGGCAACGCCGCGAGCAGGCACGCCCGCGAAAAACCTGCCCTTAATGCGGCGGAAGCGTGGTATAATTACGTATATGCTTGCACAGTATCTTGACGCTGCTATGCGCTTGGCGCAGTACGAGTACCTGCCCGAAGACAGGGTTTACTACGGTGAAATCCCGCCGCTTGCGGGCGTGTGGGCAACAGGCAAGACACTGGAGGACTGTCAGCGGGAGCTGCGGGAGGTCTTGGAGGAGTGGGTCGCGCTGAGGCAACAGTGGAATCAGTCGTTGCCT
>JAIMAN010000039.1 GCA_023511915.1 Armatimonadota bacterium
ACGGAGACCGAATGGAATCGGATTGGCATGTCGTCAGCATCACACTCCTCGACGAACTCGTCCGCAACCACCTCGGCGAACCCACCCACTACTTCTGCGGCGGCAATATGTTCATCTACTACAGCGTCGAACAAGCCAAAGAGATTGAACAGTATGTGGAAGCCGAAACCCCCAAACGCAAGCCGCGCTTCAAGGGTCCCGACTTTTTCCTTGTGCGTGATGTAGACGGAACCAAGCCGCGCGAGAGTTGGGTGGTATGGAACGAGGACGGGCGGTATCCCGACTTAGTGGTGGAGTTTGTTTCGCCGTCCACGCGCGGGAAGGATGTGGACGCGAATGCGCAGTTTTACGCGCATGTGTTTCGTGTGCCTGAGTATTTTTGGTTTGACCGTCGCAGTGGGGAGTTGGTGGGGTATCGGCTGGTGGGTCGGGATTATGTGCGGATAGAGCCTGACGCGCGGGGGTGGTTGTGGAGTGCGGTGTTAGGCGCGTATTTGGGGGTGTGGCGCGGGGCGTATCGTGGTCGTGTGTGGTCGTGGTTGCGGTTGTGGGACAGTGAGGGGCAGTTGGTGTTGACGCGGGAGGAGCGCGAGGCGCGTGCGGAGGCGCAGGCGCAGCAGGAGCGCGAACGCGCGGAGCGAGAACGCGAACGCGCCGAGCAAGCCGAGGCGCGCGCCCAGCAACTGCAAGCCGAGTTGGAGCAGTTGCGCGAACGGCTACGCCAGCAAGGAATCGAAGCCGAGTAGTCGCCGTCAGGTATAATCGGTACGCTATGACTACGCATGTTTCGACCCACGAGCAGAGCAACCGCTACGAGGTTCAGAAAGCCACCTGGCGCACCAAAGTCGGTCTCGCCGAGATGTTGCGCGGGGGCGTGATTATGGATGTCGTCAACGCCGAGCAAGCGCAGATTGCCGAAGAGGCGGGCGCAGTGGCTGTGATGGCGTTAGAGCGCGTGCCCGCCGACATCCGACGCGAAGGCGGAGTCGCCCGCATGTCCGACCCGCGCATGATCGAGGAGATTATGCACGCCGTCACCATCCCCGTGATGGCGAAATGCCGTATCGGGCACTTCGCCGAAGCGATGATTCTGGAGGCGTTAGGGGTGGACTTCATCGACGAGAGCGAGGTGCTGACCCCCGCCGACGAGGAACACCATGTGAACAAGCACGCCTTCAAGACGCCGTTTGTGTGCGGCGCGCGCGACTTGGGCGAGGCGCTGCGACGAATCGGCGAGGGCGCGGCGATGATTCGCACCAAAGGCGAGGCGGGCACAGGCAACATCGTGGAGGCGGTGCGCCATATGCGCGCGATTATGCGCGACATCCGCCGCATCCACAGCGCGCCCGAAGACGAACTGATGGCAATCGCCAAGCAACTGCAAGCCCCCTACGACCTGGTGGTGGAGATCCACCAGACGGGACGGCTGCCTGTGCCGAACTTCTCGGCGGGCGGGATTGCCACCCCAGCCGACGCCGCGCTGATGATGTGGCTGGGCGCGGAGGCGGTCTTCGTCGGGTCGGGCGTCTTCAAGTCGTCCAATCCCGAAAAGCGTGCCCGCGCGATTGTGGACGCCGTGACTTACTACCGCGAACCCGAAGTGTTGGCGGAAATCTCCAAAGGGCTGGGCGAGGCGATGCCGAGCCTCGATGTGCGCAAACTCGCTGACGAGGAACTGATGGCAGTGCGCGGGTGGTAGCCAAATGGCAGTCGCCAAACGAGAACGCATGAGCGCAGCGGAGTTCGAGGCGCGTTTCGCCGACGGCGAGACGCGCGCCGAACTCCTGCGCGACGAGGTTATCCTGAGGTCGCCTACAACATCTCTGCACGGCATCTACACCATGCGCGTCTCCCTGCCGATTGCCCAGTTTGTGGAGGCGCATGGGCTGGGCGTGTCCTGCGGCGCGGAGACGGGCTTCGTGATTCAGCACGCCGACGGCGCGGAATCGGCGCCTGCGCCTGACATGGCGTATATTGCTGCCGAACGCATTCCCGACCCACTGCCCGAAGGCTTCTGGCGCATCCCGCCCGACTTGGTGGTCGAAATCCGTTCGCGCAGCGAGAGCCAACGCGAGGTCGCCCAAAAAGCCGCCCTGTGGCTGGAGGCAGGCGCGCGGCTGGTGTGGTATGTAGACCCGTTCCGCCAGCAGGTGAGCGTCTACCGCGCCGACGGCACAGAGCAGACGCTGAGTCTTAACGACACGCTTTCGGGCGAGGATGTGCTGCCAAGTTTTGAGTTGCCCCTGCGTCGAATCTTTCGCCCCGTGAGGAGCCTATGACTGTCGGCGTACTGGCGCTTCAAGGCGACTTCGCAGAACACCTCGCGATGCTATCGCGACTGGGCGTCGACACGCGCGAGGTGCGCAAGGTGGGCGACTTGGAGGGCGTCGACGCGCTGATCATCCCTGGCGGCGAAAGCACCACCATCGGCAAACTGATGGCGCGCTACGGGCTGGATGCGGCGATTCGCGCCCGCGCCCAGCACGGCATGCCCATCTACGGCACCTGTGCGGGGCTGATTCTGCTGGCGCAGGAGATTGAGGGCAGCAACCAGCCGCGCTTGGGACTGATGGACATCGCCGTCGTGCGCAACGCCTTCGGCAGGCAGATCGAGAGTTTCGAGGCGGACATCCCCTTCGCCCCGACGCCCGACCAGCCCATACGCGGGGTGTTTATCCGCGCGCCTATCGTCTCGCGCGTCGGCGCAGGTGTGCAAGTACTAAGCACCTTCGAAGACAAAATCGTCGCCGTGCAGCAGGGCAACCTACTGGCAACCGCCTTTCACCCCGAACTGACCGACGACACCCGTGTCCACCGCTACTTCCTGACGCTGGTCAAGTAGCGGGTATACTCTTCGCGGAGGTTCACGGATGAGAAAACTCTTGTGTCTGATGGGAGTGTTGCTAACGATTGCGGCGTTCGCCCAAAACTATGTGGACATCTCGATTGGCGGCAAGTTCATCATGCGCTTGCGGGCAGGGCACGGCAACCTGAGCGTGCAAGAGCGCGCCCGCATCGTGGAAGAACGACTCGTTGAGGTGCTGGGCGAGCGGCTGCGCGAAGACCAAATCACCCTGAAAGAGGCGCGCAAGGACGCCCAGTACGAAATCTATGTGCGCGGGCGGCTACTGATTACCGTCACCCAAGCGGACGCCGACGCCGCGAAGATGAGCGTCAAGCAACTCGCCGAACACTGGCTAAAGCAACTGCGCCGCACGCTGCCTGAACTCAGCGCGCAACCACCCCAATAACTACGGCGAGCTAAACCGAATTGCCAACGACGGCAATAATAGAGGCTGGGAGCGCGGGCGTCCCGCCCGCCAACGAGGTGAAACGATGCAAACCTTACATGCCGACGAACTGCGCTTAGACGCCTACGAGGTCTCGCCCGAGCGGGGCTTCCTGCCTGCGGACGACCCGCTGCCGTATCTGGAGGACCCGTACTACGCGCCGTGGGAGCAAATCGCGGGCGATCTGCCCAAACTGCTGGTTGCCCGCAAGATCCGCCCCGTCGTGGAGGCGACGCCGCGCCTCACGACCGAGCGTCTACAGACCAACCGCGAACGCCGCCGCGCGATGATGCTGCTGTCCTACATCGGGCACGCCTATGTGTGGAACGGCGACACGCCCGCCGAGCGGATCCCCACCAACCTCGCACAGCCCTGGTACGAACTGAGTGAGCACCTCGGCAGACCGCCCGTGCTGTCCTACGCCTCCTACGCGCTGGACAACTGGCGACGATTAGACCCCAACGCGCCGATTGAACTCGGCAACATCGTGCTGCTGCAGAACTTTCTGGCGGGGCTGGACGAGGAGTGGTTCATCCTGATTCATGTGGACATCGAGGCGAAGGCGGCGCGCGCGATACGGCAGATTCCGACGGCAATCCGCGCCGCTGAGGCGGGCGACCTGCCGACGCTGACCGACGCGCTTGCGGAAGTCGCCGCCGCGCTGGAGGCGATGTACGCTGTGCTGGCGCGCATGCCCGAAGCGTGCGACCCGTACATCTACTACCATCGCGTGCGCCCCTACATTCACGGCTGGAAGAACAATCCCGCGCTGCCCAACGGCGTGGTGTACGAAGGCGTGGAGGCGTATGGCGGTCAGCCCCAGCAGTTTCGCGGCGAGACGGGCGCGCAGAGCAGCATCATCCCCACGCTGGACGGCTTGCTGGGCATCCAGCACGCGGACGACCCGCTGAAGACCTACCTAATGGAGATGCGCCTGTATATGCCTCCTGCGCACAGGCAGTTTCTGGAGGCGGTAGAGGCGCGTTCGAGGGTGCGCGAGGTCGTACAAGCCAGCGGCGACGCTAACCTGCGTGCGGTCTACAACGCCTGTGTGGACGGCGTCCAGCGGTTCCGCGCGTTGCACTTGGAGTACGCGGCGCTGTATATCTACAAGCAGCAGGCGAAAGACGCCAAGAACCCGACACGCGTCGGCACGGGCGGCACGCCGTTTATGAAGTACCTCAAGAAGCATCGCGACGAGAGCGGCGCGCATCGGCTGGAGTAGGCTATTGGGGCGTCTGTTCGCGTTCGCGTCGAGCGAGCCGTTCGGCGCGGCGCTGTTCCGCCTCCTCGTACTTGCGCCGTTCCTCGTCGGTTTCGGGCAGCACGGGCGGCACGGGCGTCGGGCGTCCCGCATGGTTCAGAGCGACATAGACCAGATACGCCTGCGAGGTGATGCGCCGCTCGCCCGTGAGCGGGTTCTCGGCTTCCACGACCGCCTCCACCTCCATCGAGGTGCGCCATGCCCGCACCATCCGCGCCCGCACATGCACCAAGTTGCCCACATGCACAGGCTCGCGAAAACTTACCGAGTCGATCTCCGCCGTCACGGCGGGATTGCGTGCGTGGCGCGAGGCGACGATTCCGCCCGCCTCGTCGATGAGTTTCAGCACCCAGCCGCCATGCACATTCCCCAGCGGGTTCGCATGTTCGGGGTTCATCATCTGCGTCAGGGTCACTTCCGTTTCCGACGGCGTGCGCGGCTCCATCGGCGCACAGTGTACCCGATTAGCGCAGGATTTCGCGATAGAGGTTCTTCTCCTCGCGGGCGGCGGCGCGGTCGGGGTCGTAGGGGTCCATGTGGATCGTGACCTCGGCGGGGGCTAACTCGCGCTCGATGCGCCGTTCCAGCGCGTCGGCGACCTCGTGCGCTTGCTGCAGACTCCATTCGCGCGGCAGCACGATATGCACCTCCACATAGCGCATCGCCCCTGAGCGGCGCGTGCGCAGGTGGTGATAACTCAGCAGGTTCGGCTCCGCGCGCAGGATCTGGTCGATTCGCGCGAGTTCCTCGGCGGGCAGGGCGTGGTCAATCAGTTCGTGAAACGCGCGCGCTGCCAACTGCCACGCGCCCCGAAACAGCCACAGCGCAATCCCAATCGCCAGCAGCGCGTCGATGAACACCCAGCCCGTGAAGTAGATGATGCCCAGCGCAACCAGCAGCCCCAAACTCGTCCAGAAGTCGATCATCAGGTGCTGCCCGTTGGACATCAGCGCGAGCGAGTGGGTGCGCCTGCCCGTGCGCCACACATACTGCCCTACGGCAAGGCTGGTCAGCGTAGAGAACGCCATCACCGCTGCGCCCCACTCCAACTGCTGCAGTTCGCTGCCGACAATCAGGCGGCGCACGCCCTCAAACAGCAGGTAGCCGACGATTGCTATCAGCAGCACCGCTTCGCCGAAGCCCGCGAGCGTCTCCGCCTTGCCGTGTCCGTAGGGGTGCTGCGGGTCGGGCGGCGTCGCGCCCACGCGCACGCCCAGATACGCAAACAGCGACGCGACCACATCCGTCGCCGAATGGAGCGCCTCCGAGAGCAGGCTGACCGACCCTGTGATGAGCGCGGCGGCGAGTTTGACCGCTGTCGCCGTCAGGTTGTAGCCCAGCGACACGACCGCCGCCCGCCGCTTCGCGCGAGTCTCTGCGTGCATGGGTGGGGGAAGTGTACCTCAGCACCCGCCCCCGAACGCGAACAGCACTATCAGCAAATCGGCGTCGTCGACGCGCCCATCGCAGTTGACATCCACGCGCCCTAAGTTGCCGCCTGTCTGCCCAAACGCGAACAGCACCGCCAACAGGTCGGCGTCGTCCACGCAGCCGTTGCGGTCAACATCGCCGTTGTGCGCCGTGCAGGTCGCCGTGTCGAGCAGAAACGCTTCGGTGCGATTGGTTGCGGCGTTGCGCCCGCGCCCAACGATGAATCGCCCGTCTGCCGAGATTGCCTGCGCCGCGTAGAGTTGCGAGCCGTCCGCGAGCAGGCTGGCGTACACCGTGTTGAGGTTCTCCATCCCGCCTTCCTGTGTCCAGCGATAGGCGCGCCCGTCCGAGTTGCCGACCACAATCGAGCCGTCGCCCGATACGCCGTAGGCGATGCTGCCGTCCGCGCCGTTCAGCGGCAGCCAGCCCAGATTCTGCGGCTGCCCGTTGACCCAGCGGATGCTGGTGGAGGGCGCGTTCTCGTCATCGGCGTAGGCAAACCCGACAATCACTGAGCCGTCGTGCGAGGCGGCGAACGCCCAACTGCGACGGTAGCCCGCCAGTTCGCCCAGCTGCTGGATTGTTGTGCCCTGCCAGCGCACGGCGCGCGCTTCAGGCAAGCCCGACCCCGCGAAAAACGACGCGCCGACAATCACCTGCCCGTTCCCCGACACGCCATACGCGCGGCTGGCAATCGCGCCTGGCAGCGTCCCCAGATTCGTGACGGTGTTGCCCTGCCAACGCGCCGCGCGGAAGTTATTGCCCCACCACGAGTGCCCCGCAATCACCGAACCGTCCGCCGAGACGCCATATGCCTCGCCCCACACGACGCTGCTGAGCGTGCCCAGCGCGGTCATCTGCCCGTTGCGCCAGCGGAACGCAACAAGTTCCCCTCTCTGGGTGCTGCTGTAGCCGACAATCGTCTGCCCGTCGGCGGAAACCGCGGTGCCGAGCGACAGCACGCCGCCCAGCGTGCCCAAGTCCTGCATCCCGTCCGATTCCGTCCAGCGGAACGCCCGTCGGAAGCCCTCGGCGTTTATCGCCGTGCCGACAACCACCGTGCCGTCCGCCGAGACGCCCAACGCCTCGCTTTCCGAGCCGCCTGGCAACTGCCCCAACCAGACCAACCGCTGCGCCCAGCCGCCGAGCATCAGCCACATAGACGCCAACGCCAGAAGTGTACGCGCCATCATCCTTGCCTCCTCTGCTGTCAATTCACACAGCAATCCGCGTACAGTATAGCCCAACTTGCAGCGTTCGCGACCTGAAAGAATTGCGGGGTTCCATCCATGCGGGGGTGGGCAAGGGGCGTCCTCGCCCACCGACACGCCTTAGCCCTTGAACAGCGGCGCGAACACCAGCGCGACGATGCTCATGAGCTTGATGAGGATGTTCATGCTGGGTCCCGTAGTGTCTTTGAACGGGTCGCCGACGGTGTCGCCCACGACGGCGGCTTTGTGGACATCGCTGCCCTTACCGCCCTCGTGCCCTTCTTCGATGTATTTTTTGGCGTTGTCCCATGCGCCGCCTGCGTTCGCCATCATCAGCCCCGTGACGACGCCCATGCCGAGCGCGCCTGCAAGGAACCCGCCGAGCGCCTCCGCTCCCAGCGCGAAGCCGACCACCAACGGCGCAATCACGGCAATCGCGCCGGGCAGAATCATCTCGCGCAGCGACGCGCTGGTCACGATATCGATACAGCGGTTGTAGTCGGGTTTGCCCTTGCCTTCCAACAGTCCCAGCTCGCGGAACTGGCGGCGCACCTCTTCGACCATCTGGTCGGAGGCGCGGCTCACGGCTTTGAGCGTGAGCGCGGCGAACAGGCTGGGCATCGCAATCCCGACCAGCAGCCCAATCAGCGTGAGCGGGTTCACGAGGTTAATCGCCTGCAGTCCTGTTTGGCTCTGGTAGGCGGCAAACAGCGCGAGGGCGGTCAGCGCCGCGCTGCCAATCGCGAAGCCCTTGCCAATCGCGGCGGTCGTGTTGCCCAGCGAGTCGAGCTTGTCGGTGATTTTGCGCACGCTTTCGCCAAAGCCCGCTACTTCCGCAATCCCGCCTGCGTTGTCGGCGATGGGTCCGTAGCTGTCGGTGCTCATCACGATGCCAATCGTCGCCAGCATCCCGACGCCCGCCAGCGCGATTCCGTACAGCCCGTTGGTCGCGAACGCCACCCAAATCGCGCCCGCAATGCCCAGCAGCGGCAGCACCGTGCTAAGGTAGCCGATGCCGATGCCCGATAGGATGTTCGGCGCGACGCCGAAGCGCGACGACTTGGCAATCTCGCGAATGGGCGGACCGCTGGTGTAATACTGGCTGACCGCGCCGATGAACACGCCCGCGAACAAGCCCGCCAGCACCGCCCAGTAGGGCGCGAGGTTGCCCACAATCAGGTTCGTGATGCCTGCCGCGCCCACCAAGAACAGCAGAATCGACACAATCGTCGAGCCGTTGAGCGCGAGCTGCGGATCCATCCCGCGAAACACGCGAATCGAGAACACGCCCAAGATCGAGGCGATTAGCCCGAAGGCAATCAGCGCGAGCGGTAAGATGATGTAGGGCAGCGGGTTGTCGCTGTAGAAGGTCACGGCGATCACGGCGGCGGCAATCACCGAGCCGACATAGCTTTCGAACAGATCCGCGCCCATGCCGGCGGTGTCGCCCACATTGTCGCCGACATTATCTGCCAGCACGGCGGGGTTGCGCGGGTCGTCTTCGGGGATGCCCGCCTCCACCTTGCCCACAAGGTCTGCGCCCACATCGGCGGCTTTGGTGTAGATGCCGCCGCCCACGCGGGCGAACAGCGCGACCGACGACGCGCCCATCGAGTAGCCCGTGAGGTACTGCGCAAGCGTCGCGAGGTTCGCCTGCCCCAGCAGGATAATCAGCCCGACGCCGAGCAGTCCCAACGCGGCGACCGACAGCCCCATCACCGAGCCGCCCGTGAACGCGACCACCAGCGCCTCACCCATCCCGCCGACGCGCGCCGCTTCCGTCGAGCGCACCCCACTGCGGGTGGACGCCTTCATCCCGATGAAGCCCGCCAGCATCGAGCTGAACGCGCCAAACAGGTACGCCCCGCCAATCCACGGCGCGGTCTGGTAAAATGCAGCAGTCAACGCCACGAACAGCACCAACGCGAACAGCGTAATCGCGATGTATTCCCGTCTTAGGAAGGTCATCGCGCCGTCGTGAATGGCTTGCGCGTAAGTGCGCATGGCGTCCGTACCTTCGGGACGGCGCGTGACGATCCAGTAATTCAGTCCTGCTAATAAAATGCCCGCCCCGCCAAGCACGGGAGCGGCGTAGGGAACAAGTTGTAAGACCTCCATAGTCGCCTCCTCCTTACTCAATGTTGCGCTCCTTGCGCGCCCAAAGTATACCCGCCCGTGCGCCGATGTGCAAAGACGGGTATAATCGGTTGGCGGAAGGTGAAAATCCCGAAACTTCGCGCCGATAATTTCGGATGAATCGGAGGAACGAGATGGCACGAAAGTTGCTGTGCCGACGCATGGGATACCCGTATGGGAGGGAAGTATGATGAGATGGCTAATGCTGTGCCTGAGTCTGGCGCTGCTGGCGTCGCTGGCGGCGCAGCGCGTGGAGGGCGCGTACCGCCTCCACCCAGAAGATGTGATTCGGATATTTGTGGTTGGGGAGCCTGAGTTCTCTGTGCAGCAGGCGCTGGTCTCGCGCGACGGGAAAATCTCTGTCCCCACGATTGGCGAGGTTCAGGCTGCAGGACTGACCACGACTGAACTGGAGCAGTTGATTGCGCGTCGCTTCCGCGAGTTGAACATCCTGCGCGAGCCGCGCGTGTCGGTGACCATCTTCCAGTTCCACCGCCCGCGCGTGTCGGTGCTGGGGTTTGTGCAGCGTCCGGGCACTTTCGAGTTCAAAGAGGGCGACCGCGTGCTGGACGCGCTCTCGTTGGGCGGCGGGGTGAACCCTGAACGCGCACGCTTGGAAGATGCGTGGATGCAACGCGCGGATGGCACAAAAATCAACCTGAACCTGTATCGCCTGCTCTATGAGGGCGACCTCAGCCAGAACATCGCTATTCAAGATGGCGACACCATCTATGTGCCCGAAGAGACCCAGAACCGCTACTTTGTGGGCGGGCAGGTCAAGCGACCAGGACTGTACACTTGGCGTCCGGGCTTGACGGTGCTGGACGCGCTCTCGCAAGCCGCGTGGGAGACCGAACGCGCGCGGCTCAGCCAGACCTTTGTGGTGCGCCAGAAACCCGACGGCGGCGAGGAGCGCATCCGCGTCGACCTCGTGCGCCTGCTCAACAAAGGCGATATGAAACAGAATATCGAACTCCAGCCCGGCGATGTGGTCTATGTTTCCGAGACCAACACGCCGAACTTCGATCAGGTGTATCGCATCTTGTCTGTGGCGTGGATTTTGCGCCAGTTGGATTATGGTCGCTCGCTCTGGCGACCCTAACGAGGGAGGCATAACCCATGAACTTGTGGCAAGCAATCAAGTTATTGAAGCGGCGTTGGTGGCTGATTGGTCTCATCACGGGTATCGTGACGGGCGCAGTGTTCGCCTACTTCTACTCGCAGCCGCGTGAGTGGGAAGGCTACGCCGTGATTGCGGAGTACCGCTCGTTGCAGGCGAACCGCACGGTGATCTATCCCGACCCCTTCTCGCTGCAGGTGGATCTGATTACGCGCCTGCAGAACATCGCGAATGTGGTCGGGAGCTACGGCGTGCTGCTCAGCACTTGGCGCGAAATCAAAGACAGTGGGCGATGGACGCCTGCCGAAATCATCAAGCAGACCGTGCCCCAGAACGAACAAGACTTCGCAGGCGTGGTTGACCTGGTGCGCCGCACGGAGATCAAACCCATCCCGAACACCGAGTACCTGAGCATCGTTATCAAAACGCAAGGCGATATCGAGGTCGCGCCTGGTCAGGCGCAGTATGTGATGGAGGTGCTGCTGCGTAAGTTCCAAGATCAATACAGCGCACTCAACAGCCAGACGGCGCGTCCCTCGCGCGAGTTTGTAGAGGAGCAGTATCGCGAGGCGCAGCGCGAATACGAGCGCGCCACCCGCCAACTGAGCGAGTACCTGAACCAGAACAAAGATGTCATCCAGTCTCAGAACCAGACGAACATCCTGCTGCAGTCGATCTCGCGGGCGGAGGTGCAGCTCTACGACGCGGAGGTCGCCCGTCAGTCGGCGGCGGCGCGTCTGGCGCGGCTGACCCAACAACTGCGCCAAGAGGAGCGACGCCCCGGCGGCGGCGAGTACCGCCAGCTGAGCAAGGTCACGCGCACGAACCCCATTATGCAACAACTCCAGTCCGAGCTGGCGCGCGCACAGAACGACCTGCAAGCGCAAATCGCGCAGGGGCGCGGCGACAACCACCCCGAAGTGCTGCGCATCAAGGGGCGCATCGAGGAGCTGGAGCGGCAACTCGGCGAACAGCAGGCGACGATTCTGGACGCCGAAACCACAGGGCTGAACAACCTCTACGAGGTACTCAAGCGCGACTACCTGCAGGCGATGGTCGAAACACAGGTCGCCGAGAAGCGCGTGAACGAGCTGCGCGGACAACTGGCGCAGATGCGCGCCCGCTTGGAAGGGCTGCCTGAACGCCAACGCGCCGCCGATGAACTCACGCTCAAAGTGCAACTCGCGGAAGGTAAGGTGCGCCTGCTCAAACAGAAACTCGACGAGGCGCTCACCCGCGAGAGCGAGCTGCAGACCGCAGGCTTCGTGAAAATCATCGACGGTCCGGGCGCACGCCCTGTGGATAAGAACCTGCCCCTGCGCGTCGCGCTCGCGTTCGCGCTCAGCCTCATCCTCTCCACAGGACTGGTGCTGCTGCTGGGGCAAGTCGATCAGGGCGTCTACACGCCCAGCCAGGCGGAGTCGCTGTTTGGCATCCCCGTGGTCGCCGCGCTGCCGCGTATGGCGCGCGCGCTGCTCTCGCGCGACCGTACAGAGCAGTCGCCGCTGAGCGCATCATACCAACTACTGTCCACCAGCCTGCTGGAGGCGAACGGGCGGCTGAACGGTCCCGCCGTCGCCATCACGGGCGCGGATCCCGATGTGGGGCGCACGACCGTCGCCTACAACCTCGCGCTCACACTGGCGCGGGACGGCGCGCGCGTGGTGCTTATCGACGGCGACCTGCGCAACCCGCAGCTGCATCGCCTCGTGCGCGCCGATGTGAACCATCCGGGGCTGAGCGACATCCTGATGGAGAGCGCGTCGCTGGAGCAAGCGGTGCAACAAACGCCGATTGAGGGGCTGGTGTTCATCGGCGCGGGTTCGCCTGTGGAGAACCCTGTGCGCCTGCTGCGCTCGCCCCAGATGCACACCCTGCTGGAGACGCTCAAAAAGGTCGCTGACTTCATCATCATCGACACGCCCTCGGCGGCGACCTTCGCGGACGGTACCGTGATTGGGCTGGCGGCGGGCAATGTGCTGATTGTGCATGCGGCAGGCAACGGCATGACCGACGCCACCCGCGAGATGCTCGCACGCCTGCGCCAGCATGAGGCGAACCTCGTCGGCGTGGTGCTGAACAAGGTGCGCCTCGACGATAGCGTGGTGTACCGCCACTTCCAGAAGGGCTACACCCGCGCACTGGAGAGTCGCAACGGCGCAGCGACGCGCGCCGCGCTCCCAGCCGCCAGCACGCGCGTGGACGACTCCGAACCCGAACAGACCACGCCACGCGACTAATCACACTCGATTCGGGGGGCGCAGCGGCGCGCCCCCTTCTGAAAGGAGCTACCTATGGCAAGCCGACCGAGCAGCACCGTTCTGGAGCCGGCGGCGGGCAAGACGACCCTGCGCCCGCACGCGCCCGAATGCTCGCCCTTCGCGGAGTATATCCCCGAAGTGCGCATCCCGCACGCCTTCTGGAAGCGACTCATCGACATCCTCGGCGCATCGCTCGCGCTCATCATTCTCTCGCCCGTGATGCTGATAATTGCCCTGCTCATCCGACTCGAGTCGCCCGGACCCATCCTCTTCCGCCAAATTCGGCTCGGACGCTACGGCAAGCCGTTCATTATGTATAAGTTCCGCTCGATGCGCTGCAACGCCCAAGAGTTGCAGCCGCTGATTATGCACATGAACGAGAAGCAGGGCGGCGCGTTCAAAATCCGCCACGACCCGCGCATGACGCGCGTTGGGCGGTTCATCCGCAAATACAGCCTCGACGAGTTGCCGCAGCTCTTTAATGTGCTGAAGGGCGACCTGAGCCTCGTGGGACCCCGCGCGATGGCGCCTTATGATGTAAATCGCTTCGATAAGGTGGAATATTACACTCGGTTCGCGGCGCCGCAGGGCTGCACAGGACTTTGGCAGGTCAGCGGGCGCAGTAACCTGACCTTCGACGAGTGGATGCGGCTGGACATCTACTATGTGGAGAACATCTCGCTGGGGCTGGACATCCAAATCCTGCTCCGCACGATACCAGCCATCCTCAAGGGCGATGGGGCGTACTGACGAGCGGTTTCTGGTGACGGGGGGCGCGGGCTTTATCGGCTCGCACCTGACACGGTTCCTGCTTCAGCATGGCGCGGTGCGCGTGCTGGACGATCTCTCAACGGGCACGCGGGACAACTTGCGCGACGCGCTTGCCGACATTGAGTTCATCGAAGGCAGCGTCGCCGACCCCGCGACCGTGCGCGAGGCGGTCGAGGGCTGTACAGTGGTGTTCCATCTGGCGGCGCAGGTCTCTGTGCCCCTGTCGATGGAGCTGCCCGTAGAGACCTTCGAGGTGAATGTGTACGGCACGCAGCTGCTGCTGGAGGCGGCGCGTCAAGAGGGGTGTCGGCGGTTCGTGTTCGCTTCGTCGGCGGCGGTGTACGGCGACTCACCGCGCCTGCCCAAACGCGAGACGATGCACGCCGCGCCCATCTCGCCCTACGGCTGGAGCAAATACTACGGCGAGCTGCTGTGCCGCGACTACTGGCGCGTGTTCGGCGCGCCGACGGTCTGTTTCCGCTTTTTCAATGTGTACGGTCCGCGCCAGAATCCGCGCTCGCAGTATGCCGCCGTCGTGCCGCGCTGGATTACCGCCGCGCTGACCGACCGTAAGCCGATTATCTACGGCGACGGCAGGCAAGTGCGCGATTTCATCTACATCGACGACCTGCTGCAGGGCATCTGGCTGGGCGCGACGCACCCCGCCGCTGTCGGCAGGGTGTTCAACCTCGCCAGCGGCGCGCGCTACACCCTGCTGGAGCTGCTGCAGGCGATTGAGGAGGCGGTCGGCTACCCGCTCACCCCCGAATATCAGCCGCCCCGCGCGGGCGACATCCGCCGCTCGTATGCCGATGTGCGCCTGATTCAGCGCACGCTGGGCTACCAACCGCGCTACACGCTGCAGGAAGGCATCCGACTCACGGTGAACGCCTACAAACAGGAGCTGATTGCCGTATGAGCCAGACACGCAGTGTGGTGAACCCAGCGAGCGTTGCCGCCGCCCTCGTGCAGGCGATGCGCCCGCACCAGTGGGTCAAAAACCTGCTGGTGTTTGCCGCGCTGCTGTTCACAGGGCAGTTTACCGACCCAACGCTGGTGTGGCAGACCGTGTTGGGCTTTGTCGCGCTGTGCCTGACCGCAAGCAGCATCTATCTGGTGAACGATATTCTGGATCGGGAGCGCGACCGCCATCACCCGAAGAAGCAGCACCGCCCAATTGCGTCGGGGCGACTGCCTGTGCCTGTGGCGTGGCTGGGCGCGGGGGCGTCGCTGCTGGCGGGGCTGGGGCTGGCGTTATGGCTGCGTGTGCCCTTCGGCGCGATTGTGCTGGTCTACGCCCTGCAAAGCACGCTGTATACTTTCTACCTCAAGCACATCCCGCTGCTCGATGTGGGGATTATCGCGCTGGGCTTTCTGCTGCGGGCGGCGTCGGGCGCAGTGCTGATTGAGGCGTTCGTTTCGCCGTGGCTGATTATCTGCACCTTCTTCCTTGCGCTGTTTCTGGGCTTTGCGAAGCGTCGGCACGAGCTGGTCTCGCTGGGGCAGGACGCCGTGAACCATCGGGGCGCGCTCGGCGACTACTCGGCAAGCATGCTGGAACACCTGCTGACCATCTGCTTGGGACTGGCGCTGCAGTCCTACGCGATCTATGTGATTCTGTCGGAGACGGCGAAGGCGCATCCCAATCTCTGGTATACTTTGCCCGTGGTCACTTACGGTCTGCTGCGCTACTTTTTCGTGGTGCATCGGTACGATGCGGGCGGCAGCCCCGAAAAACTCATCGTCTCCGACCGCCACATCCTGCTGACCGTACTGGTGTGGGGCGCGATTGTGCTGTGGGTGATGCGAGGGTGAGCATGCTACAGAAGACACGCACGCGGGTACAGGCGTTGCCGCAGGGAGTGCGCCAGTTTCTGAAGTTCGCGACCGTCGGGGCGATGAACACCGCCATCGACTGGAGCTTGGCGTTTTTGTTGACCTACTATACGCCCCTGCCGCGCACTTTAGGCGCAGGGTTCGTCAACCTTACAGGCGCGCCTGTGCGTCCCGAAGCCGCCGCCGTGTGGTTTACGAAGATTATCTCATCAGGCACGGCGACCGTCAACAGCTTCATCTGGAACCGTCGCTGGACTTTCCGTGTGCGCGACAAGCAGGCGCGCGCCCGCCAGTTCGCCAAATTCGCGACGGTGCATGTGATTGGCATGCTGCTGAACTCCACGATTACCACACTGCTGCTGCGCCCGTTTCTGCCAGAGCCGCCGCGTCTGGCGTTTCTGGCGTGCCAAGCGACGGCGACCGCGATGGTACTGTTTTGGAACTTCTTCGCGAACAAGTATTGGACTTTTCGCGGCGCGTCTGGGGTATCTATAGAGTCTTAGACAGGAGGTATCGACGATGGATCAGTTTCTGCTGGAGTTGAAAAAGCTACCGCGTCCGCAGCCGATCTTGCTTGGCGCGGTCATCGCGTTTCTGGGCATGGTCTTGTACGCCTATCGGGAAGTGATTCAGGTCTATTGGCTGCCGCGCTGGGGCGACGAGAACGGCTACTACTCGTATGCGTACCTTGTGCCGCCGCTCGCGCTGGTGATGATTTGGATGCGTCGGGAGCGGCTGCTGCAGTTAGAGGCGCGCCCGTCGTGGCTGGGGCTGCCCATCTTCCTGCTGGCAATCGGCGTCCACCTGCTGGGGCACTGGGGCTACTCCAGTTGGGTCTCCAGCATGGCGTTCCCGCTGTTCCTGATTGCGGGCAGCCTAATGCTATGGGGCACGAAAATCACGGGCGTGCTGCTGTATCCCCTGCTGTTCCTGTACCTGATGATGCCGATGCCCTCCGTTGTGTTCGACGAGGTCACCAACCCTATCAAGGTCTGGTCTACTGAAGTAGCCATCGCGATGCTTAGCCCGTTCTACAAAATCCTGCAGACGAGCCAAGTGACCTTCATGATGCCGTCGGGCTACGAGTTGCATGTCGGGGTGGAGTGCAGCGGCTTCAAGGTCACGATTGCGCTGCTGACCTTCATTCTGTTCTTCTTCACGATTGTCGATATGCCGCTGTGGAAGAAGTTGATTCTGCCCGCCGCGCTGCTGCCGATAGCCGTGATTTCGAACGGTTTGCGTATTGCGCTGATTGGCGTCGCGGGGCACGAGTGGGGTTCCTACGCGGCGAAGGTGGCGCACGAGGGCTACGAAGCGACCCTGCCCGTCTTCGGCACGGTCAACATTCCCACAACGGGCGCGCTGGAGATTCTGATCCCCTTCGTGTCCCTGTTTCTGCTGGCGAGGTGGTTAGGATGGAAGAAATGAAACCCCAACAGGAGTCGACGGCGACGGTTGAGCAGCCCGAAGTGCTGACGCGCGAGAACGGCATCGCGTCCGAAGCGTCCACCAACGGCGAAGCGGATGCGCACGCTGCGCCCGACGCTTCGGCGGAGGTCATCCAGCCGCGCCCTGCGCCCCCGATGGACTGGAAACGCTTCGGCGCGCCCCTAACAGTGCTGATGTTCCTCACGGTCGGGCTGGTGCTGGCGGTTCAGTTCATGCCGCGCCCGAAGCCTATGCAGGCGGGCAAGACGCTGGACAAAATCCCTGCGACGCTGGGCGAGTGGTCGCTGCTGGAAGAGTATCCGATGTCGGAAGCGGCGTTCAACGAACTCAAGCCCGACGAGTATGTCGCCCGCATCTATGTGAACCCGTCGGGCGAGCAGGCAGACCTTTCGATTATCGCGGGGTCGCACACGGGCGCGTTCCACAATCCGCAGGTCTGCTTCCGCGTGCAGAACTGGGAGTTCTCGGAGAACGAGAGCATCACGCTGAATGTGCCTGAGCGTGAGCCAATACAGGCGCGCTTCGTGCGCCTGATCTCGCTGGACGGCATGCGGCGCGAGGCGGTCGGCATCTACTTCTACTCGACGCCGATGGGCTACCGCGACGACACCTCCAGCGCGCGTATCTTCCTGCTGCTGGCGCGGCTAACAGGCATGGATCAGCAGCGCGCCTACTTCGTGCGGTTCCTCAAGGGCGCGTCAGGCGACCCGCAACGCGACCGCGAGTCGGTCAAGCGGTTCGCCGAGCAGGTGCTTGCCGCCATGCGCGACTCCAACCCCGAAGTGGTGCGGTAGCGATGGCGACCGAGCGCGTCGTGCTGCGGGCAGTAGACATCGAGTCGGCACGGCACGGCAGCGTGCGCCTCACGCCGATGCGCTTCACACTGGAACGGGGCGAGCTGGTCGCGCTGTTTGGACCTTCGGGCGCGGGCAAGACCCTGCTGCTGGCACTGATTGCAGGCGAGGTCGCGCTGGAGGGCGGGGTGCTGGAGGTCGCCGACTTCGCGACGATGCCCGACCTGCCCGACGGACGCGCCCTGCGCACGGCTACGCCCGCCAACTTCCTCAAACGCTACGCGCCCTCGTTCACCCGCGCCGTCTATATGCTGGAGGTGCTGGGGCTGGGCGAGCTGATGGACGCGCCGCTGAGCGAACTCTCGGACGGGCAACGCCACATGCTGCGCGTGGGCGCGGCGCTGGCGCAGCACGCCCCGTTGTACCTGCTGGATGACCCGTTTGACCGCGCCGATTTTGAGCGACGGCGTCGCCTGTGGCACGAACTGGACGACCGCTGCCGGTTTGGCGCGGCGGTGCTGTTTAGCACGCGCGACCCCGCCGTCGCCGAACGCGCCGACCGCGTGCTGATGCTCGATGGCGGACGCCTAATCGCCGACGACGCCCCTGAACGCCTGATTGCCGAGCAGGAGGCGACCGAACTGGAGATCGAAGCGTGCGACCCTGAGCCGATTCTGGACGGGCTGCAGGGCATCGAAGTGCGCATCGAGCCGTTGCACGATGGCTACCGCCTGCGTCTGCACGCGCCCGACACCCTCGCCCTGCAACTCCTACAGCACGGCTACGGCAACATTCGCGCTGTGTATGTGCGCCCCCCCACGCTGGAAGACGCTTGGCAGTGGCTGCGCCTCAAAACGCGCGCCCTCAAGCCGCCACAGGAGTAAGTCATGCACTTGAACGAGGAACTCATCGAGAGCCATACGATTTATCGCGGGCGCGTGGTGACGCTGCGAATCGACACCGTGCGCCTGCCCAACGGCAACACCGCGCGGCGCGAGATTGTCGAGCATCGCGGCGCGGTTGCAATTGTGCCCCTGCTGGATCGCGAGACGGTGCTGCTGATTCGCCAGTACCGCCAAGCAGTGGGCGAGACGCTGCTGGAAATCCCTGCAGGAACGCTGGAGCCTGACGAGCCGCCCGACGCCTGCGCCCGCCGCGAACTCCAAGAGGAGACAGGCTACACCGCCCGCCAACTGCGGAAACTATTCAGCCAATATCTTGCGCCTGGCTACTCGCAGGAAGTGCTGCATGTCTACCTCGCGGAGGACTTGACGCCCGCCGCGCAAGGGCTGGACGCCGACGAACTGGTGGAACTCGCGCCCACGCCCCTGCGCGAGGTGGAACGGATGATTCTGGACGGCGCGATCAAGGACTCCAAGACCATCGCGGGGCTGCTGATGACCCTGCGCTTGCTGGAGCGGGGCTGACCCAATCGGGCAGTCGCGCGCCTTACTCGTCCAGCGCCTCGCCTGCGCCGCGCGGAACGCGGATGCTGTCCACAATCGCTTGGATGTGCGTTGGGGGCGGCGGCGTCAGGCGCGAGACCACCAACGCGGTCACCAAGTTCAGCGCCATGCCCACGATGCCAATCCCCTCCGCGCTAACGCCGAAGAAGTCCTTGATAACGGGTTGCGCCGCGCCGAACAGCTGCGGGGCGCGCATTAGCCCAATCATGACGCTGGTGAAGCCCAGCCCGACCAGCATACCCGCGATTGCGCCCTGCGCGTTCATCCGACGGTCAAAAATCCCCAGCAGAATTGCGGGGAACAGCCCCGACGCCGCCAGCCCGAAGGCGAACGCCACCACCTGCGCCACGAACCCAGGCGGGTTGATGCCTAAGTACGCCGCCGCCGCCAACGCGGGCAGCATCGCCAGCCGTCCGACCAGCAGGCGCAGTCGCTCAGGCGCACGCGGGTTGAACACGCGGTAATACAAATCGTGCGCCACCGCGCTGGACATGGCAATCAGCAGCCCCGACGCCGTCGACAGCGCGGCTGCCAGCCCGCCCGCCGCCAACAGCGCAATCACAAACGGCGCAAGGCGCGCCACCTCAGGCGTCGACAGCACGATGATGTCGTTGTCCAGATACACCTCGTTCGGGTTCGTCATATCGGGCGCGTTGAAGTCGGGCTTGCCGCCCTTCTCTTGGAACGCCTTGCCCTTCGCGACTTGCACGACGCCGTCGCCGTTCTTGTCGGCAATCTTCAGCAGCCCCGTCTGCTCCCACTTGGCGACCCAGTCGATCTGACGCACCTGCTCGATTGGCTTGTTGTGCAGCGTGCTAATCAGGTTGTAGCGGGCGAACATCGCCAGCGCGGGCGCAGTCGTGTACAGCAGCCCGATGAACACCAGCGCCCAGAACGCCGAGTAGCGCGCCGAACGCACATCGGGCGTCGTGTAGAAGCGGATAATCACATGCGGCAGCCCCGCCGTGCCGACCATCAGCGCGCCCGTAATCGCCAGCACATCGAGCATCGGCTTGCTCTGGAACGGCGCGGTGTACTCGCCGAAGCCCAAATCGGTCTGGATTTGATTGATGCGCTCGCTGATGTCGCTCAACGCGAACGCCAACTGCGGAATCGGGTTGCCCGTCAGCAGATACGCCAGCGCGACGCCAGGAATTAGGTAGGCGAGAATGAGAACCGCGTACTGCGCCGCCTGGGTCCAAGTGACGCCCTTCATCCCGCCCAAAATCGCGAAGAAGGCGACCACTGCGACGCCAATCAGCACGCCCTGCGCGATGTCGATGGCTAAGAATCGGCTGAACACGATACCCACCCCGCGCATTTGCCCCGCGACATAGACCAGCGAGATGAAGATGGTCGCTATCGCGGCAAGGGTGCGCGCGGTGTTGGAGGCGTAGCGGTCACCCACGAAGTCGGGCACGGTGAACTTGCGGTACTTGCGCAAGTAAGGCGCGAGTAGCAACGCCAGTAGCACATAGCCGCCTGTCCAGCCCATCAGGTAAATCGCGCCGTCGTAGCCCAGCGTGGAGATCAGCCCCGCCATCGAGATGAAACTCGCCGCGCTCATCCAGTCGGCGGCGGTCGCCGCGCCGTTCGCCACAGGCGGCACGCCCCGACCCGCCACATAGAACCCCTTCGTGTCGCGCACGCGCGAAGTGTAGCCAATATAAAAGTAAAGCGCGAAACTCAGCCCGACGATGAGGTAAGTCCAGACCTCTACCGACATCCCTGCCTCCCTTACTCATGCACATCGTATTGTCTATCCAGCGCGTCCATGCGGCGGGCATAGACCCAGATGAGGAGAATGAACACATAGATGCTGCCTTGCTGGGCGAACCAGAAGCCCAGCGGCGCGTTGCCCAGCCGAAACTGGTTCAGCCACGGCGCAAGCACAATACTGATAATGTACGCCGTGAGGAACCAGACGCTTAGTAGCACGGCAATCAAGCGCACATTCGCCCGCCAGTACGCACGAAGGGAATCGTGAGAACGCATAGGCGAAAGATTCTGCACTTGCGCCAGCAATCCTGCTGGGAACTCTCGTACGCACTATTGCGTATAGGTGTTTGCAGGGTCTGGGTCGGTCGCCCACCTGTAGGAGGCGTCGGTTGGCTCCCTGTCAGCCTTGCCGTTCGCGAGGCGGCGCGCCGTGATGCGCCTGTGAAGGCTGGCGACGGTGTTCGCTACTTTAGGGGGGGTAGAAGGGCACTGCCAACCGCGCCTCTGAAACCGCTCATCCCCCATGCTGACGCTCTAATCCGCGCTATGTTCCCCGCGCTTGAGCGACTCCAAGTAGCGGCGTCCCGCGTCGGTGATTGCCCAGATGCCCTTCGGCGTGTCAGAAGCGATGTAGCCTTGCGTTTTGAGGTCCGCGCGCGCCCACTTCGCCGTGTTGCGCCACCGCTCCTCCTGCCCCGAAGGCACGAATTCCAAATCGCTGGGTTGGAACTGTCCACGCAGCTTCTCATAGACTCGCTCCAATATTTCGCTGACAGGCGCCTGACCGCCCAACTCCACTAACGCTTCCAGAATTGGGACGCGGTAGGCTCCCTCTGGCGTCCCGCGTGGCTGACGCTTACCGCGCTGGCGGGAACGCGCAGGCGACTTTGCGGTACGAATGGGCGTCGACGGTGTCGGTGCACCCGCAGCAATTTGTCGCACCTGCTCAATCGCCCGCTTCACTGCCTCCGCCTCTTGAATCAGCTGTTGGCTCTGGGCGTAGTTCGCCTCGTCTATCGCGCGCTTGATGGTCGCGTTGATCTCGCTGAGAATGCTCTCCAGTTCGGCGACGCAGCTCTCCAAGGCTTGCTTGACGCGCTCGTTCATCGGTTCACCTCGCAGGGCAGCGTAGACGCGCTGCCAATACTTTTCTACTGGCACGGTGGGGTCGTAGCGGAGCAGGGCAGTCGCATCCGTGTCGGAATCGATATCTGCGTGCAGGGCGCGTCCCCATCGATTGCGCTGTGCGTCATAGTTTGGGCACACCAGCACACACTCCCACCGATGATGGCGCTGATAACACGCCACGAGAAGCAGATGCACAGTCGGGTACTTCGAGTGGTACACCTGCGCGACATACTTGAGGTCGTTCAGGTTCGCTTGGGGGATGGCGCGCAGCCAATAGAGATGCACAGGCAGCCCCGCCCCGTCGTCCAGCGTCGCCAGCAGCGCCCACTGGTCGATATGCTCCGCTGCACTTTTGGGCAGGGGCGGGTCGCTGAACACCAACGGCTCCACCACAGGGTAGCCTTGCTCCTTCAGCCATGCGTGCGCCTGCTGCGCTGTCTGAAACATAGGATTATAATACCCACATCCATGCGATACACTCTAAGTCTTCTGCCTGGGTGGTTTCCAGGCGGGGCGCGCTGGTTTGGATGGGCGGGTGCGCGTCGGCGAAGGCTTTGAGCGCCTCCATCACGCGGCGCGGCTCTTGCGCCTGTATCTTGCGCCACAGGTCGCGCAACTCGCGCAGGTCGGTCTCGGGCAGCGGCTGGCGCAAGTAGACGAGCAGTTCGTTGCGCAGAGGCGCGGGAGGCTTTCCTTTCAGATAGCACACAATCTGTCCCTGCACGGCGGGTGACTCCTGCGGGCGGTGGAGTTGGCAGTTTAGCTCCTGCACGAGGTAGTCGCGCAGGGCGGTCAGTTTCTGTTCGGTCTGCTCGGCAGGGGGCAGCGTCGCAGGCGGCTCGTCGCAGGTAGTGCGGATAGGGCGGATGGCTTCCAGTCGGCGCATGGTGCGCGCTCCGTTGTCTGCGTTCTCGAACAGCCAGTACTGCTGCTCGGTGCGGATGTGGCGGAAGGCGGCGAAGAAGCCGCGCTGGTCGGGCGCAGTGGCGCGCTTTGCCGTACCGCGCCCCAGCGGCATGCGCCCCAATCGCTCCTCGCCCAGCTCCCCCAGGAAGCGCATCAGGTCTTCCAGCAGGAACTCGCCGATGGTCAGCTCGCTTGCGCCCTCCAGCTCGTCCAGCACCTGCGCGTCTTCGGCGGCGATACGTTGCAGCGTGTTGAAGTCCATCGGGTTCGGCGCCTCGCCCAGCACAGAAGCGTCCAGACCCACCGTGCGGTTAATCGCGTGCAGCTTCTCGTACAGGCGTTTCATCAAGCCGAGCAGGCTCTCCAGCGCGTCTTCGGGGATGAAGTTGTAGACCTCGATAATGTTGTGTTCCGAGCCGATGCGGTCGATGCGCCCGATGCGCTGCACGATGCGCACGGGGTTCCAGTGCAGGTCGTAGTTGACGATTACGCTGGCGTCTTGCAGGTTCTGCCCTTCGCTGAGCGCGTCAGTGGCGATGAGGATCTCGATTTCGCGTTCGTGGGGTTGCAGCGTGTAGCGGTTGGCGCGCGGGGCGAATCGGCGCACGGCGTCGCGCCGCTGCTCGGCGGGCATCCCACCTGTAATCAGCGCGATTTCCCGCTGTGGCAACTGCTGACGCAGGTACTCGTACACATAGCGCGCCGTGTCCTGATAGTAGGAGAAGAGCAGCACCTTTTTGCCCGCCCCCTCGCCCCGAAGCCACGCCAACAGCGCTTGAAGTTTGTCGTCGTCGCGCTCGGTGAGGCGATTCAGGTCGTGCAGCAGTCGCTCCAGCGTGCGCACATCCGCCTCCACATGCCGTTCAATCAGGTTCAGGTCATACGCCTGAGTATCAATCGTCTGGAGCGATCCGAGGAACTCGTTCCAATCGCCCTCGGCGATTTCGTCGTCCTCTTCCAGCAGGCGCATGCGGCGGTAGTCGGTGCTGGTAAGCAGCCTGCCCTCGTGGAGGGTCTTCAGGAAGCGTTGCTGGAACTCCAGTTGGTGGCGCAAGGAGTTGCGCAGGGCTTCCACCGACGATTCGAGCCGCTTGAGGTACAGCACGCGCATCAGCCCCACCAGCCCGCTCTGCTCGCCGAGCCGCTTGCGCAGGTCGTTAATCTGCGCCTGCGACAGCCTGAGCTGCGCCACCTCACGACGATACGAATCGATCTGGTACGGCGCGAGGTAGAGATTCTCGATGGCGTCGGCGATTTGGCGGTAGAGGTCGCCGCCGTAGACCGCCTGCAGGTCGTAGTGTACGCTGTGGATGCGCCGTTGGGGGAAGTGGATGCGCTTGCCGTCGATCTCTTCGTTGGGATAGTGCTTGCGGATGAACAGCCGACTGCGCCGCACGCCGATTGCCTCCAGCAGCTCATAAAGCGTCTCGCGCGCCTCGTCCGCTTTACGGAAGTAGCCCTCCAAGTTCTCGATGCCCGCCGCTTGGAAGTAGTCCTTTTTGTCGCGCGTAATCAGCCGCACCTGATGGTACAAATCGTACACCGAGTTGTTCACAGGCGTAGCCGTGAGCAGGATCAGGCGGAAGTCTTCGGGGAATCGCTCACTGGCGCGACGGACAATCTCGAACAGGTTGCGCCAGCGGTTAGACCCCGGATTGCGGAAGTTGTGCGATTCGTCCACGACGATAATCGGGTACTGGGCGTACTCGTCGAGGGGCGCGCCGCTTTGGCTGATTTGCTCCATGCTCTCGATGCGGTGCGAGATCGCGTGCTGTTCCAGCAGGGGCTTCCAGACGGTGTCGCGCAGCGCAGCGGGGCAGATGACCAGCGCGGTCTGGCGACGCTGGTAAGCATAGTCGTCCAGCAGGCGCAGTGCGAGGAAGGTCTTGCCCAGCCCGACCGAGTCGGCAATCAGCACGCCCTGATAGGTGTCCAGAATCTCGCGGGCAGCGTGGTACCCGTCGCGCTGGAAGTCCGCCAGCACCACAGGCGACGGCTTGCCCTCCTTGTCGGTCTTCTTGGCAGACAGGCGGTTGCGATACGCCTCGTACAGCACCTTGAAGTAGACCTCGCACGGCTGCAGCGCGTCGGTGAACTCGGTCAGCAGGCGCAGCAGCTCCGCCTTGTAGTCCGCGCTCTGCTCCCAGACGGCTTCGTACCAGCGTTTCAGGGCGTCGGTCGCGCTCTGCTGCTTCAGGATGGCGTTCAGCTCCAAGTTGGTGGTCAGCCCCGCGCCCGTGAAGTTCGACGAGCCGATAACGCCCAAGTCGCCGAACGCGGGGATGTTCAGCAGCAGGTATGCCTTGCCGTGCAGCACGCGCCCGCGCTCAGCGGGCTTGTGCCAGCGGATGTGTACCTTGTCTTGGCGCAGGTACGCGCTCCAGCGCTCCAGCATCTGCTGCGCGCGGGGGCTAATCAGCGCAAGGTTGCGCTCCAGCTCGCGCCAGAGCCGCTGGGTCAGCAGGAACGCCTGGTCAGGCTCCGCGCCGATGAGTAGGCGCAGCTCCTGCACCTTGTCCAGCGCGTCGCCGAGCTTCTCCAGCCCGTCCAGATTGAAGTAGGCGGTGGCGACCCACAGGCTCGGCGCGTCGGCATGGCACAGCTGCGTCGCGAGCAGGTCGCCCAGCGTCGTCTGGGTGGTGAAGGCGTTATCGACCAGGTCGGGCACGATGTGGGTCATGGCGCGTGTATTATACCCTTTTCGCCTTCACCAAGCGGTTGCGCACCAGCTCCACCACCGCGCGGTAGACCGCCAGCCGCTCCGCATCGTCGAGACCCAGCACCTCGAAGACAACGGCGTCCAGCTCGAATCGGTCGGGCGAGGCGCGCTGCACCTGCGCCAGCGTCAGCGCGTTGGGGTCGATGTTGCCGTAGTCGCGATCGGGCTTGGGGTAGCCCAGCTCCTCAAAGATACTGCGCACCTCGCGCTGCGCCATGCGCTCGAACGCCTTTAGCAAACGCTCGCGCTGGGAGGCGGTGAAAACGGCAGGGTTGGGGATTTGCAAGTTTTGTATCTCGTATACAGCTGCCCACAGTGCCCCAAGCCCGAGCATCGCAGAAGCTCCGCTTTCCACTTCACGAAGCAACCAATTGGTGAAGGAGCAGTTCAACAGGGCGGAGAACAAAGATTCGTCCCACTGCGAAGTCGCTGAGTAGAAGGTCTGGTCATGGCAGACCTCTGTAGGAGAGTAGTAGAATGCAGGTCTATCATTGGTGGCTCGCAACGCTAATATCTTGGAAGAGGTTTTGACCAATTCCCACCACTTCACCCTTCCCTTGCAGGTCGGTCGTAGGTGATACCCCTGCCCTTCGCCCCACTGGATGTAGGCGTGTGCGTGGGGGTAGTGTTGCTTCAGGTACGCCGTATCGTGCAGGCGTTCGCGCACATCGTCGGGGGGCATGAAGACGAGGTAGCGCAGGTCTTCGAGGCGCGCGCGCAGGGTCTTCAGCTCACGGGGCGACTTGATGACGGGACGCAGCCATGCGGTCTCCAGTTCGCCTTGCCAGCCTGCGCCGTTGCGCACCCGCACGGTCGGTTGGCTGGGCAGCTGTGCGCCTACGCGAAACAGCTCGGCGACGGTTGTGCCGACAGGCTCCAGGTAGAAGAACTCGTTCGCGCCTGTTTTGATCCCGAATCGCACTTCGGCGATGTCGCCGAGTTTGACAAGCAGGGGCTGCAGGTCGCTTTCTCGGGCGAGGAAGTAGCGTCCGTCGTCGCGGGCTTTCACGAGTCGGTAGCCTGCTTGGCGGAGGGCGTCGGGGGTGCGCAGAGGCATTCCTGCGGCTTGTTCTGCTTCTGCGAGGTTCACGATTTCGGGCAGTGGGTCTTGCGCGTGCATACGGATTGCTCCTACGGAGGGATTTTACCCCGCGCGGGCGGGATTGGTGAGGATGTAGGCTCGGGCGGTGCTGAGCGCGTCGCAGGTGGCGAGGCGTCGCTCGTAGTAGTTGGTGTGCCAGAGGGTTGCGCCTGGTTGCGCTTGGGGCAGGTTGTAGCGCTTGGTGGTCTGGTACTTGAAGTAGGCGATGATCTGTCCGAGCGTTGGGTTTTGGAGGCGCGAGCGCGTTTCGTGAGGTAGGGGCGCGGTTGCCGCGCCCTGCGTACAACCAACCGCGCCCTGCGTACAACCAGCCGCGCCCTGCGTACAACCAACCGCGCCCTGCGTACAACCAACCGCGCCCTGCGTACAACCAGCCGC